>NZ_CAWPSZ010000053.1:0-313105 GCF_963890955.1 Pseudomonas sp. MF6747
CGCGAGTTCCTCACCCGCATGCTCGAAGGCAAGGCGCTGGCGGGCGTGCGGATCAGCACGCGGGATAACGAATTGCACTACGACTTCAACGATTGACCTGACGGAATGCGATCAAAACTGTGGGAGCGGGCTTGCTCGCGAAGACGGCGTATCAGTTGATGCATCCGGTGACTGATTCACCGCGTTCGCGAGCAAGCCCGCTCCCACAGTTGGAGCCGGTTCCTACAGTTATTACGCAATTTACGGGTTAACCGATGCTATTCAACCAAGCCTCACGCCTGGCCAAAGTCACCAGCCCTCTCGGGCCGGATGTGCTGCTGCTCAATGAAATGGGCGGCGGCGAAGAGCTGGGGCGGCTGTTCAACTATGAGCTGCAACTGACCTCGCTGGACGCCAACATCGACCTCAACCAGTTGCTGGGCAAGCCGATGAGCGTCGGCCTGCAACTGGCGGACGGTGGCGAGCGGCACTTCCACGGCATCGTCGCACGGTGCAGTCAGAACATCGACCAAGGCCAGTTCGCCAGTTATCAGGTGACGCTGCGCCCGTGGTTCTGGCTGCTGAGCCGCACTTCGGACTGCCGGATTTTCCAGAACCAGAGCATCCCGCAGATCATCAAGCAGGTGTTTCGCGACCTGGGTTTTTCCGACTTCGAAGACGCCCTGAGCCGGCCGTACCGCGAGTGGGAATACTGCGTGCAGTACCGCGAGACCAGCTTCGATTTCGTCAGCCGCTTGATGGAGCAGGAAGGCATTTACTACTTCTTCCGCCATGAACCGGACCGCCATGTGCTGGTGCTGGCCGACGCCTATGGCGCCCACACCAAGGTGCCGGGCTACGCGTCGATTCCGTATTACCCCAAGGACGAGCAGCAGCGCGAACGCGACCACATGCACAACTGGCACCTGGCGCACGAAGTGCAACCGGGCTCACTGGAGCTCAACGACTATGACTTCCAGCGCCCCAGCGCCAGCATCGACGTGCGCTCGGCGATGCCGCGCCCTCACACTGCCGGCGACTATCCGCTGTACGACTACCCCGGCACCTATGTGCAAAGCGAAGACGGCGAGCACTATGCGCGCACTCGCATCGAAGCCCTGCAAACCCTGCATGAACAGATCGAGTTCAGCGGCAATGCGCGTGGCCTCGGCTCAGGCCACCTGTTCAGCCTGACCGGCTTCAGCCGCCAGGACCAGAACCGCGAATACCTGATCGTCGGCTGTCGCTATTACATCGTTCAGGAAAGCCTGGAAAGCGGCGGCGGCTCGGGTTCGGCGCAATTCGAAAGCAGCCTCACGTGCATCGACGCCCAGCAAAGCTTCCGCCCGCTGGCAAACACCCACAGACCAATCGTCAAAGGCCCGCAGACCGCCTTGGTGGTCGGCCCCAAAGGCGAGGAAATCTGGACCGACCAATACGGCCGCGTAAAGGTGCACTTCTACTGGGACCGCCACGACCAATCCAACGAAAACAGCTCGTGCTGGATTCGTGTCTCGCAATCCTGGGCCGGTAAAAACTGGGGCTCGATGCAGATCCCGCGTATCGGCCAGGAAGTGATCGTGAGCTTTCTGGAAGGAGACCCGGACCGGCCGATCATCACCGGCCGGGTGTACAACGCCGAGCAGACGGTGCCTTACGACCTGCCGGAAAACGCCACACAGAGCGGCATGAAAAGCCGTTCGAGCAAGGGCGGCACGCCGGCCAACTTCAATGAAATCCGCATGGAGGACAAGAAGGGTCTGGAGCAGTTGTATATCCATGCCGAGCGCAATCAGGACATCGTGGTGGAGGTGGATGAAAGCCACTCGGTGGGGCATGACCGCAACAAGAGCATCGGGCATAACGAGACGGTGACCATCGGGAATAACCGTACGCGCATCGTCAAGCAGCAGGACGTCCTCTTGGTCGGTCAGAGGAAGACCGACAGCATCAGCCAGAGCTACATCATCGAAGTGGGTGAAAACCTGCGCCTGGTCTGCGGCAAAAGCATCCTGGAGCTGAACGCCAGTGGGCAGATCAACCTCACCGGCGTGAATATCAGCTTTTATGCCAGCGGCGATGCCGAGTTCAACACCGGCGGCGTACTGCATCTGAATAACGAACACGGGCCCGGCGCCACGCCCGATGGCCAGGGCATCAAAAAAAGCATCGACGCCAATATTGAAGCCGTCTTCCCCGCGCCTAAAAGCTCCTGACGAGACCCGTTTGCCATGACGTACCGAATCAACGAATTCCAGTTCCAACTGCCTGCGGGCGAGCTGCAAGACGCGTCGATCAACATCCTCAAGTTCCCTGAGCTGGGCACGTCCTTGATCATCAGCCGCAGCTTCCTCACCGACGGCGAAACCCTGCACAGCAATTTCGACGACCAGCTCAAGCGCCTGGAAAAACAGGTGCAGGACTTGCGCTGCCAGCCGAGCGTTTCCGTGCGTTTGGGTGCAGCCCAGGAAGTGGAAGGCATCGAGCTGCGCAGCCAGTTCAACAAGGGCAACGACAAAGTGTTCCAGTATCAACTGGCCTTGGTGTTGCCGGGAACGCGCAAGATGCTCGCCTTGAGTTATGTGAAGGCGGACACGCTTGGGGATGCCGAGGCGGCGCATTGGGCGACGATTAAGAACTCACTGTCGTTCGACGCTATTTCTTGATGAGCAGCCTGCATGTCTGACGCGTTATGGGCGGCCCGAATGGGCGATGCGCTGTCCCACACCTCGATGATGGCGGACATCCTCGGTGGTGTGCTGGAAGTGGCGGCCAATATCGCGATCACTGCGGTGGCGACGGCTGCCGTGGTGGCAGCCACCGGCATTACTGTGGCCACCGGCGGCCTCGGCTGCTTCGTGCTGGGCGCGGTAGTGGGCACGATTGTCGGCCTCGCCATGAGCAAGAGTGGTGCGGACAAAGGCCTGACCAAGATATGCGATGCCTTTAGCAACGCCCTGTTTCCTCCCTCGGTGCAGGCGAACATTCTCACCGGTTCCACCGATACCCTCACCAATAACCTGCCTGCCGCCCGCGCGGCCGGGGCGATCAGCTCCCATGTCACACCGGCCGGCACCGAGCTGGAAGCGTCCAAGCCTGAACCAGAACCCAGCTACCTGGACATGGCCGAAGGTTTCTTCTCGCAGATGTGGCGCCCCACCGTCGCGACGCCCGCGCCGGGCGCCGTGCCGAAGCCGCTGGACCTGGTCGTGTGCATGAAGCACCCGCCAATGCCGCCGCAGTTTCTTGCCGAAGGTTCGGAAAAGGTTACGGTCAATGGTCAACCTGCCGTGCGCAGCGGTGATCGCAGTACCTGCGATGCGACGGTGGTGTCGTCCGGCTTGATCTCATCCAACGTGGCCATCGGCGGCGGCTCGGTGGTGGTGCGTGAAATTCGCAGCGGCAAGACCCCGGGTGTCGGCCTGGCGGTCACGGCGTTGTTGATGCTCAAGGGCAGCAAGGGCAAGTTCTTCAGCAAGTTGCCGTGCATGTTGGTCAGCGGCGCGACCTCGATGGCAATCAGCAGTGCGATGGGGGCTGCGGCCAACGCCGCGATGGGCTCGTCGAACCCGGTGCATGCTGCGACGGGCGCGAAGATACTCGGCGATGTCGAGGAACTGGATTTCGTGCTGCCGGGTATCCTCCCGATTGACTGGCAGCGCTTTTACAACAGCCGCGACGAACGCCAAGGCAGCCTGTTCGGTGCCGGTTGGAGTGTGGCCTTCGAGGTGTGCGTCGACATCCAGCCGCATCCCGAGGGCGGCGAAACGCTGGTCTACACCGATGAACAGGGCCGGCCCATCGACATGGGTTCGATTCCGTTGGGCGGCGCAGAATTCAGTGCCGGTGAAGGGCTCGCGGTACGGCGACACCTGAATGGGCAGTTGCTGATCGAAAGTGACGACGGCGTGTACCGCTTGTTCGAGCCGACACCGGCAAACCCGTCGCGACTGCGCCTGAGCCAGTTGGGTGACCGTAACGACAACCGCATTTATCTCGACTATGACGACGCCGGGCGCCTGGTGCATCTGCGCGATACGTTCGATCTGGTGCAGGTTGAGCTGATCCGTGATCAGGGCCATGTGACCCACATCGAACGCCTCTATCCGGATCAACATCGTGAATTGCTGGTCAGTTATGGCTATGACGCCGAGGGCAATCTGGCGCAGGTGCGCGACGCAACCGGCCAGGTGCAGCGACGCTTCGCCTACGATGCCGGGCGGCGCATGGTTGAGCATCAATTGCCCACCGGGTTGCGCTGCTTCTATGAGTGGGCGTTGATTGAAGGCCTGGAATGGCGTGTGGTCCGGCACTGGACCGATGAGGGCGACGCCTACCAGTTCGACTACGACTTGCAGGCGGGCCTGACCCGCATCACCGACGGTTTGCAACGCGTCAGCACTCGGCACTGGAACACTCAGTACCAGATCATTCAATACAGCGACAATCTCGGCCAGACCTGGCTGTTCGAATGGAACGACGAACGCCAGTTGCTCGGCGCCACCGACCCGCAAGGCGGCCGCTATGAGTACAGCTACGATGAGAGCGGCAACCTGATCGGCGAAACCGACCCGCTCGGGCGCAGCGACTCCACCTTATGGCTGGAGCACTGGGCGTTACCGCTGGTGGAGACCGACGCCGCCGACAACAGTTGGCAGTATCGCTATGACCCGCGCGGCAACTGCATCGCCGAGACCGATCCGCTGGGTTACATCACCCGCTATCGTTATGACGCCCACGGCCAGGTCGTGGAAATCATCGACGCCACCGGCAAAAGCAAACAACTGCGCTGGAACCCGTTCGGGCAACTGGTCGAGCATATTGATTGCTCGGGCTACCCAACGCGCTTCAGCTACGACGAGCGCGGTTATTTGCAGCTCATCACCGATGCCCTCGGTGAACGTACCCAATTCAGCTACGACGCCCAGGGCCGATTGCTCAGCAGCCAACTGCCGGACGGCCGCACCGAACATTTCCAGCGCGATGCCAGCGGGCAGTTGGTGGGCTATACCGATCCCGCCGGGCACACCACGCTCTATCAACATAACCGGCGTGGCCAGGTGCGCCAGCGCACCGACGCCCATGGTCGCCAGGTGCAGTTCGGCTACGACAGCTACGGGCGTCTGCAAGCGTTGGTCAATGAAAACGGTGAAAGCTATCGGTTTGCGTGGGATGCCGGCGATCGGCTGGCTGAACAGCAAGACCTCGACGGCAGCGCCAAGCGCTACGACTACGACCGGCTGGACAACATCACAGCGGTGACTGCCGTTCCGGCGCCTTATGGCAATGGCTTGGCGGTGGTCCCCGAAACGCCGCCAGCGCCTATCGTTCATCGGCTGGAGCGTGATGCGGTCGGCCGACTGGTCGCCAAGACCACCGACGATGGCCGCACTGAGTACAGCTACGATGCGGTGGATCAGCTCACGGCGGTCACCTTCACTGATCTGCAAGGCAATGCCCAGGCGTTGGCTTTCGCCTACGACGCTGTCGGCCAGTTGCTTGCCGAACAAAGTGCCGGCGGCAAGCTGCAACATCACTACGACGAACTCGGCAACCTGATCCAGACCCAACTGCCGGACGGGCGCTGGCTCAATCGCCTGTACTACGGCAGCGGCCACCTGCACCAGATCAACCTCGACGGCCAGGTCATCAGCGACTTCGAACGCGACCGCCTGCACCGCGAAGTGCTGCGCACCCAAGGCCAGCTCAGCACCCGCAGCGAATACGACCGCAGCGGCCGCCTGCGCTCACGCCAACGCCGCCTTAACAGCCAGCCATCGCTGATGCCTGCAGCGACGCAAAAGCAGTTCGAATACGACCCCGCCGACAACCTGATCGGCAAACTCGACCAGCAACCCGCCGCGCAACATCGTCAACTGCTGCACTACGACGCCACCGGCCGCATCATCGCAAGCCAGGACAACCTGCACGGCCAGCGCGAAACCTTCGCCTACGACACCGCCGCCAACCTGCTCGACGGCCCGCAGACGGGCGCCGGCTTAGTGGTGCATAACAAGCTGCTGACCTATCAGGACAAGCGTTATCGCTACGATGCGTTTGGACGGATGATCGAAAAACGCAGCGCCAAACGCGGCGTGCAGCGGTTTGTGTATGACGCAGAAAGCCGGTTGGTTGAAGTGCGTAATGAAAGCGGCAGCGTGGTCAGGATGGTCTACGACCCGCTGGGGCGGCGGGTTGAAAAAACCGAGCACGGCAGCGATGGGTATCCGTTGGGGGAAACCCGGTTCATGTGGGATGGGCTGCGGTTGTTGCAGGAGCACAAGCACAGTCAAACCAGTCTTTATGTGTATGAAGACGACGGCGGCTATCAACCGTTGGCCCGCGTCGACGGTGACGGCCCACTGCAGAAAATTCGTTACTACCACAACGACCTGAACGGGTTGCCGGAGCAACTGACCGAAGCTGACGGACACAGCGTCTGGCAGGCGACTTATCGGGTGTGGGGCAACACGCTGGAAGAGGTGCGCGAGCCTTATTACATCGAGGAGCAAAATCTAAGGTTTCAGGGCCAGTATCTGGACCGGGAGACGGGGCTGCATTTCAATACGTTCAGGTTTTATGATCCGGATGTGGGGCGGTTTACGACGCCGGATCCGATTGGGTTGGCGGGAGGACTGAACCTCTATCAATACAGCCCAAATCCCGTCGGCTGGATCGATCCTTGGGGTTGGAGTTGCGTTCAGTTCAAACGCTGGAAACGCGGCCAAGCCATAGACAAACCGTTGCCTAACGGCAAAGCTCCGGCTTGGGATGTGGTAAGAAATCGGTATTGGAAAAACCGCTATGAAGCTTCAAAAACATCTGGCGAATTCAGTCCGTCTAACATGAGCCGTATGAAGCGTGGTTCGGCACCCCTGGACGCCAACGGCAACTCAATGGAATTGCATCACCACAACCCTCAAAGAAACGGTGGTAGGGATGTGAACAATCCTCGAAACCTGCGTGAGGTCACTCGCGAGCAGCACGCAGCACTGGATGAATTCAGACAGTTAGGAAGCAAGTAATGACCGCTATAGACATCATTAAAAAATTCGTCGAAGGCTCTATTTCACCCAAGGAATTCGAAGAAAAAGTCTACGCAGATGCAACTGTCGAAGCGTTGCTGAAAGCTGAGAAAAACTTGCCAGCGTACGTCAGTGAACCTGATCTCTATACCTATGCAATCAGTCAGGACTTTGGAAATTTTGAGTGCATTTACAATGTTCAAACGCTTCTGTCGGGTGTTCTGAGCAAGCATGGCATTACTCACACGGTGGAAAAAAAGTACGAAAATCTATTTAACCTGACGCTAAAAGTTCAACCAAAGTGGCTGTCCCTATCATCCGACTATCTATCGAACCTAATCGAAGAGCAAAAAAGTCTGAGTCCGAAAGATTTGCAGTCGTGGTTGAAGGAAAAAATAAAAACTGATTTCCGGTGTTTGAAAACACAGCCAAAATGGCTTCAAAGCCCCGAATGGCCAATAGAAAGTGGAAAGCCGATGGTTTTCGTGGGGCAGCTCGACATTAGCGAATTGAGCCACGACAGCGCACAGGCTTACCTTTTTTTTGATGAAGATAAAAAGACCTTCCATACCATCACCCAAGCTTGCTGATGAGCAGTTAAGTGGGAAACATCTAAATTTACAATCAAATAAATCCCTACCCTTTGGCAATTCCCAAGCCCTGCGCTTCGCCTACGAAGTCCACGGTCAGTTGCTCGCCGAGCGAGTGCCGGCGGCCACCTGCACCAGATCAACCTCGACGGCCAGGTGATCAGCGATTTCGAACGCGACCGCAGCGGCCGCCTGCGCTCACGCCAACGCCGCCTTAACAGCCAGCCATCGCTGATGCCTGCGGCGACGCAAAAGCAGTTCGAATACGACCCCGCCGACAACCTGCTCGACGGCCCGCAGACGGGCGCCGGGTTGGTGGTGCATAACAAGCTGCTGACCTATCAGGACAAGCGTTATCGCTACGATGCGTTTGGACGGATGATCGAAAAACGCAGCGCCAAACGCGGCGTGCAGCGGTTTGTGTATGACGCCGAAAGCCGGTTGGTTGAAGTGCGTAATGAAGCGGCAGCATGGTCAGGATGGTCTACGACCCGCTGGGGCGACGGGTTGAAAAAACCGAGCATGGAAGCGATGGGTATCCGTTGGGTGAAACCACGTTCATGTGGGATGGGCTGCGGTTGTACAACAAAAGAAGTAAGGGGTTGGATGCGTGACCCTGATAACTACGAGCTGGAATATTATTCCCACAACCGATCCAAAGGCGCGCTGCTGACTGACAGGTACAAAGACCCCGGTGACTTTATCGGCCCCGCAGAAAAGCCTAAATATTATTAAGGATTATTGGCGGACGAGAATCCAACACTGACAGATGAGATCATGGTCACTATGGCGGCAGGTAACGATCTCGATGAACAAAACCTTAAAACTGAAGCGCACGCCCTACACCAAAAGGCATGGAGTTTACTGCCGGAACCAAAGCCTGAGTGGACCCCCTTATCGTCTTGGGTCACTGGCTCCCTCTTCAACCTTCACTTCGAAAATGGCGAGTTCAACGCAGCCGAGCCATGGGCTCAAAAGACTCTTGAGGGCAGAGTCGGATATAGATACTGGTCCATTAATTAATGTGGGGATGGTATCTCTCGAACTGGGAAGAAGTGCCGGGGCGTATAAATACTTTGATGAAGCTTATAAATTCGGTAAGGCACGCGCCTTTCAAGAAAGACCAAAGAAACATTTGAATTTCTATCTGGATGAAAATAAAAAGAAGCATTGATTGCTCGTCCCCACAAAAAATGAGCACCCAACCCAGTCGGCGTGCCCATTTTTTTCCAACCCGCCTCCCTTCAGACGGTACCGCTCTTACGGGTTGACGCTGTCTTTGAGCGACTTGCCCGGCTTGAACGCAACGGTGTTGCTCGCCTTGATCTTCACCGGCTCACCGGTTTGCGGGTTTTTGCCGGTGCGGGCGCCGCGGTGGCGTTGCAGGAAGGTGCCGAATCCAACCAGTGTGACGCTGTCCTTGCGGTGCAGGGCGCCGGTGATTTCTTCGAGAACGGCGTTGAGGACGCGGTTGGCCTGTTCTTTGGTGAGATCCGCTTTTTCAGCGATGGCGGCTGCGAGTTCTGGTTTACGCATAAGTGAAGCCTCTTTGACGGTTTTTTGTTGTTATGTCCGTGCTGCTCTCTTATGGAGCAGCGCCCAAGGCGCCGCAGGCTCTACTCTGCGGCAGACGGGAGTGAGGATGGCATGCCCTCGCACGCTCCGCCAGTCTCGTGGCGACCTTTATAGAGGTAAGAACGTGCTGATTCCGACAGAACGACCGGTATTTACGCCAGTAACGGCGGAAGTTCTTTGTTCAAGGCCAGTTTTTCCATCACGGCGCTGCCGGTCAGCGCGTAGCCGAGCAGGCGGCCGCTGGCGTCGCGGCACAAGGCCTTGATGTCGGCGCCCTGCCCTTCGACGCTCCACACGCCTTCGGTGCCGCGTGGCGGTGGCGAAACCACCAGTGGGCAGATCGGGGTTTTCACGGTGATCGGCATCGGCCCGTAACTCACGGCCGTGGCGTTGCCGGCCAGGGTCTGGGCCAGGGCGCGGGCGCAGCTCATCAGCGGCATCACATAGAGCAGGTTCAGGCCATCGACCTCGGCGCAGTCGCCCAACGCGTAGATGTTGGCGTGGGAAGTCTTGAGGTGGCGGTCGACCATGATTCCACGGTTGATTTGCAGGCCGGCGGCGGCGGCCAAGTCCACCCGTGGGCGCAGGCCGATGGCCGAAACCACCAGGTCGCAGTGAATCACTTCACCGTCGGACAGGTGAGCCTCCAGGCCGTCAGCCGTGCGCTGCAGGCGATTGAGCACCGGGCCCAGATGGAAACGCGCGCCAAGGCTTTCCAGCCCGGCCTGCACGGCAGCGGCTGCCGCCGGGTGCAGCAGGGTCGGCATGACCTGCTCGCACGGCGCCACCAGGTCGATTTCGTAGCCGCCAAGGATCAGGTCGTTGGCGAACTCACAGCCGATCAGCCCGGCGCCGAGCAGCAGCACCCGGCGTTTGCCGGCGGCGGCGGCACGAAAGCGTGCGTAATCTTCGAGGTCGTTGATGGGGAAAATCAGCTCAGCCGCGTCGCCTTCAACCGGGACACGCACGGTTTCTGCGCCCCAGGCCAGGATCAGGTCGCGGTAGATCACCGCTTCCTCGCCGATCCACAGGCGTTTGTGGCCCGGGTCGATGCCGCTGATGCGGGTGTGGGTGCGCACTTCGGCCTTGAGTTGCTCGGCCATGGCGCCCGGTTCGGCCATGCTCAGGCCGTCGGCTTCCTTGTTCTTGCCAAAGCCGGTGGAGAGCATGGGCTTGGAGTAGGAGCGCCCGTCATCTGCGGTGATCAGCAGCAACGGGGTCTCGCTGTCGAGCTTGCGAAACTCCCGGGCCACGTTGTAACCGGCCAATCCTGTGCCGATGATCACGACAGGTGCGTTCATTCCTTTCTCCTTGAAGTACGTTTCAAAAATCGATGATTAACCGATTTCGATCATTTCGAAATCCATTTTGCCCACGCCGCAGTCCGGGCACAGCCAGTCTTCCGGAACGTCCTGCCACAGGGTGCCCGGTGCGATACCGTCATCCGGCCAGCCGTCTTTTTCGTCATAGATCAGGCCGCAGACTACACATTGCCACTTCTTCATTACTTGCTTCCTCAGGGTCCAGGCATCTTGGCCGACGGTCGATAGACCAACGCTGCCGTGCGGCTCAGGGCGTTTTGTACTGATCGGAGCCGGCAGATGCAAGCATGTTCGGCGCAAACGGCCGGTTCAGCCCGGCAAAAGCTCAGGATGCCATGGTAAGCTCGCCGCCTCTTTTGCTGCCGATACTGACTCACCGTGCCGCACTCAATCGCCCCTCCCGATGCTTGCCAATGGCTGACCCAGAGCCTCCTGAGCCCACTGCCCGCGCCCTTGACCCTTGACTGGCTGTTCGACGAAGGCTCGCTGACGCGCCGGCTGACGGGGCTGTCCGACGATGGCTTCAGCGTGACGCCGCTGTTCGAAGGTTGGCAAGCGCTGCGCGACGATGAATGCGCGGCGCTGAACCTGGCCCCGGCCACTGTCGGTTGGGTGCGCGAGGTGTATCTGCGCGGCCATGGTCAGCCGTGGGTGTTCGCGCGTAGCGTGGCGGCGCGCAGTGCCTTGCAAGGCGACGGGCTGCACATGGACGAACTGGGCAGCCGTTCGCTGGGCGAGTTGCTGTTTTGCGACCACGCCTTCACCCGCCAGGCCATCGAGGTGTGCCACTACCCACGGCAATGGCTGCCGACTGCGGATCAGGCCGACGGGTTATGGGGACGCCGCTCGCGCTTTGATCGCGGGTCGCTGAGCGTGCTGGTGGCGGAAATTTTCCTGCCGGGCTTCTGGCAGGCGTTGCATGACCGTGCGGAGAACTACTGATGTATCAACGTCTGCTCAAATCCCTGAACCACCTGAACCCCAGGGCCTGGGATTTCATTCAGTTGTCCCGCATGGACAAGCCCATCGGCATTTACCTGCTGTTGTGGCCGACGCTGTGGGCGCTGTGGATTGCCGGCAAGGGCTCGCCGTCCTTGCTCAATATCGTGATTTTCGTGCTCGGCGTGGTGCTGACCCGCGCCGGTGGCTGTGTGATCAATGACTGGGCCGATCGCAAGGTCGACGGCCACGTGAAACGCACCGAACAACGCCCACTGGTGAGCGGCAAGATCAGTTCCAAAGAGGCGCTGGTGTTTTTTGCGGTGCTGATGGGCATCAGCTTCCTGCTGGTGTTGCTGACCAACGCCACCACCATCCTGCTGTCACTCGGCGGCCTGGCGTTGGCGGCGAGCTACCCGTTCATGAAGCGCTACACCTATTACCCGCAAGTGGTACTGGGCGCGGCATTTTCGTGGGGCATGCCGATGGCGTTCACCGCTGAGACCGGTCACCTGCCTGCCACGGCGTGGCTGCTGTACATCGCCAACCTGTTGTGGACGGTGGGCTATGACACGTATTACGCGATGACCGACCGCGACGACGACTTGAAGATCGGCGTGAAATCCACTGCCATTCTGTTCGGCGATGCCGACCGCGTGATCATCCTCACGTTGCAAGGTTTGTCGCTGGTCTGCCTGGTGCTGGCGGGTATGCGGTTCGAGTTGGGCGGCTGGTTCCACCTGGGGTTGCTGGCGGCGGCAGGCTGCTTTGCCTGGGAGTTCTGGTACACCCGCGACAAGGACCGGCTGAAATGCTTCAAGGCGTTTTTGCACAACCACTGGGCCGGGTTGGCAATTTTTGTCGGGATCGTGGCGGATTACGCGTTTCGTTGACCCTGTGGGGAGCGGGCTTGTTGTGGCGAGCGGGCTTGCCCCGCGTTGGGCCGCGTAGCGGCCCCTCTCAGGGCCACTGTGTGTTGTCACAGAGACCGAGGCGTCAGGTTTCAGGGCTGCTTCGCAGCCCAACGCGGGGCAAGCCCGCTCGCCACGACAGGCCCTCAGCCCACGACAAGCCCGTTGCTTTAACCGGCCTGCTCGCCACAACCAGCTCGCTGGCCGTTAGGTGATCAGGGCTTGGCGACCTTCCAGGCACCGTCCATTTTGCCGTCACCGGTCATGTCACCGGCCTTCTTGTCCATCACGAAGGTGTAAAGCGGCTTGCCGCTGTAGGCCCATTGGCTTTTTTGATCATCACGGGTGATGACGGTCCACTTGCCCATCGGCTTGTCGGTGGATTCGGCCATCAACGGCGGCCAGTTGGTGGCGCACTTGTCGTTGCACATGGACTTGTCACCCGAGTCCTTGGCAAAGGTGTAGAGCGTCATGCCCTTGTGGTCCACCAGCATGCCGTCTTTGGTCATCGCCGGCTCCGCCGCAAACGCCAGTGTCGGCAGCGTCAACGCGGCCGTTACCAGCAGGGCTTTCCAGGAAAAAGTACTGTGAGTCATCGGAACCTTCCTTTTGTGGTTGTCAGGATTCGGACCCAAAGGGTAGTCCAGAGTGCCGAGAATTGCCCAAGCGACTAAATTACTGTCACACGACTGCAATAATTCCGTTATCTAATGCGGCGCAAGACAGTTAAATGACAAGAGGATTTAGGCATGGTTGGCAGGAGCATTCTGATCGTTGACGACGAAGCGCCCATTCGCGAGATGATCGCCGTTGCGTTGGAAATGGCCGGCTATGACTGCCTGGAGGCGGAGAACTCCCAGCAGGCCCATGCCATTATCGTCGACCGCAAGCCGGACCTGATCCTGCTGGACTGGATGCTGCCCGGCACTTCCGGCATCGAGCTGGCACGCCGCCTCAAGCGTGACGAGCTGACCGGGGACATCCCGATCATCATGCTCACGGCCAAAGGCGAAGAGGACAACAAGATCCAGGGCCTGGAAGTTGGCGCCGATGACTACATCACCAAGCCATTTTCCCCACGCGAGCTGGTTGCCCGCCTGAAGGCCGTGCTGCGCCGTGCTGGCCCTACCGATGGCGAAGCGCCGATCGAAGTCGACGGCCTGATCCTGGACCCGATCAGCCACCGCGTGACCATCGATGGCAAGCCAGCCGAGATGGGCCCGACCGAATACCGTCTGCTGCAATTTTTCATGACCCACCAGGAACGCGCCTACACCCGTGGCCAACTGTTGGACCAGGTGTGGGGCGGCAATGTGTATGTGGAAGAGCGCACCGTCGACGTGCACATCCGCCGCCTGCGCAAAGCTTTGGGCGACGCCTACGAGAATCTGGTACAAACCGTGCGCGGCACCGGCTATCGGTTTTCAACCAAAGGTTGAAAGCAGCTAAAAGCAGTTAGCTACAAGCGGAGTTGAAGCCCATCGGCTCTGACTTGAAGCTTGCAGCCTGAAAATTTTCACTGTCCGAAGGACCGATTGTGAACCAGAACTGGCATGGCACCCTGATCCGCCACATGCTGTTATTGATCACCGGCTGCCTGGTGGTCGGCCTGGTCAGCGGCCAATACGGCTGGAGCCTGGCCGTCGGCATCGGTCTGTACCTGGGCTGGACCCTCAAACAGCTGCTGCGCCTGCATGAATGGCTGCGCCAGCACAAACCCGACGAAGCACCGCCTGACGGCTACGGCCTGTGGGGCGAGGTGTTCGACAGCATCTACCACTTGCAACGTCGTGACCAACGGGTTCGCGGGCGTCTGCAGGCGGTGATCGACCGGGTGCAGGAATCCACCGCCGCGCTCAAGGACGCGGTGATCATGCTCGACAGCGACGGCAACCTGGAATGGTGGAACCGCGCCGCCGAAACCCTGCTGGGCCTCAAGACGCCCCAGGACAGCGGCCAGCCGGTGACCAACCTGGTGCGCCACCCGCGCTTCAAGGAATACTTCGAGCAGGACAATTACGAAGAAGCCCTGGAAATCCCCTCGCCCACCAATGACCGCGTGCGCATCCAGCTGTACCTGACGCGCTACGGCAACAACGAGCACCTGATGCTGGTGCGCGACGTGACCCGCATCCACCAGCTGGAACAGATGCGCAAAGACTTCGTCGCCAACGTCTCCCACGAACTGCGCACGCCGTTGACGGTGATCTGCGGCTACCTGGAGACGCTGCTGGACAACGTCGACGAGATCAACCCGCGCTGGAGCCGCGCCCTGCAGCAAATGCAGCAACAGGGCTCGCGCATGCAGACCCTGCTCAACGACCTGCTGTTGCTGGCCAAGCTTGAGGCCACCGATTACCCGTCGGACAACCATCCCGTCGCTGTGCAGAGCCTGTTGCAGACCATCAAGAATGACGCCCAGGCGCTATCCGGCGAGCGCGGGCAGCAGATCAGCCTGGACGCCGACCCGCTGGTGCTGCTCAAAGGCAGCGAGGGCGAGTTGCGCAGCGCGTTTTCCAACCTGGTGTTCAACGCCGTGAAGTACACCCAGGACAAGGGCAATATCCGCATTCGCTGGTGGGCCGATGAACACGGCGCACACCTGAGCGTGCAGGACTCCGGCATCGGCATCGACGCCAAACACTTGCCGCGCCTGACCGAGCGCTTCTACCGCGTCGACTCCAGCCGCAACTCCAACACCGGCGGCACCGGGCTGGGCCTGGCCATCGTCAAGCATGTGCTGTTGCGCCATCGCGCACGGCTGGAAATCAGCAGTGTGCTGGGGCATGGCAGCACGTTTACCTGCCACTTTCCGCCGACGCAGGTGACGCGTTCGCGGGTGATCGGCACAGATGAATAACCCGAAAGCGACGCTGGGTTAAGTGTGGGAGCTGGCTTGCCTGCGATGGCGGTGGGTCAGCTGAAAATACGCCAACTGACAGTCCGTTATCGCAGGCAAGCCAGCTCCCATACTGGACTTGCATCGTTTCCAGGAACGCATTCCTTGCCCCGCCCGGCAGCGAGCACTAGGCAAGCGCCCCGTCAGCCGCTACATTGGCCGACTTGCGCCTGCCTTACAGGCCCTTCTGTCACTCCTTATTGAACACACGGAACCTGCAAAACCCCATCATGGACCCTTCCCCTGGTATCACCCTCGCCACACTCTTCGCCGACTTCGGCATGATTCTTTTTGCACTGATCCTGGTACTGCTCAACGGTTTCTTCGTTGCGGCGGAATTCGCCATGGTCAAACTGCGCGCCACCCGGGTCGAGGCCATCGCCCACAAGAACGGCTGGCGCGGGCAGATCCTGCGCACCGTGCACAGCCAGCTCGACGCCTACCTGTCGGCCTGCCAGCTGGGTATCACCCTTGCCTCCCTGGGCCTGGGCTGGGTCGGTGAACCGGCTTTTGCGCATATCCTCGAGCCGTTGCTGGGCGCGGTGGGCGTAGAGTCGCCGGAAGTGATCAAGGGCGTGTCGTTCTTTGCCGCCTTCTTTGTGATCTCCTACCTGCACATCGTGGTGGGTGAATTGGCGCCTAAATCCTGGGCCATCCGCAAACCCGAGTTGCTGTCGCTGTGGACCGCGGTGCCGTTGTACCTGTTCTACTGGGCGATGTACCCGGCGATTTACCTGCTCAACGCCAGCGCAAACGCCATCTTGCGTATTGCCGGCCAAGGCGAGCCTGGCCCGCACCATGAGCACCATTACAGCCGTGAAGAACTCAAGCTTATCCTGCACTCCAGCCGTGGCCAGGACCCGAGCGACCAAGGCATGCGTGTACTCGCCTCCGCCGTGGAAATGGGCGAACTGGAAGTGGTGGACTGGGCCAACTCTCGCGAAGACCTGGTCACCCTGGACTTCAACGCCCCGCTCAAGGAAATCCTAGCGCTGTTCCGCCGCCACAAATTCAGCCGCTACCCGGTGTATGACGCGGTGCGCAACGAGTTTGTCGGCCTGCTGCACATCAAGGACTTGCTGCTGGAACTGGCGGCTCTGGACCACATCCCCGAGTCGTTCAACCTGGCCGAGCTGACCCGCCCGCTGGAGCGCGTATCGCGCCATATGCCGTTGTCGCAGTTGCTGGAGCAGTTCCGCAAAGGCGGCGCGCACTTTGCTCTGGTAGAGGAAGCCGACGGCAAGATCATCGGCTACCTGACCATGGAAGACGTGCTGGAAGTGCTGGTCGGCGATATCCAGGACGAACACCGCAAGGCCGAACGCGGCATTCTCGCCTACCAACCGGGCAAACTGCTGGTGCGTGGCGACACGCCGCTGTTCAAGGTGGAACGCCTGCTGGGCGTCGACCTGGACCACATCGAAGCCGAAACCCTCGCCGGGCTGATCTACGACACCCTCAAACGCGTGCCGGAAGAGGAAGAAGTGCTGGAGGTTGAAGGCTTGCGAATCATCATCAAGAAGATGAAAGGGCCCAAGATCGTGCTGGCCAAGGTGCTGTTGCTGGATTGATCTGCAAAGTTGATGGCCGTGCACCTTCGGCCAAACAATGAAAATCAACCTGTGGGAGCGGGCTTGCTCGCGAAAGCGCTGGTTCAGTCGATTCATTCAATGACTGAGAGTCCGCATTCGCGAGCAAGCCCGCTCCCACATTTAGTGTGTGATGTTTATCGACAGCGTCTGCGCTGTGATCACGCACCCGGCACAAAGTGCTTCTGCGCCGTGCCGCGTGCGATCAGGCGGGAGATGTAGTCGAGTTTCTGCGCGTCCTGGTCGATAAACCGGAAGGTCAGCTGCAGCCAGTCGCTGTCGGGCTTGGGCTCGTAGGCGACGACGGCGTGCAGGTAGCCGTTGAGGCGTGCCACTTCGGCGTTGTCGCCTTGCTCAAGATCGAGTACCGCACTTTCCAGTACCTGCGGCAGGACTTCACCACGGCGCACCACCAGCAGCGCTTCCTTGATGCTCAGCGCTTTGATCACGCATTGCTGGGTGCCGCTGGACAGGCGCAGTTGGCCTTGGCCACGGCCGCCGGCCGGCGATGCCGCTGGCGTTTGCACCGGCGGGCTATTGAGCAGGCCTTTGCTTGGCGCAGCCACCGGCGCCGGTTTCACGGCTTCAGGCTTGCCGCCGGTCAGGGCGCTCAGGGAGTCGTTGCCAAAAGCCGAATTCATTTTGGTCGGCGCACTGGCGATCAGCGCGTCGAGGCGACCGATCTTGTGCAGGGCCTGCTTGACCTTGTTCAGCAATTGCTCGTTGGTGAACGGCTTGCTGACGTAGCCGGAGACGCCGGCCTGAATGGCCTGCACCACGTTTTCCTTGTCGCCACGGCTGGTCACCATCACGAACGGCATGGCTTTGAGATGGGCCTGCTCGCGGCACCAGGTCAGCAACTCCAAGCCTGACATCTCGGGCATTTCCCAGTCGCACAGCACCAGGTCGAAGGTCTCGCGCATCAGGATGGATTGCGCCTTTTTGCCGTTCACCGCATCTTCGATCTTGATCCCCGGAAAGTAGTTGCGCAGGCACTTCTTCACCAGGTCGCGGATAAACGAGGCATCGTCCACCACCAATACACTGACTTTACTCATCGACCCTTCATCCTATAAAAACTTCGGCACGCAAAACGCCTGACTGATGGCATTTTGCCAAAACTCGCGGGTCACAGAAGGACTTTATTGTTCCTGCCGCGCAAAAAATTCAGATGCCGCAAACGAAAACGCCCGACCAAAGGCCGGGCGTTAATTTCTCGGGCAACCTTACTTATCGTCAGATTCGCCCGGAACATTAGGGATTTGATCGGCTGTGCCTTCAACTTCGGCTTTCATGCGCTTGAGGCCCATGTGCCGCACGTCGGTACCGCGTACCAGGTAAATCACCAGTTCCGAGATATTGCGCGCGTGGTCGCCGATACGCTCCAGCGAACGCAGCACCCAGATGATGTTCAAGACCCGCGAGATAGAGCGCGGGTCTTCCATCATGTAGGTGGCCAGCTCGCGCAGTGCGGTCTTGTATTCGCGGTCGATGGTCTTGTCGTACTGCGCTACCGACAATGCCAGCTCGGCGTCGAAGCGGGCAAAAGCGTCGAGGGCGTCGCGCACCATGTTGCGCACCTGGTCGCCGATGTGGCGCACTTCCACGTAACCGCGCGGCGCTTCGCCTTCTTCGCACAACTGGATGGCGCGACGGGCGATCTTGGTGGCTTCGTCACCGATGCGCTCCAGGTCGATCACCGACTTGGAGATGCTGATGATCAAACGCAGGTCAGACGCGGCCGGCTGACGCCGCGCCAGAATGCGCAGGCATTCTTCGTCGATGTTGCGTTCCATCTGGTTGATCTGGTCATCGATTTCACGCACTTGCTGGGCCAGGCCCGAGTCGGCCTCGATCAGCGCGGTGACGGCGTCGTTGACTTGCTTCTCCACCAGCCCGCCCATCGCCAGGAGGTGGCTGCGCACCTCCTCAAGCTCGGCGTTGAACTGCGCGGAGATGTGATGGGTAAGGCCTTCTTTGCTAATCATGGGTTTGCTCCGCAAAAGCTGTAAGCCGCAGGCTACAAGCTGCAAGCTGATGTGTGTCGTTGATCAAACTGCTTTTACTTGCCGCTTGAAACGTGCGGCGTGCAGCTGGGGCTAGCCATAGCGACCGGTGATGTAGTCTTCGGTCTGCTTCTTCGCCGGGTTGGTGAACAGGGTATCGGTGTCGCCAAATTCCACCAGCTTGCCCATGTACATGAACGCGGTGTAGTCGGAAACCCGCGCCGCCTGTTGCATGTTGTGGGTCACGATGACGATGGTGAACTTGGATTTCAGTTCGTAGATCAGCTCTTCGACTTTCAATGTGGAGATCGGGTCGAGTGCCGAGCAGGGTTCGTCGAGCAGCAGCACTTCCGGCTCCACGGCGATGGTGCGGGCGATCACCAGACGTTGCTGCTGGCCGCCGGACAAACCGAGGGCCGACTCGTGCAGGCGGTCCTTGACCTCATCCCACAGTGCCGCGCCTTTAAGCGCCCATTCAACGGCCTCGTCGAGGATGCGTTTTTTGTTGATGCCCTGAATGCGCAGGCCGTAGACCACGTTTTCGTAGATGGTCTTGGGAAACGGGTTGGGCTTCTGGAACACCATGCCCACCCGGCGGCGCAGCTCGGCCACGTCCTCGCCCTTACGGTAGATGTTGGTGCCGTAGAGGTTGATCGCGCCTTCTACACGGCAACCGTCGACCAGGTCGTTCATGCGGTTGAAGGTGCGCAGCAACGTCGACTTGCCGCAGCCGGACGGGCCGATGAAGGCGGTCACGCGCTGCTTGGGGATGTTCATGCTGACGTCGAACAGCGCCTGCTTCTCACCGTAGTACAGGCTCAGGCCCGGCACTTCGATGGCCACGGTTTCCTGGGCCAGGCTCAGGCTCTGCTTGTCGCGACCCAGGGCCGACATGTTAATGCCGTGGGTGTGGGTTTCGTGTTGCATGGGATGCTCCCTGTGCTACCAATTCGTTTCGTTGAACCGATGGCCCCATGATTGGGCCTGGCGGTTTATCTCAAATCTGTGTCCGGCGCGGTTCAGTGTGGGAGCGGGCTTGCTCGCGAATGCGGTCTGTCAGCCAGCCCAAGTGTTTCTGATACACCGCATTCGCGAGCAAGCCCGCTCCCACATTTAGTACGCGTTCACTTCAATTAGCTGTCCAGCGCCTTGTATTTTTCGCGCAGGTGGTTACGGATCCACACCGCCGACAAGTTGAGCGTGGCGATCACCAGCACCAGCAGCAAGGCGGTGGCGTACACCAACGGCCGCGCAGCTTCGACGTTGGGGCTCTGGAAGCCGACGTCATAGATATGGAAGCCCAGGTGCATGATCTTCTGGTCCAGGTGCAGGTACGGGTAGTTGCCGTCCACCGGCAGCGACGGCGCCAGTTTCACCACACCCACCAGCATCAGCGGCGCCACTTCACCGGCGGCGCGGGCCACGGCGAGAATCATGCCGGTCATCATCGCCGGGCTGGCCATCGGCAGCACGATCTTCCACAGCGTTTCTGCCTTGGTCGCGCCCAGTGCCAACGAACCCTCGCGCACGGTGCGGGGAATCCGCGCCAGGCCTTCTTCGGTGGCCACGATCACTACCGGCACCGCCAGCAGCGCCAGGGTCAGCGAGGCCCACAACAGGCCCGGCGTACCGAACGTGGGTGCCGGCAGGGCCTCGGCAAAGAACAGACGGTCAACCGAGCCACCCAGCACATACACGAAGAAGCCCAGGCCGAACACGCCGTAGACGATGGCCGGTACGCCCGCCAGGTTGTTCACCGCAATGCGGATAATCCGCGTCAGGGTGTTCTGCTTGGCATATTCGCGCAGGTACACCGCCGCCAGTACGCCGAACGGCGTCACGATCATCGCCATGATCAGGGTCATCATCACGGTGCCGAAAATCGCCGGGAAGATCCCGCCTTCGGTGTTGGCTTCCCGTGGGTCATCGCTGAGGAATTCCCAGACCTTGCTGAAGTAGAAGCCGATTTTGGTCATCGTGCCCATGGCGTTCGGCTGGTAGGCGTGCACCACTTTACCGATGCCGATTTCCACTTCTTTGCCGTTAGCGTCGCGCGCCGTCAGGCTGTCGCGGTTGAACTGCGTGTGCAGGTCCGCCAGGCGCGCTTCGATGTCCTTGTAGCGGTTGTTCAGTTCTGCGCGGTCCGAGTCCATATCAGCTTGGGCGGTAGCGTCGAGCTTGCCTTCCAGCTCCAGCTTGCGACCGTGCAGGCGGATACGCTCCAGCCCGGCATTGATCGCGCCGATGTCGGTTTTTTCCAGACTCTTGAGTTGCGCCGCCAGCTTGTTCACGCGGTCAACGCGGGCCTGCAGCTCCGGCCACGCGGCCTCGCCTTCGGCGATGACCTTGCCGTCCTGTTTGACGTTGACCAGGGTGCCGTAGAAGTTGCCCCATTCACGGCGTTCGATGGCCATCAGGTTGGCCGGCTTGGTCTGGTCCTTGAGCCACTCGCCGACGATCCAGGTGAAGTCGTTGCCGTTCAGGTCGCGGTTGCCGACCTTGATCAGCTCGCGGGTCATGAATTCCGGGCCTTGGTCGGGCACCGGCAGGCCAGCGCTTTTCAGGCGCTCGCGCGGCACTTCTTCTTTCTGCACCACTTCGCCGATGACGATGTGGTTTTCCTGGCCCGGCACGTTGTAGTTGGCTTGGATAAGGTCAGCCGGCCAGAAGTGGCCCAAGCCACGCACGGCGATCACGGCCAGCAAACCAATGGTCATGATGACCGCGATGGACACCGCGCCACCGCTGATCCAGACGCCGGGGGCGCCGCTCTTGAACCATCCATTCAGGGAGTTCTGTTTCACAGACTTCTACCTTTCTTAAAGCGACGAGTATTTCTTGCGCAGACGCTGACGAATCAGCTCGGCGAGGGTGTTCATGATGAAGGTGAACAACAGCAGCACCAGCGCCGAGAGGAACAGCACGCGGTAGTGGCTGCCGCCGACTTCCGACTCGGGCATTTCCACCGCGACGTTGGCCGCCAGTGTGCGCAGGCCTTCGAACAGGTTCATCTCCATCACCGGCGTATTACCGGTGGCCATCAACACGATCATGGTTTCACCGACCGCACGGCCCATGCCGATCATCAGCGCCGAGAAGATACCCGGGCTGGCGGTCAGGATGACGACGCGGGTCATGGTCTGCCATGGCGTGGCGCCCAGGGCCAGGGAGCCCAGGGTCAGGCCGCGCGGCACGCTGAACACGGCGTCTTCGGCGATGGAGTAGATGTTCGGGATCACCGCGAAACCCATGGCCAGGCCGACCACCAGTGCGTTGCGCTGGTCGTAGGTGATGCCCAGGTCGTGGGAGATCCACATGCGCATGTCGCCGCCGAAGAACCAGGTTTCCAGGTACGGGCTCATGTACAGCGAGAGCCAGCCCACAAACAGGATCACCGGGATCAGGATCGCGCTTTCCCAGCCATCCGGAACGCGCAGGCGGATCGACTCAGGCAAGCGGCTGAACACGAAGCCGGCGACCAGAATGCCAATCGGCAACAACATCAGCAGGCTGAAAATCCCCGGCAAGTGCCCTTCGACATACGGCGCCAGGAACAGGCCGGCGAAGAAGCCGAGGATCACCGTCGGCATCGCTTCCATCAGTTCGATCACCGGCTTGACCTTGCGGCGCAGGCTCGGGGCCATGAAGTAGGCGGTGTAGATCGCCGCAGCAACGGCCAGCGGTGCAGCCAGCAGCATGGCGTAGAACGCGGCCTTCAAGGTACCGAAGGTCAGCGGCGCCAGGCTCATCTTGGGTTCGAAATCAGTGTTGGCGGCCGTCGATTGCCAGACGTATTTAGGCTCGTCGTAGTTTTCGTACCAGACCTTGCTCCACAACGCGCTCCAGGACACTTCCGGGTGCGGGTTGTCCAGCAGCAGCGGTTGCAGCTTGCCGCCGGCTTCGACGATGACGCGGTTGGCGCGTGGCGACAGGCCGAACACGCCTTGGCCATCGACCACCGGGTCGACCAGCAGCGTGCGGTGCGCGGTGCTGTGGAACACGCCGAACTTGCCGGACGCGTCGAGGGCGGTGAAGCCTTTGCGACGTTCTTCAGCGGTGATTTCCACGATGGGCGCGGTGCCCATCTGGAAGGTACGGATCTGCTTCAGGCGTTGCTCGCCGTCCGGGTCACGGGCCATGAACCACTGGGCCAGGCCGCCTTTGGAGTTACCCAGGATCAGCGAGATACCGCCCACCAGCTGAGTGCTGGCGGTGATCTCGGCATTACCGTCTTCGAGCAGTTTGTAGCGACCATTGAGGCTCTTGTCGCGCAGGCTGAAGACGTCGGCAAGGGCACGACCGTTGATCACGTACAGCCACTGCTGGCGTGGGTCGATGAAGATCGCCTTTACCGGCTCGGTCATTTGCGGCAGCTCGATACGCTTCTGCTCGCTGGTGACTTCGCCAGTCATCATGTTTTCTTCGCGGCTCAGGCTCAGCACGTTCAAGTAGGAACCTGCGGAACCGGCAACGACCAGCGAGGAATCGGTGGCGTTAAGTGCGACGTGCTCCAGCGGGCGACCCTGCTCGTCGAGCACGATCGGCGTTTCGCCGTAAGGGTATTCAATCGCCGGGGTGATGGTTTTCTTGCCATCCGGGTAGGACACCTTATAGGTGTGGCGGAACACCAGGGACTGGCCATTCGACAAACCCAGGATCACCAGCGGGCTGCCCGGCTGGTCTTCACCAATGGACGCAACACTGGCACCGGCGGGCAGCGGTAAATCGACACGCTTGAGCTCGGCGCCGGTGCCCACATCAAAGAACAGCGCCTGGCCCTTGTCGGAAACCCGCATGGCGACCTGGTTCTGCTCTTCGAGGGAGATCATCAACGGCTTGCCGGCGTCCTGCATCCAGGCGGGCGTCAGCGCATCTTCCTTGGTCAGCGAGGCGCCCTGGAACAGTGGCGCGACGACGTAGGCAAGAAAGAAGAAAATCAGGGTGATGGCGCCGAGGACGGCGAGGCCGCCGATCAACACGTACCAACGGGTCAGGCGATCTTTGAGCGCGCGAATGCGGCGCTTGCGTTGCAGCTCAGGCGTATTGAAATCAATGCGCTTGGGGGGAGAAGTCGTCGTCATGGTGGAATTGGCCAGATCATTCATGCGCACACCCTAGCGATCCTGTATGACAGAAAGATGACAATGCAGTGACGCAAGAAATCCGCCGCGGAGCAGAGCTGGCAGCGGACTAAAAAATTAGGGGTGTAGACGGTTAATGTGGGAGCGGGCTTGCCCGCGATGGCATCAATACGGTTTCAACGCTACACCGTGTCGCCAGCATCGCGGGCAGGGCCCGCTCCACAAAAAAGCATGCATCTACACCAGGTATCGCAGGCTTAGTTGCCTTCTTTCAAACCCAGGTCAGCCAGGGCTTTGGCGGCCACTTTGGCTGGCAGCGGGATGTAGCCGTCTTTGACGACAACTTCCTGGCCCTGTTTGGACAGAACCAGCTTCACGAACTCAGCTTCCAGCGGCGCCAGAGGCTTGTTCGGGGCTTTGTTGACGTACACGTAGAGGAAGCGCGACAGCGGGTATTTGCCGTTCAGGGCGTTTTCTTCGCTGTCTTCGATGAAGTCAGTGCTGCCTTTCTTGGCCAGGGCCACGGTCTTCACGCTGGCGGTTTTGTAACCGATGCCCGAGTAACCGATGCCGTTCAGCGAGGAGCTGATCGACTGCACAACCGACGCCGAACCTGGTTGTTCGTTCACGTTTGGCTTGTAGTCGCCTTTGCACAGGGCTTCTTCTTTGAAGTAGCCGTAGGTGCCGGATACCGAGTTACGACCGAACAGTTGCACCGGCTTGTTGGCCAGGTCGCCGGTCACACCCAGGTCGCCCCAGGTTTTAACGTCAGCTTTGGCACCGCACAGACGCGTCGAGGAGAAGATCGCGTCGACTTGTTCCATGGTCAGGTGCTGGATCGGGTTGTCCTTGTGCACGAACACGGCCAGGGCATCCACAGCCACCGGGATAGCGGTTGGCTTGTAGCCGTACTTCTGCTCGAAGGCCGCCAGTTCGGTGTCCTTCATCTTGCGGCTCATCGGGCCCAGGTTGGAGGTGCCTTCAGTCAGCGCAGGAGGAGCAGTGGCGGAGCCGGCAGCCTGAATCTGGATGTTGACGTTCGGGTATTCCTTTTTATAGGACTCAGCCCACAGGGTCATCAGGTTAGCCAGGGTGTCGGAACCAACGCTGGACAGGTTGCCCGATACACCGGTGGTCTTGGCGTAAGCCGGAATTGCCGGGTCAACACCAGCGGCTACCGCGTTAGCGGTCGCAACGCCAGCAGCGACAAAAGTCATTGCCGCCATCAAACGTTTCAGTTTCATGCCTTGCTCCTAGCAGATAGGGATAGTTGGATCGGGGCCAAGTATCGGTAGGCCGTGTGAACACTCTATGTCCGCAATGTGACAATTAGATGAAAGGCCAGCATTTGTGAAAAACCTGACAGGAAGGGGAAAGATCAGTAAATCCGGGACTTGCGAGGAGGTTGAAGCGCATGAAGCGGTGTTTCAGAAACACTCTGTAATCGTTGGCCAACCATAAACCCTGTGGCGAGCGAGTGCCCTCGCCACAGCGTCATCACAAGGTTCTAGCGCCTCCGCTTCCACAGATAGCCACCCACCAGCATCCCCATTACGCACAGCACGGCGACATAGTAGGCAGGGCCCATCGGGCTTTCCTTCATCAGCAGCGACACCGCCAGCGGCGTCAAACCACCAAACACGGCGTAGGCGACGTTGTAGGAGAACGACAACCCGCTGAAACGCACCACTGGCGGGAAGGCTTTCACCATCACGTAAGGCACCACGCCGATCACCCCGACAAACAGGCCGGTCAGGGTATACAGCGGGAAGAGCCAGTTCGGGTGATCGATCAGGCTGTGGTACAGCGTCCACGATGTTGCCAACAACAACAGGCAACCGATGACCAGCACACGGCCAGCGCCAAAACGATCAGCCAGGGCGCCGGAAGCGATGCAGCCCAGGCTCAGGGTCACGATGGCCAGGCTGTTGGCTTGCAGTGCGATGGTCGGGCTGAAGTGGTAGACGGTTTGCAGCACGGTCGGGGTCATCAGGATGACCACGACAACACCGGCCGACAGCAACCAGGTCAACAGCATCGACAGCACGATGGCGCCACGGTGGTCGCGCAACACCGCGCGCAATGGCAGCTCGGCGGCCAAGGTTTTGCGTTGCTGCATCTCGGCGAAGATCGGCGTCTCATGCAGCCAGCGGCGCAGGTACACCGAGAGCAGGCCAAACACGCCGCCCAGCAGGAACGGGATACGCCAGGCGTAGTCGGACACTTGTTCCGGGCTGTAGAGCGAGTTGATGGCGGTGGCCACCAGCGACCCCAACAGGATGCCGGCGGTGAGGCCGCTGGTCAGGGTGCCGCAGGCATAGCCGATGTGGCGCGGCGGTACGTGCTCGGAGACGAACACCCAGGCGCCCGGTACTTCGCCGCCGATGGCCGCGCCCTGGATGACGCGCATCAACAGCAGCAGAAGCGGCGCCCACAGGCCGATCTGCGCGTAGGTCGGCAGCAGGCCCATGATCAAGGTCGGCACGGCCATCATGAAGATGCTCAACGTGAACATTTTCTTGCGGCCGAGCAGGTCGCCAAAGTGCGCCATGATGATGCCGCCCAATGGACGAGCCAGGTAGCCGGCGGCGAAGATGCCGAAGGTCTGCATCATGCGCAGCCATTCCGGCATATCAAGGGGGAAGAACAGTTTTCCGACCACGGTGGCGAAAAACACGAAAATGATGAAGTCGTAAAATTCCAGCGCCCCGCCCAAGGCAGACAGCGACAGGGTTTTGTAGTCGTTGCGGGTCAGCGGGCGCGACGGTTGCGCGCTGCTTGCGGGCACGGAGGACATGGGGAGGGTTCTCTTATAGTAATGACGGCAAGCCCGGGACTTGCGGCGGGTCTGGCAAGATAGCAAATCGTTTGAAAAAGCACAGCGTCCACCGAATAACACTTCGCAGGCGCGCGTTATTCCCCGTTTCTTCCCTTTATTAGCCATCAGAAGCACAGTTGCAGGAAAAAGCCGCGTTACAGCCGGGATTTGCCGACCAAATGAGCGCTGGGAGGTCGTCGTGGCGCCAGCGTCTCGATATACTCGGCCCGTGCAAGCGCCAAACCCGCTGTCTTGAGGGGCTGCTGTGCCAAAACGTCGTTGGGTGCCATCCAGCCGATTTGGCAGAGTTTCCCTTTAGTACGCCTTACGAGAAACGCATCGAGCGGTGTATGTTGGTGCTGAAACGTTTTTCCAGAGACGGCTATCCACTTGAAATACCCATGAAGCGTCACGGGTCAGAGGCACCCTCGGCATGATCGAACTCGAACAAGAAGATCCTATCCCGCAAGGCGATCTCGCCCTGCAAATCACCGCACTCCCGCGTGAAACCAACGGTTTTGGCGACATCTTCGGCGGCTGGCTGGTCGCGCAGATGGACCTGGCCGGCACCGCCATGGCCAGCAAAGTGGCCGGCGGACGTGTCGCCACGGTGGCGATCGATCGCATGGCGTTCCTGGTGCCGGTGGCGGTCGGCGCGCAATTGTCCTTCTATACCCAGGCCCTGGAAATCGGCCGCAGCTCGATCCAGATGATGGTCGAGGTGTGGAGCGACGACCCGCTGTCCAGCGAATGGCGCAAGGTGACCGAGGCGGTATTTGTGTTTGTCGCCATCGACGGCAGCGGCCGTACCCGCTCGGTGCCATCGCGCGCGCGTTAAACATCGCCGGGTTTTGACGGTCAATTGCCCCATTGCCTGCCATGAGAGAGCACTGCTATGCCTACGCCCCACGTTGAAACCGTGAAGATCGACGAGCTGGACTGCTGGCGCGTCCGCCACAACGGCGCCGAAGTGATGGTGGCCCAACAGGGCGCGCACATCTTCAGTTACCAGCGCCAGGGCGAGCAGCCAGTGATCTGGCCGAACCCTGAGGCGGTGTTTAGACAGGGCAAAGGCATTCGTACCGGCGTGCCGGTGTGCTGGCCGTGGTTTGGCGTATTCGACCGTAACCCGCAAAGCGTGAAGGCGATGCGCCAAAGTGACCAACCCGCGGGGGCCCATGGTTTTGTGCGCACGGCACTGTGGGAATTGGCCGCGACCGAACTCGAAGGCGATGCATTGCGCGTCGATCTGGTATTGCCGGTGCCCGCGGGCGGCTTCCCCGGCTGGCCGCATCAGGTCGACCTGAAGCTGAGCCTGCTGCTGGACGAGCAACTGCATATCCGCCTGACCAGCCACAACCGTGGCACCGACACCGTGACCCTCAGCCAGGCGCTGCACACTTATTTCGCCGTGAGCGACGTGCGCAATGTGCAGGTCGAAGGCCTGGACGGGCTGGGTTATATCGACACCGCCGACGGCTGGAGCCACAAACAGCAATCCGGCCTGCTGCACTTCACCGCCGAGACCGACCGCATCTACCTGAATACTCCGGCGCAGTTGAGCATTGTCGATAAAGACTGGCAGCGTCGCCTCCAGCTCACCAGCCAAGGCTCGAACTCGACCGTGATCTGGAACCCATGGACCGAACGCGCCAAGGCGTTCGACGACATGGCCGATGACGGCTGGCAGGGCATGCTGTGCATCGAGACGGCGAATGTGCTGGATGATGTGGTGGCATTGGCGCCCGGTGAAAGCCATACGCTTGGCGTAAGCATCACCCCTCTCGCCGTGTAAACCCAATCAAAAATGTGGGAGCGGGCTTGCTCGCGAATACGGCGTGTCAGCCACATATGCACTGACTGACACCCTGCATTCGCGAGCAAGCCCGCTCCCACATTGGGTTCTGCGGCAAATTAAAGATCGGACTCTTTGACCGCCCGCACCTTGCCCGCGTCCAGCGCGTACGCCGCATCCGCCAAATCGTTATTGACCTTCTCCACCTTCAACGTGCCGGTAACCCACAGCGGCGTGTAGATGTCATCCAGCTTCAACCCCTTGGGATAGCGCACCAGCACCAACTGGTTGGGCGGCGGCGGCGGCACGTGGATGCAAGCGCCTGGGTACGGCACCAGGAAGAACAGCGTGCTGCGGCCCTTGGCGTCGGTTTCCAGCGGCACCGGGTAACCGCCGATGCGGATATTCTTGCCATTCATGGCGGCCACGGTCTTGGTCGAATACATCACCGCCGGCAAGCCCTTGCTTTGCTTGAGGCCACCTTTGTCGGTGAACGTGCCTTGGGCTTCGGGGGAGTTGTGGTCGATCTCGGGCATGGCTTCGAGGGCTTTCTGGTCCGACAGCGGCATCAGGTCGAGCCAGTCGGTTTCCGGCAGTTCGCCAGCGTGCGCCAGGCCAGAGCCCAGCAAGAGGAGAGTAAACAGAAGACGGCGCATGGTGAGGCTCGGCAAGTACAGGTGGCGAGCATTCTAGCCCTCTGCGCCTGCGCAGCGCAGAGGGCTTTGTCGCTTAATTACTTTTTACGCAGCAGGCCGTAGATCACCAGCAGCACGATGGCGCCGATCAGCGCACCGATAAAGCCTGCGCCTTGACCTGCCTGGTAGATGCCCAGGGCCTGACCACCGTAGGTGGCGACCAGAGAACCTGCGATACCCAGCAGGATGGTCATGATCCAGCCCATGCTGTCGTCGCCAGGCTTGAGGAAACGCGCCAGCAGGCCGACGATCAAGCCGATAAAGATGGTTCCGATGATACCCATGGCATTTCCCTCTGATTGAATGTGAGTCATGCCAAAGCCTAGTCAGGCTTTGCCATCCTGCAATCAGAGAGACGGCGGTGACCAATGGTTCCCGCCGATCCTCGGGTTATTGCTCGGCGATCAGCGCTTCGACCTTGAGGATCTGGGCTTGCAGCGTCGCACGGTCTTTGCAGCGCAGGTTGGCGTGACCGACCTTGCGTCCGGCCTTGAAGGCCTTGCCGTAGTGATGCAGATGGCAATCATCGATCGCGATCACGCGCTCAACCGGCGGCACAACGCCGATGAAGTTGAGCATGGCGCTTTCGCCGACCTTGGCCGTGGAGCCCAACGGCAAGCCCGCCACCGCGCGCAGGTGGTTTTCGAATTGGCTGCACTCGGCGCCTTCGGTGGTCCAGTGCCCGGAGTTGTGCACACGCGGCGCGATTTCGTTGGCCTTGAGGCCACCGTCGACTTCAAAGAACTCGAACGCCATCACACCGACATAATCCAGCTGCTTGAGCACACGGCTGGAATAGTCTTCGGCCAGGGCCTGCAGCGGGTGATCGGTGCTGGCCACGGACAGCTTGAGGATGCCGCTGTCGTGGGTGTTGTGCACCAACGGGTAGAAGCGGGTTTCGCCATCGCGGGCACGCACGGCGATCAGCGAGACTTCACCGGTGAAGGGCACGAAGCCTTCCAGCAGGCATGCGACGCTGCCCAGCTCGGCAAAGGTGCCGACCACATCGGCGGCGGTGCGCAGCACTTTCTGGCCCTTGCCGTCATAACCCAGGGTGCGGGTTTTCAGCACAGCCGGCAGCCCGATGCTGGCAACGGCAGCGTCCAGATCCGCCTGGGACTGGATGTCGGCGAAGGCCGGCGTCGGAATGCCCAGGTCCTTGAACATGCTCTTTTCGAACCAGCGATCACGCGCGATGCGCAAGGCTTCGGCGCTCGGGTAAACCGGTACGAACTGCGACAGGAAGGCCACGGTTTCGGCTGGGACGCTTTCGAATTCGAAGGTCACCAGGTCGACTTCATCGGCCAATTGGCGCAGGTGATCCGCGTCGCTGTAGTCAGCCCGCAGGTGTTCACCGAGGGCCGCCGCGCAGGCGTCCGGCGCCGGGTCCAGGAAAGCGAAGTTCATCCCCAGCGGTGTTCCCGCCAGGGCCAGCATGCGACCCAATTGGCCGCCACCGATTACACCGATTTTCATCAATCAATAACCTCAGGCGATGCGTGGGTCTGGATTGTCCAGCACGCTGTCTGTCTGCTCAGCACGGAATTTTTTCAGCACCGCGTGGAACTGCGGGTGCTTGGCGCCCAGGATGCTGGCAGACAGCAAAGCGGCGTTGATCGCGCCGGCCTTGCCGATCGCCAGGGTGGCCACCGGGATACCGGCCGGCATCTGCACGATGGACAACAGCGAATCCACGCCCGAGAGCATCGACGACTGCACCGGCACACCGAGCACCGGCAGGTGGGTCTTGGCCGCACACATGCCTGGCAGGTGCGCCGCACCGCCGGCACCGGCGATGATCACCTCGATGCCACGGGATTCTGCTTCATCGGCATACTGGAACAGCAAATCCGGCGTGCGGTGGGCAGAGACCACTTTCACTTCATACGGAATGCCGAGTTTTTCCAGCATATCGGCGGTGTGGCTAAGGGTGGACCAATCGGACTTGGAGCCCATGATCACGCCAACCAATGCACTCATCGTCGTGCCTCTTCTCTCTGGGCGCCCGCAGGCGCGTCAAAAAACAACAAGCCACGCGGGAAATCCGGCGTGGCTTGTTGTACGAAATTTGGCCGGTTGGACCGGCCGAAGGCCGCGCAGTATACCGTAATAATCCAGATAAACAGCCCCTGGAATGACCATCTGTCCAGTGGCGCAAACCAGCGGTTTTATTGACTTTCAGGTCAGCGAAAACACTGCCGATGAACCATGGAAACTGGATCAATGTGGGAGCTGGCTTGCCTGCGATAGCATCACCTGAATATGCCTGATGTACCGAGGCGTCTGCATCGCAGCGGTGCGGCGATCCGACAAGCCAGCTCCCACACTAACCACGTTCAACTGGAGGGGACTGCGCCGCCCCGCCTTCCAACTTGCGCCACAACAACCGTACGTTGGCCTTGCGCACCAACGCGCAGCGATACAAACGGATCTCCAACGGCACATGCCATTGCGGCCCGCCACACACCACCAGTTCGCCCCGCGCCAATTCGGCACGCACACTCAGTTGCGGCACCCAGGCAATGCCCAGCCCTTCCAGCGCCATGCTTTTGAGGCTATCGGCCATGGCGGTTTCGTAGATGGTGGTAAAGCGCAGGGAGCGCTGGCGCAGCAGCAGGTTTACCGAGCGCCCCAGAAACGCTCCGGCGCTGTAAGCCAGTAACGGCACACTGCCCTCGCCTTCCAGGTCGAACAGCGGCTTACCGTCGGCATCGGCGGCACACACCGGGAGCATTTCGGTGTTGCCCAGGTGCAGCGACGGGAAGATTTCCGGGTCCATCTGCATGGCCGCGTCAGGGTCGTAGAACGCCAGCATCAAATCGCAGCCGCCTTCGCGCAGTGCATGCACCGCGTCGCCCACGTTGGTGGCAACCAGCCGCGTGGCGATGTTCAGGCCTTCGTTGCGCAGTTGCGCGATCCAGCGCGGGAAGAAGCCCAGCGCCAGGGAATGCGCTGCCGCCACTTGCATGACCTCGCCCTGCCCGCCTTCCAGATGATGCAAATGGCGCAGCACTTCGCCGAGCTGCTCGACCACCGTGCGCGCGGTCACCAGAAACAACTGCCCCGCCGCCGTCAGTTCGACTGGCGTGCGCGAGCGGTTGACCAGGGTCAGGCCCAGCGCGGCTTCAAGGCTGCGAATACGCCGGCTGAATGCCGGCTGGGTGACAAAGCGCCGCTCCGCCGCCTGGGAAAAGCTGCGTGTCGCCGCCAAGGCGCTGAAGTCTTCCAGCCATTTGCTCTCAAGGTTCATCACTTCCTCCCACGGGTACGCACCATTTTGGCACACACGCCCGCCATGATAACCGGGTCACACCTACATTATGCCGTTTGTGCATAGGCCAGTGTTTAACAGCATTGGCCCAAAAACTCCCACAAGCCTAGCATTCGCAGCGTTCCGGCCAGTTCCGGGTTCATATCGAGATGATTTCCGTCATGTCCTCCGCTGCATCATTCCGCACAGAAAAAGACCTGCTTGGCGTACTCGAAGTACCGGCTCAAGCGTATTACGGCATCCAGACCCTGCGAGCGGTGAACAACTTCCGCCTCTCGGGCGTTCCGATTTCGCATTACCCGAAATTGGTGGTCGGCCTGGCAATGGTCAAGCAAGCGGCTGCTGACGCCAACCGCGAGCTGGGCCAGCTCAGCGAAGCCAAGCACGCTGCCATCAGCGAAGCCTGTGCCCGTCTGATCCGCGGCGATTTCCACGAAGAGTTCGTGGTGGACATGATTCAAGGCGGCGCTGGCACTTCAACAAACATGAATGCCAACGAAGTCATCGCCAACATCGCGTTGGAGGCCATGGGCCACAACAAGGGCGAATACCAGTACCTGCACCCCAACAACGACGTGAACATGGCGCAGTCGACCAACGACGCCTACCCGACCGCGATCCGTTTGGGTCTGCTGCTGGGCCATGACGCGCTGCTGGCCAGCCTCGACAGCCTGATCCAGGCGTTCGCCGCCAAAGGTGTTGAGTTCAGCCACGTGCTGAAAATGGGCCGCACCCAATTGCAAGACGCCGTGCCGATGACCCTCGGCCAGGAATTCCGCGCCTTCGCCACCACCCTCGGTGAAGACCTGGCCCGCCTGAAAACCCTGGCGCCAGAGCTGCTGACCGAAGTAAACCTGGGCGGCACCGCCATCGGCACCGGCATCAACGCCGACCCGCGTTACCAGGCCCTGGCCGTGCAACGCCTGGCGCTGATCAGCGGCCAGCCGCTGGTACCGGCCGCCGACTTGATCGAAGCCACCTCCGACATGGGCGCGTTCGTGCTGTTCTCCGGCATGCTCAAGCGTACCGCGGTGAAGCTGTCGAAAATCTGCAACGACCTGCGCCTGCTGTCCAGCGGCCCACGCACAGGCATCAACGAGATCAACTTGCCGGCACGCCAGCCAGGCAGCTCGATCATGCCCGGCAAGGTCAACCCGGTTATCCCGGAAGCCGTGAACCAAGTGGCGTTCCAGGTAATCGGCAACGATTTGGCCCTGACCATGGCAGCCGAAGGCGGCCAACTGCAGCTGAACGTGATGGAGCCGCTGATCGCCTTCAAGATCTTCGACTCGATCCGCCTGCTGCAACGCGCCATGGACATGCTGCGCGAGCACTGCATCGTCGGCATCACCGCCAACGAAGCCCGTTGCCGCGAGCTGGTGGAGCACTCCATCGGCCTGGTGACCGCGCTGAACCCGTACATCGGCTATGAAAACGCCACCCGCATTGCGCGTATCGCCCTTGAAAGCGGCCGCGGCGTGCTGGAACTGGTGCGCGAAGAAGGCTTGCTCGACGACGCCATGCTCGACGACATCCTGCGCCCCGAAAACATGATTGCCCCACGTCTGGTCCCACTGAAGGCCTGACGTTTGTTGCACCGCTCACCAGGTTGAGGGACTAGACACCTCTCACCTTTTGAGGGCCTGAAGGCTCCTTCTTCAGGCCCTTTTTTTTGCCTCAAGGTTGCGAAATGACGCCCATAAAAAATCCAATATCGCCCTGCAAACCCTCCTTGCCTGCAACAGCTTGGCTGAAACCTTTAATCGCCCCGTGCAGACGGATCACGCTCTCCTAGGTATAGTGCCGCCCCTCTTCGCGTCAGAGATCGTCGGTAACGAGGTCCTGGACAGCGCGAAACCGCATGAATAACAACACCCGCAAAAGGATTGGGGTCGAAGCGTCGTGCACTGCCTGGTGCCGAGCGATGCGTCGCACCGTCCTGCGTTTTTGCCATTAGAAAAATCAGCGAGGAACACTCCATGCTCGAAGTCATCAACGACTTCCTCTCAGGGAAAGTACTGATCGTGCTCATTGTCGGGCTCGGCGGCTATTTCACGATTCGCTCGCGTTTCGTTCAGTTGCGCCACTTTTTCCACATGTTCTCGGTGTTCAAAGACAGCCTGAAGAGCAGCTCCGGCCAGCTCAGCTCGTTTCAGGCGCTGATGCTCAGCCTGGCCGGCCGTGTGGGTGCCGGTAACATCGCAGGCGTCGGTATCGCCGTGACGCTGGGTGGCCCCGGTGCCGTGTTCTGGATGTGGGTCACCGCGCTGGTGGGCATGTCTTCGAGCTTTATCGAGTGCTCCCTCGGCCAGCTGTACAAACGCACCGACGCTGAAGGCACCTACCGTGGCGGCCCGGCGTACTACATTCAGCACGGCCTGCAGAAGCGCTGGCTGGGTATGGTCATGGCGTTCCTGTTGCTGGTGACCTTCGGTTTCGCCTTCAACGGCCTGCAAGCCCACGCTGTGACCCACTCGCTGAACAACGCGTTCGGCCTGGACACCACCTACACCGGCCTCGCGCTGGCGGTATTGCTGGGCCTGGTGTTCATCGGCGGGATCAAGCGTATCGCCTCGATCGCCGACCTGCTGGTGCCAGTCAAGACCCTGGTCTACATCGCCGTGACCCTGTACGTGATCGTGCTGCAATTCGACCACGTGCCGGCCATGCTCGCGACCATCGTCAAGAGCGCCTTCGGCCTCGACCAGGCCTTCGGTGGCCTGGTGGGCAGCGCGATCATCATGGGTGTGAAGCGCGGCGTGTTCGCCAACGAAGCCGGTTTGGGCAGTGCGCCTAACGTGGCGGCAGTGGCCTCGGTAGAACACCCGATCGCCCAAGGTGTGGTGCAGGCGTTCAGCGTGTTCCTGGACACCTTCGTAATCTGCACCTGCACCGCGTTGCTGATCCTGCTCTCCGGTTTCTACACCCCAGGCTTTGAAGGCGACGGCATTGCCCTGACCCAGAACTCCCTGGCGGCGGTCGTCGGCGACTGGGGCCGGATGTTCATCTCGGTGGCCCTGGCGTTGTTCGTGTTCACCTCGATCATGTACAACTACTACCTCGGCGAGAGCAACCTGCGCTTCATCGTGGGCGACAACCGCAAGGTGCTGATGGGCTACCGCGCGCTGGTGCTGGTGCTGATTTTCTGGGGTTCCATCGAGAACCTGAGCACCGTGTTCGCCTTCGCCGACATCACCATGACCCTGCTGGCGTTCGTCAACCTGTTTGCCCTGGCGTTCCTGTTCAAGATCGCCATGCGCATCCTGAACGACTACGACGGCCAGCGCGCGGCGGGCATCAAGACCCCGGTGTTCGACTCCGGCCAGTTCCCTGACCTGGACCTGGACCGCAAGGCCTGGCCTGCGAACCCGGTGAAGCCTGAGCCTGGCGCTCAAGCCTCGGCTGAACTGAACGCTCAAGCGCAACGCTGAGCGTCACAAGCCTAGATAGATGACACGCCGCCCGGCCTTGGGCATGCTCTGGGCCCGGCGGCGTTTTTCGTTCAGGAGAAGTCTCGATGTCCACAGCTAACACCATCATGGTGCTCTACACCGGCGGCACCATCGGCATGCAAGCCAGCGCCAACGGCCTGGCCCCGGCATCCGGTTTTGAAGCGCGCATGCGCGAACAGCTTGCCACCCTGCCACTGCCTGCCTGGCGCTTCCGGGAAATGGCGCCCCTGATCGACAGCGCCAACATGACCCCGGCCTACTGGCAGCGCCTGCGCGTCGCGGTGATTGAAGCCGTGGACGAGGGCTGCGACGCAGTACTGATCCTGCACGGCACCGACACCCTGGCTTACAGCGCGGCGGCCATGAGCTTCCAGTTGCTCGGCCTGCCTGCGCCGGTTGTGTTCACCGGTTCGATGCTGCCTGCCGGCGTGCCCGACAGCGATGCCTGGGAGAACGTCAGTGGCGCCCTGCGCGCGTTGGGCGAAGGCCTGTCGCCGGGCGTTCAGCTGTATTTCCATGGCGCGCTGATGGCGCCGACGCGTTGCGCAAAGGTCCGCAGCTTCGGTCGTCATCCGTTCGCCGCGCTGCAGCGTAACGGTGGCGTCGCCAAGGCCCAGGCCATTCCCGCCGCCCTGGATTATCGCCAACCCAAGGCCCTGGCCAACGTCGGTGTGTTGCCGCTGGTGCCGGGCATCGCCGCGGGCCAACTGGACGCGCTGATCGACAGCGGCATTCAGGCACTGGTGCTGGAATGCTTCGGCAGCGGCACCGGGCCGAGCGATAACCCGGCGTTCCTCGCCAGCCTTGAGCGGGCGCAGGCGCTGGACGTGGTCGTGGTGGCAATCACCCAATGCCATGAAGGCGGCGTGGAGCTGGATGTGTACGAAGCCGGCAGCCGTTTGCGCGGCGTAGGCGTCCTGTCTGGCGGTGGCATGACCCGCGAGGCGGTGTTCGGCAAATTGCAGGCCCTGCTTGGTGCCGGGCTTGCGACCGGTGAAATCCGCCGCCTGGTGGAACTGGACCTGTGCGGCGAACTGAGCTGACCGGCATGTAACTTGCTCCCCTTCCAGCCATCCCCTGGCTGGAAGTTCCCATGCTGCACTCCCACCTCACCACCCTCAATGCGGTTTCGTTGGTGCTCAACACCTTCCAGGCCGAAGGTTTGCCGTTTGAGGCGCTGCTGGCCGGCAGTGGTATCTGCGCGGCGGACCTGAGCCGCTCCGACACGCGCATCACCACCAATCAGGAGATGCGCGTGTGTGCCAATGCCGTGGCCCTGCGCCAGGATGTCGGCCTGGAGCTGGGTCGCCAAATGCATGTTTCGGCCTACGGCATGCTCGGTTACGCCCTGCTCACCAGTGCCACCTTCGGTGACGCTTTGCGCCTGGCCCTGCGTTATCCGGCGCTGTTGGGAACACTTTTCGAGCTGAGCCTTGAAGAGGACGGCGATCGCATCTGGTTCACCGCCAGCGACTACCGCGAAAACCCTGCGCTGGAAATGTTCAACGTCGAACTGTGCCTGGCCTCGCTCAAGGTGATCTGCGATGACCTGCTCGGCCAGCCCTTGCCGCTGCTCGCCGCGCGCTTTGAACATGACGCCCCGGACTACCGCACGCGCTACACCGAGCGCTTCCCTTGCCCGTTGCAGTTTCAGGCCACCGCCAATGCCTTTGCCTTCGACAAGCACTGGCTCGACCGGCCGCTGCCGCTGGCCGATGCGATTACCCACCAGGCCATGGCCGAGCGCTGCCGCAAACAGAACCTGGAGTTCACCGGGCGCCAGGCCTGGCTGGGCAGGATTCGCCAACTGCTCACCGCCCAACTCAACGCAGCACCTGGCCTGGAAGGCCTGGCCGAGCAGATGAACTGTTCAGCGCGCACCCTGCGTCGGCATCTGCACGACCTGGGCTGCAGCTATCAGGAACTGCTGGACGAGCTGCGCTTTGAGCGCGCCAAGCAGCTGTTGGCTGAAAACCAATGGCCGATCTATCGGATTGCCGAGGCGTTGGGCTTCAGCGAAACCGCGAGTTTCAGGCATGCGTTTGTTCGCTGGAGCGGCGTGGCGCCGAGCCAATTTCGACCATGACGCCCCATTGAGGGGCGAATTTCGGACAGACAATTTGGCCATATTCATCCCCTTTTGGCCGCTCCTGCCATTCTCATAAACCGCGTCCGCCGCAAGACTGCATCCACCGATACAGCCTGCGGAGAACAACAAATGCTGACGATCTACTCGGACGATCACCACCTGCACCACGGCCGTTGCGAACTGATGGACGGGCAACTGATGCCCTGCTTTGAGATGCCCTCGCGTGCCGACCACGTGCTGCAACGGGTCAAGGACCGTGAACTGGGGCCGGTCAACGCGCCACAGGACTTTGGGCTGGCACCGCTGCAACGCATTCACAGCCGTGACTACCTGGATTTTTTCAAAGGTGCCTGGGAGCGCTGGACCGAGTTTGGCCAGGACGGCGACCTGCTGCCCTACACCTGGCCCGCCCGCACCTTGCGCCGCGTGTTGCCCACCAGCCTGCACGGGCAGCTCGGTTACTACAGCTTCGACGGCGGCGCACCGATTACCGCCGGCACCTGGCAAGCGGCCTACAGCGCGGCGCAAGTCGCCCTCACCGCCCAGGCCGCCATCCAACAGGGCGCCCACAGCGCCTTCGCCCTGTGCCGCCCGCCGGGGCATCACGCCGCCAGCGATTTGATGGGCGGCTATTGCTACCTCAATAACGCCGCCATCGCGGCCCAGGCCTTTTTGGATCAGGGCCACAAAAAAGTCGCGATTCTGGATGTGGATTACCACCACGGCAACGGCACCCAGTCGATTTTCTATGAGCGCAGCGATGTGCTGTTCACCTCGATCCACGGCCACCCGGAAGCGGAATTTCCGTTTTTCCTGGGTTATGCCGATGAGCTGGGCGACGGCGCGGGTCAAGGTTTCAACTTCAACTATCCGCTGCCCGCCGGCTCCGGCTGGAACACCTGGAGCGCCGCGCTGGAGCAGGCCTGCCAGGAAATTACACGCTACGGCGCCGACATCATCGTCGTGTCCCTGGGTGTGGACACCTTCAAGGACGACCCGATCTCGCAGTTCAAGCTCGACAGCCCGGACTACCTGGCCATGGGCGCGCGTATCGCCCGGCTGGGCAAGCCCACGCTGTTTGTGATGGAAGGCGGCTATGCGGTGGAAGAAATCGGCATCAACGCCGTCAACGTTCTCGAAGGTTTTGAAGGGGCAGCCCAATGAACATGCTCAAGTCACTCGTGCTCTGCGCCGCCGTTATCAGCGGCGCGGCGCATGCCGAAGAGAAAACCCTGCGGGTCTACAACTGGTTCGACTACATCACGCCCAAAGCGCTGGATGACTTCAAGGCACAGCACTCCGACATCAAGCTGGTGTACGACATTTTCGACACCAACGAGGCGTTGGAAGCCAAGCTGCTTACCGGCAACTCCGGCTATGACGTGGTGGTGCCGTCCAACGTGTTCCTGGCCAAACAGATCGAAGCCGGCGTATTCCAGCCGCTGGACCGCAGCCATCTGCCGAACTGGAACCACCTCGATCCCAAGCTGATGAAGCTGATTGAAGCCAATGACCCAGGCAATAAATTCGCCGTGCCCTACATGTACGGCACCATCCTCATCGGCTTCAACCCGGCCAAGGTCAAGGCCGCGCTGGGTGACAACGCGCCGGTGGACAGCTGGGACCTGATCTTCAAGGAAGAAAACATCAGCAAGCTCAAGCAGTGCGGCGTCGCGCTGCTGGACTCGCCTTCGGAGATTCTGCCGCTGGCCCTGCAACACCTGGGCCTTGACCCCAACAGCAGCAACCCCAAGGACTATGAAAAAGCCGAGGCGCTGCTGATGAAAATCCGCCCCTACATCACGTACTTTCACTCCTCCAAGTACATGGCCGATATCGCCAACGGTGACATCTGTGTGGCCGTTGGATATTCCGGCAGCTTTTCCCAGGCCGCCAACCGCGCCAAAGAGGCGAAGAACGGTGTGACCGTGGACATGCGCCTGCCCAAGGAAGGTGCGCCGATCTGGTTCGACATGCTCGCCATCCCCAAAGGCGCCAAGAACCCGCAGGACGCGTACACCTTTATCAACTACCTGCTGCAACCGCAGGTGATCGCGCCGATCAGCGATTTTGTCGGCTACCCCAACCCCAACAAAGACGCGACCGAGCAGGTGGACCCGTCGATTCGCAACAACCCCAACCTGTACCCGACCGAGGCGGCCATGGCCACGCTCTACACCTTGAAACCGCTGGGGCGCGACGCCGAGCGCGCTCGCACGCGGGCCTGGACCAAGATCAAGTCGGGCACCTGACACCCCACCGCCAACGGACAGTCAGTGACCACAGGACTGACTGTCCGCCACCCAACTGCTCGCAAGAGAACCTGCCGCCTGCGCAGCACCGCACGCCTGCCCGCCTGATTGCTGGGCCCATCGACCACAGGCAACGCCCACACCCCGCCGCCGCTAACTAAGTAATGCCCGGTCCCTCCTTATCGCGCCTAACGTGAGCGCGTCGTCGCCGCGAGATCAGCCAGAAACCGCTACAGCCAGGGATCTGCGCGCTGAGGCCCACGGGCGACCTCGCGTATTTCTCAAGGCCAAGGAGTGCCCATGAAAGACCTCGTTCCAACCGAAAACAGCGGATTAGTAGCGCAGCTGGCTACCGGCCCGTCCCTGCGTGAAGTGGCTTGCATCACCTTGCGTGCGGCGCTGCGCGAGCTGTATCCGGAATTGGATATCAACCCGGACCTGGCCATCGTCAACGCCCCGCAATGGCTCGAACTGGGCGGCGACATCATCCCCGCCAAGCCGGCGACGGACACCCTCACCGGCGCCCTGACACGCAGTGCAATTTCCCGCGTGCCCGTGACTTTCCTTGATAGCGAACACTACCTGGCGTACCCCTCAGGCAATGGTCCTGACGTGCACCTGCCCGTCAGGATCGACGCAATAGGCCGACTGATCAATGAGCTCGCGCCGCTGCTGTTCGTGGCCTTCCAGGAGCAACAGATAGATTTCTGGAACCAGAGCGCAGGCACCAGCGGCCCACGCTGGCGGATATTTGCCCAGTCGCTGCGTGAGGTGTGGAACGTGCAAGAGGTTCATGGCTGGGACGCCGACGACTGCGCCGTGGCGCGGGCGGTGTTTCACTATCCCGAGTTCATCGAGCGCCAGCCCCACGACCCGTATGCGACACGCGCCTACCTGGTGGACATCGATGCGCAGGACAGCAGCGGCACCCAGCACATCAGCGTCATGGCGATGGCCGTGCTGATCGCGCGTCACGGTGAACAGACCCTCATCCTCAGCTACTCGATTGATACCGGCTATGCAAAATTTGCCAGCCTGGAGGCCTTCGGCCAGACACTGCTGCCCTATATAGCCGACTTGCCCGGCAAAACCCTGAACTGGCGCTTACTGGAGCCGGACGGCAACTTTTTCGAACACCAGGCCTTCAGCCTGATCGGCTTGCAAATCGAAGCCATGGGCGATCTCGACCTTGCCGATGCGGACCCCAAATCGCTGCTGCCCACCCGCACTGTCGGCGTGCAAGGGGTCGAGCTGGCGCTTCTCGATCAGTCGCGTATTGGCAGCGCGCGACGGGCGTTGCCGGCGTGGCTGCTGCAGGCCTCGGAAACCGACCAGTCAGCCTACGGGCGCTACATGATGGACCTGGCCGCGCTGAGCCTTCAAAGCAAAGGCAAGACCTTCATGGACGAGTTGCCAACCCTCACCGACTTCACCCGCACGGCCTTGCGCACGGCGCTGATCAAGGATCATCCGCAGGCCTCCCGGCTGGACCTCGACCGCGTGACGATAACCATCACCAGCCAAGTCGTGTGGGGAACCGTCGCGCTGCCTGGCCAGACGCAAACCCTGACCTTGAGCCTGGTCGAGCTGGCCTTGCAAAACCTCGTCGCGCTGCCGCTGGGCAACAAGACGGTGAGTTACCAGGGCGCCAGCCCGACACCCGCGTGGATGACCGCAGACTACCTGGAGCAACTGATCACCCAGGCAGACATCGGCAAGCACTACCCCGAGCGGGTCAGCACGCTGCTGCTGGACAATCCCGAGCAAGCGTTGCGGCGCCAACACTTGTACGCCGGACAATTGCGCCTGCAACTGCCCTTGCTGGCGTTGCAGTACAAGATTCGCGGCCTGTTCAACGTTGACGAACAGGGTTATCGCTACGCGCACGCGGTCATGGCCAGCAACGCGCAACACCGCCGCGTGGACGGCATCACCGTGGTGATCCGGCCGCTGGCACTGCGCCCCAAGTGGCGCGCGAGCGGGGCCACCGACAGCGTCGATAATATGTTCCTGATTGGGCCACAGGACCCTGCGAATGGTCCTTGCCTGTTGTATCGACCACTGTCCAACGAACCCTTGATGCAGTTTCCCTCACAGGCCAACCTGCTTTACGCCATCAAGCAGGACACACCATTACGCCAGTCGGTACTGGCCTGGTTGCCCGACGCTGTGCGCCCGGATTACGCCCAGTTTGTCTTCCCCGGCAGCGTGCCTTCACCCTGGGTCCTGCCGACGCTGCTCAGCGAGCCGGTGAGTTCGATGGTAATGAGCGGCTCGATTGAATTCGGCACCCAGGCGCTGGGCGCGGACAGCCTGGCGGTGCTGTACACCGCCAACGCCCGCGCCCTGGTGACACTGGCCGACCGTCAATCGGTGTCCAATGCCGAGGCTCGCTGGGAAAGCTTCAAGCATGCCGGCTGGATCGTTCTGAATGCGGCCCTGCCGTTCATGGGCCGCACAGCGGGCGCCGCAGCCTGGATCTGGCAGCTCATGGATGACCTGCAGCAGGTTATCGAGGCCCGAGAAAGCGGCGATCAAACGGCGGGCGTGAGTGCTGCCGTGGACTTTTTTCTGACCCTGGGCATGGCCCTGGCGCTGCACATCAGTCTGCAGCACGCGCCGGCGCGTGCGCCTGAAAAAAGCCCGCCGCCGGCACCGCCGTTACCGGCCAAACCGTCGATCATCCAGCACCCCACGCTCGACACCGCCCACCTGCCGACTGAGCATGAAATCAATCTTCACACCCGCGGCGCCCTCACGCGTAACCGCAACAGCCTGGACGCGACACTGGACAGTTTCAGCCTGGCCAAACCCGAAGGGCTGGGCGAAATAATCACCCAGCCCGGCCCCCATCTGCACCTCTACCCCAAGGGCCAGGCGTGGTACGTCCCGGTGGCGCAGCGCTGGTTCGAAGTGGCGCTGGATGAAAACGACACCGTGATGATCATCGACCCCAAGGCCCCAAACCGCGAAGGCCCGGCCTTGATCGGCAACCGCCTCGGCCAGTGGTTTGTCGACACCCGGTTGCGCCTTCGCGGCGGCGGAATGCGCAGCCGGCGACAGAAAGGCCAGCGCCTGAGGCCGCCGAAAATTCGCGAACTGCGTGAGCAACTGGCGGCGTTCGACACGCAGGTCGATCGACGACGCCAGGACATGATGGGGTTGCAGCAGGCCATCGATCACGCGCCACCGGCCGATCGCGCAAACGCCCGCACCACCTACCTGACGCACGTCAGCAGGCGCCTGGAAGAATTGGACGTACCGATCGCCCAGCTCAAATCGCTGAACATCCTCGATACCGTGCCGACGTATCAGGAAGCCATGCTGGGCTATCTGCAAGACCAGATGGTCCTGGCGCGAAGTGCCACCGCCGAACAGATGATCCGCTTTCGAGACGGGCTGCACACCGTTTCTGAATACCTGGACAAAGAGGACTTGCCCGACACCCCGATGGCCCTGGAAGACTGCCGTGCCGTCGACGCGTCGACCCAGGCCATGGTCGAGCGCATCGGTTACCTGCAATCACGTTTCAAGGAGGCCCGCACCCTGGGGGTCAAAGGCGCGGAACTGGTGCTGCGCCACGAACAGGTGCTGCCCAAGATAACCCTGGATGATCTCAAGGCCTTCCGCATCACCCTGTCGCGCTTCCTTTGCGTGAATGAAGCCGCCTCGGCCAGCAAAGACACCGCCCGCTCGGCGATCGCGCAGATGGTCGACCGGGCCGACCTGGCGGTGCAGAGCCTGTGCGAGGCTTTGCAGCCAGACAATATGGCCACGCTGGATGAACAAATCGAAGTCCTCGACAGCCTGGTAGACCAGTTCACTGGCCTGGATCAAAGCCTGGCCGATTTGCCGGCCGATTTTCCACTGGACGTACACCGCCCGGCCCTGCAGACCTTGCAGCAGCTCACCGATGAATTCGCCCAACGGGCGATCAAGCAAATGACCACGCTGCTGCGCGAGCGCAAGGCCCTGGAGTCGGCGATTGCCGGCCCTTCGACGCCTGTGCCCAGACCGCAGAAAAAGGTGATCAAGACCCGCTTCCAGGGCATCGTGGTCGGCGAAGAACGCCCGCTACAAGCGGGAGAACCGACCCCGTTGGTGGAGGTCAAGCAAGCACTGACCGGCAAGGTGATTGCCCTGTTTCATAAAAAGGACGGGGTATGGGTTGAGCGTGAGCGTGCGGTGGCGCGGCCCACTGCGCGGGCGCAGTCGCGAAACGTGGCCGCCAGCATCGCCAGTGCCCAGGCGCTGCTCGACGATGTCGAACAGTTCATCACGCGCACCCAGCGCCTGGCCGGCGAGGCAAGACGCCTGCCCGTGGAAATCGAAGAGCGTTTTCACCGCCGCGCCGCGCAGCTGGCGCAGGCCGGCGAGGACATTGAGGAGGCATTGACCGCCAGCAACGTGACCGAAAGCGGCTCACCGTCGGCCGCCTTGATCAACCGCAGCCTTGATGCCGCGATCAAACGCCTCTACACCGAGGGCCTGCGCACCCGGCTCGACATGCTCAAGCAGCGCCCACCGACCGCGGCCCATGTCGAACTGCTGTACCGCGAACACGAGATCATCATCAAACCGCTGCCAGGCCCACGCAGCAAGCTTTCCGGGCGCCACAAGGGCTATTTGAAGGAGTACGAAATCCTCGACGCCAAGCACTCGAATGCGCTGTGGTACGCCCACTTTCACTACAAGGACCTGGCAAGCCCCGAGGAGGCTTACACCGCCGCGCACCTCAAGACCCAATCGCAGCGGCGCCTGGGCGGCAAGTATGAAGCGCTGGCCAAGGCCGATGACCGCGACAACATCGCGGTGTACCGCAGTGAGATCGGGCCGTTGCTGGCGCGGTCACTGTTCTTCAAGACGGCCGCCTTGCCGGTGCCCCGGCGCTGAAGGTGGCGGCTGACAACCCCAGGCGCGGTACAACCGTCCAAGCGCCTGCGCGATGCTCGCCGGCGGCACGGCGGCAAACCCCAAGACCAGCCCGGCGCGCTGGTCGGGAGGTGTGCTGGAGTCGGGCAGCCAATAGGCGCTCAAGCCATTGACCTCGACCCCCACGGCGTGGGCCTGTGCCACCAGTTGCTGTTCGCGGGCGAGGCTGTCCACTCGCACCGTGAGGTGCAAGCCTGCCGCGACAGTGGGCAGGCTGCTCACGCCCTGCAGCTGACCGGGCCAGCCGCTCAACAGCGCGTCACGTCGGCTCAGCGCGGCGCGTCGCATACGCCGGATATGCCGCTGAAAGTGCCCCGCCGCCATAAACTCCGCCATCACCGCCTGAGTACTGACCTCCGAGTGGCGCATGTCGACCGCACGGCGCCGCGCAAACGCATCCACCAGGGCCGGCGGCAACACCAGGTAACCCAGACGCAACGCGGGAAACGCCACTTTGCCGAATGTGCCCACATACAGCACCCGCCCCGTGCGATCCAGCGCGGCCAAGGGCGACAAGGGTGCGCCGCTGTAACGGTACTCGCCGTCGTAGTCATCCTCGATGATCCAACCGCCCGTGCGCTCGGCCCAGGCCAGCAGTTCAAGGCGGCGGGCCAGGCTCATGACCACGCCCAACGGGTACTGGTGGGAGGGGGTGACATACGCCACGCGACAATCGCTCAGGGTATTGAGCACCTGGCAGTCAATGCCCTCGCCGTCCACGGGTACGCCGTGCAGGTGCCCACCGGCTAGGGCAAACGCGTGACCGGCGGCGCGGTAGCCCGGATTTTCTACCGCCACGCCATCGCCCGGCTCTACCAGCAACTGTGCACAAAGGCTGATCGCCTGCTGCGCGCCGCAGGTGATCACAATTTGCTCAGCCGCACATTGCATGCCCCTTGAACTGCGCAAATAAGCGGCAATCAGACCGCGCAGGCGCGCGTCACCCGCCGGGTCGCCGTAGCACAGCTGCTCCAGGTCGGGTTTGCGCCAAAAAGCCCCATTCAGCTTGGCCCAGACCTCAAACGGGAACAGGTCAAAGGCAGGCACACCCACGCGAAATGCCCGTGGCGGCCCCGACGGAGGCTGAGACAGATGGTTGGCTTTTACCCGCGCCAGGCTGGTGCTGTGGATAACTTCATGGTCCAGATCTTCCGGCAAATCCGCCCATTTTGTGGATAAGGCTGGGGATAAGCCTGTTGAAAACCCTGTGGATACTTTTGTGGATAATTTTTTCGCTGTCGGCAACTGGGCAACGTAGGTGCCGTCGCCAACACGGCTCTCGATAAACCCCTCTGCATACAGCTGGTCATAGGCGCGCACCACACTGTTGCGGGAAATCGACAACGCCGCCGCCAGGTCACGTGTGGGGGGCAACCGCGTTCCGCTGACCAGTCGCCCGTCCAACACGCGCTGGCGCAGGGCGTCATACAGCTGGCGCGTCAAACCCAGACGGCGATCCAGCTCGATCCCAGCGGGGTTGAATGACAGCGGCGGTGTGATGGGCGACATATTGGACCTATGAAATTGGTGCCATTTGGCTCTTACAACAGACCAATAGCCTGCCTAGGATGCAGGCATTCGCCAAGGAATATTTCCATGTACACACCCCGCGCCTTTGCCCTCGACGATTTGCCCGAACTGCAGCAACTGATCCAGCACACTCGCCTGGCGCAGCTGGTGACCTTTGGCGAGCAGGGCCTGCAGGCCAGTCACCTGCCGCTGCTGCTCAACCCCGATCAAGGCCCGAACGGTACGCTTTACGGGCACATGGCCAAGGCCAACCCCCAGTGGCGCGACCTGCAAAATGGCAGTGAAGCCCTGGTGATCTTTGCCGGTGCCGACGCTTACATCAGCCCGGCGTTTTACCCGGCCAAGGCCGAGCACGGCAAAGTGGTGCCCACCTGGAATTACATCGCCGTGCATGCGTACGGCAAGGCCGAGGTATTTACCGATGCCGAGCGCTTGCTGGCGGTGGTCACGGCGCTGACCGATCGCCACGAAGGCAACCGCGCCCAGCCCTGGAGCGTCAGCGATGCTCCCGCCGACTACATTGACGGCATGCTCAAGGCCATCGTCGGTTTCGCCCTGCCCATCGAGCGCCTGATCGGCAAACGCAAACTCAGCCAGAACCGCAGCCAGGCCGATATCAACGGCGTGCGCGAGGGCTTGGCCGCCAGCATCGATGTGCGCGATCAGACGCTCGCGCGCTTTATCCCTCAAGGAGGCACAGAATGAGCCAGATCGATATCCGCCCCGTCACCGCAGCCGACCATGCCGCCTGGCTGCCACTGTGGCAGGCGTACTTGAAGTTTTACGAAACCCAATTGCCCGACGCCGTCAGCCAAAGCACCTGGCAGCGCCTGATCGATGCCAGTGAGCCGACCCATTCCGCCCTGGCCTGGCAGGACGGCAAGGCGGTGGGCATGGTCAACTTCATCTACCACCGCTCTAACTGGAGCATCGAAAATTCCTGCTACCTGCAGGACCTGCTGGTGGAGCCGGCCCAACGTGGCAGCGGCGTGGGTCGCAAGCTGATCGAGTTTGTCTACGCCACCGCCAAGGCCGACGGTTGCTGCAAGGTCCATTGGTTGACCCACGAGAGCAATGCCACCGCGATTCAACTCTACGAACGTATTGCCGAACGTCCTGGCTTTATCCAATTTCGCAAAGGTCTTTAAGGAAATCCGCATGCCTATCTCACCCGCCGACTGGAAAGGCGTTCCCGCGCCCACCGTTCAAGTGCTCGAAGGGCGTTTCATCCGCCTGGAAAAACTCGACCCCGCGCGTCATGGCGATGGCCTGTTCCAGACCCTTGAAGGCCCTGGCGCCGATCCTAAGCTCTGGGACTATTTGCCTTATGGCCCCTTCCCCGAGCGCGCCGCGTTTGATGCCTGGCTCAACAACCATGCCCAGCACAGCGACCCGTACTTCTTCAGCGTGATCGACCGCCAGAGCGGCGAGGTACAAGGCATCCTCAGCCTGATGTCCATCGTCCCGGCCCAGGGCCGCATCGAGATCGGCCACGTGACCTTCGGCGCGCCGATGCAACGCTCGCCCAAAAGCACCGAAGCGGTGTACCTGCTGGCCAATCACGCTTTTGAGCAGGGCTACCGTCGCCTGGAATGGAAGTGCAACAACGCCAATGCCCGTTCCAAATACGCGGCGCAGCGCTTGGGCTTCAGCTTTGAAGGCGTGTTCCGCCAGCACATGGTGGTCAAGGGGCAGAACCGCGATACGGCGTGGTATTCGATCCTGGATTCGGAATGGCCAACCCTTGGAGCAGGGTTTGAAGCGTGGCTGTCCGAGGCAAACCAGCAGGGTTCTGGCCAACTAAAAACACTGGCCGAGTGCCGGGCCTGATTCTGAGCCACAACACACAACCAATGTGGGCGCGTGCGTGCTCGCGAAGACGGTAGACCAGTCAACACCGGCAATACCTGACACACCGCTTTCGCCAGCAAGCCCGCGCCACAGTTGATCTGCAGCGGGCCCACTGCTGTCATCTCCCCGACACATTCCTGCAATCACCCTTCGCTATACAGGTCGACTCGTTTCCATAACAAGGTCGTCCGCCATGCCCCCGTCGCCCCACCGCCTCGCACTCGCCATCACGTTATTGGCCAGCAGCCTCGCTGAAGCGGCGCCTGCGCCGACCAAAACCGTGCTGATCGACACGCCCACCACCGCGGGGCAAACCCTGACCGGCAGCGATTCGTTGACCACCACGGCGCCGGGCAGCATCACCACCTCCGGCGTGGCCGTCACGCTCAAGGATGGCACCAGCGGTGCGGGCGTGGTGATCACCAACGCGGGCAAGCTGGTCTCAACCGGCGGGCGCGCAATCGACAGTTCGGGCACGCTCACCGGGGCGCGCAACTACAGCGTCTACAACCTCGCGGGCGGTGTAATCCAGGGCGCCAATGACGCGCTGCGCATCAACAGCAACTTTGCCAGCGGCCGTTTGTTGATCGACAACAGCGGCACCATTCGCTCGGCCACCGGCCAAGGGCTGGACCTGGATGCGATCCGCAGCGCCAACGTGACGACCACGATCATCAACCGCGCCGGTGGGTTGATTCGGGGCGATGCCAGTGACGGCATGAAGACCGGCGCCAACGCAAACATTACCAACTATGGCGAGATCTCCACCGGCGACACGTTCTCGCGCGATGACAAATTCGACGGCGTCGATATCGATTCCGCCACCGGTGTGACGGTGACCAACTACGGCCTGATTTCTGGCGGTCGCCATGGCATCACCACCGACCTGGGTGCGTCGCTGACCAACTACGGCACGGTGATTGGCCGCAACGGCTCGGGCTTTGGCTCCGACGGCGACGGCACAGTGATCAACCACGGCACCATCACCGGCGCCTTCTCCGGATTGCAGCCGGACGGCGACGGCGATGGCGTGGACATCGACAAAATCGCGCATATCGAAAACTACGGCATCATCCAGGGCATCGGTGCCGGCGGTGTCGACAAAAATGGTTTTGCCAACGGCAGCGAAGGCATCGCCCTGGGCGGCGGCTATGTGTACAACGCCAAGGGTGCGCTGGTCAGCGGCGCCAACAACGCGATCCTGGTGGACGACGGTAGCGACGGCCCGGGCGTTGCCGCGACCACCCTGGAAAACCACGGCGTCATCCAGGGTCTGAATGGCTTTGGCGTGAAGTTTGTCGGCAACTTTGCCGACACCGTGATCAACGGCGGCACCATCAGCGGCAGCAATGGCTTGGCTGTGGATCTGGGCGGCGGTGATGACACGCTGGTGTTGCTCAGTGGCAGCCACTTTCTCGGCCTGGTGGATGGCGGCGCCGGTTATGACCGGCTGAGCCTGGATGACGCTGCAGGCGGCAGTTTCGGTAACAGCCGCAATTTTGAATGGCTGGCCGTGAAGCAAGGCACCTGGACCCTCACCGGCAGCGGCGATTTCAGCGACGGCGGCGAGATTTTCAGCGGTGCCAAACTGATCAACCAGGGCGGCATCGCCGGTAACGTGACAGTCGATGCCGGCGGCATCTACGCCGGAGGCGGCTCGGTGGGCAGCCTGGTGGTCAACGGCACGCTGCAAACCAATACGGCGCTGGGCACCGCCACCATCGCCCGCGACCTGACCATGGGCAGCGGCTCGACCCTGGCCTATGGCGTGAATGCCGATGGCAGCAGCGCGCCAATCAAGGTCGGCGGCACGGCCAACCTCAATGGCGCGACCCTGGCAATCAACCCTGCCAGCGGCACGTATCCATGGCAGAGCCATTACACCGTGCTGCAAGCCGGCAGCATCAAGGGGCAATTCGGTACCGTCACCAGCGACTATGCATTCCTCACGCCGAGCCTGGATTACAGCCCTACCCAAGTCGGCCTGACGTACGCCCGTAACGACATTGCTTTCAATCAGTTCGCCACTACCGGCAACGGCGCCAGTGCGGCCAACAGCCTGACAGGCCTGGGCACCCACAATCCGCTGTATAACGCCCTGCTCTCCACCACCACCGCCACCGCCGGTGCAGCCATCGAGCAATTGGCCGGCAGCAGCACTGCCAACCTCACTGGCGCCACCCTCGGCGCCAGCGCCCAAGTAGGCAACAGCATGCTTGCGGCGATGCATCAATTGGGCGGCGGCGCGGGCTTGATGGTCGGGCTTGATCAGCGCGACACCCCAGTGCTCGCCGCCAGCGGCGTACCCAGCGATGCGCGCAACCTCAATGACCCGAACGCGCGTGGCCGCCTATGGCTGCAGGGCATCGGCAGCTACGGCAAGCTTGATGGCGAGCACGGCAGCAACGGCCTGACCCAACGCACCAAAGGCACAGTGCTGGGGGCCGATTGGGCCCTCGACAGCGACTGGCGCGTGGGTTTGCTGGGCGGTTATTCGAAGACCGACCTGGACACCACCGGCGTGGACGGCAGCGTCGACAGCTGGCACGCCGGCGTCTACGCCATGCGCCAGAGTGGGCCTCTGGCCTTGCGCCTGGGCGCGGCTTACAGCGGGCACCAGGGCGACAGTAAACGCACGGTGGCCTTCAACGGTTTCAACGACCGCCCCAAAGGCGACTATGACGCCAACAGCCAGCAGGCCTTTGCCGAACTCGGTTACGCCATGGGCAGCGGCCACCTGAGTGCCGAGCCATTCGCCAACCTCGGCTACCAGCGCTACGAGCGTGACAGCTACACCGAAAAAGGCGCCGCCGCCGCACTGCATGTCGACGGTCAGACCCAGGACAATTTCAGCAGCACATTCGGTTTGCGCCTGGCGCACCTGAGCCAACTGGACAACGGCATCAGCCTCACGCCCCGTGTCAGCGCCGGCTGGAAGCACACTTACGGCGATGTCGACAGCAGCACGCGCCAGGCTTTCCTGGCCGGCGGCACAGCGTTCAATGTCGAAGGCAGCGCCCTGGACCGCAACAGCCTGCTACTCGAAGCCGGGCTGGACGTAGGCTTGTCGGCGCGCCATAGCCTGGGCCTGGGCTACACCGGCGAGATCGGCAGCAACAGCCGCAATCACGCGTTGGTCGGCCAATGGCAGATGAGTTTTTAATCGCTCAGCACTAAAGACAACTCCCGCGAATCAGGGGTCGGTAGCCTGACAGTTATCGCCCCGTCATCTCGCTAAATTCCCGGCCTCTTATTCCATGAGGCTGGATTTACATGTCACTTGCACAAAAACAGTTCGCTATAGCCCTTACCCTCATGCTGGTGGTCACAGCTGCTCCGTTTGCACAGGCGCAGAGGAACATGGAGCACGACAGCGACTGGCTTAACGAGATCCCTCTGGGCGATCAGCCCGCCGTGCACGACCGCGCGCCTCCCGCGCCTGCCGATGAGTTTTACCTCGTCGAGCATGCCACCACCCATAACGGCAAACAGGCGGCAATCATGCTTGATTACGCTATTGATCAACTGTTGGAGTCCGGCGCGTTGAGCAAGCGGGAACAGGACGCACTCGAGCACCTGGGCAGTTACCTGGGCAGCCTGGCGCCAGGCAACGTCGGGGCGGTGCTTGAGCAATTGGCGGGCAGCCAGCATGCCACCCTGGGCACCGCCACCCAAGACAGCCTGAAACAGCTGAACGCCAACCTGCTGTCGGCGATCCGCGAACTGAGCGGCCAGACACGCGAAGACGCTCGGGTGTGGCTCAACGGCCTGGGCAACAGCGGCAAGCTCGACGACCACCGCGGCAGCGCCGGTTTGCAACAGCGCACACAAGGCCTGATGGTCGGCGCCGACTGGTCGGTGGACACCGCCTGGCGCTTGGGTGTAATGGGGGCCAAGTCAGGCAGCAACCTGAACGCCAAACGGTTCAAGGCCGAACTGGAAAGCTGGCACCTGGGCGCCTACGCCTTGCGCCAGGACGGCCCGCTGGCACTGCGCCTGGGGGCGATTTACAGCCACCACGATGGGCGAAATAAACGCAGCGTCGACGTCGACTTCCTCAACTTGCGCGACCAACTCAGGGGCAAGTACAGCGCTCAAAGCCAGAACGCATTCGCCGAGTTGGGCTATCAACTGGGCGGTGCCGCAATCAGCATCGAGCCCTTTGCCGGCCTAGGTTGGCAGCGCTATCACCGCGACAGCTTCACCGAAAAAGGTGGCGTGACAGCCCTTAACGTCGGCGAACAAACCCAGCAGAACCTGAACAGCACCTTCGGCCTGCGCCTGTCGAGCCTGTATGCCCTGGGCAATCAGATGATCCTCAACCCCCACTTGAGTACACACTGGCAGCACCTCTATGGCGACGTCAGCAGTACGCTTCGCCAATCTTCGGCGTGGGATAAACGCGATGATTTCGACAGCGGCTTCACCCTCAAAGGCACCGCCCTGGACCGCAACAGCCTGGGCCTGCGCGCCGGTCTCGACCTTGCACTGTCGGCCCGACACACGTTGGGCCTGACCTACATCGCTGACGTTGGCAGCAACAGCCGCCATCAGGGGTTGATGGGCCAATGGGCCATGGGCTTTTGACCCACGCTTTATTTCAGGCGAAAAAAAAGGGGGGCACCTGCCCCCCCGAGGATTAAGCGGTTGTCTTGAAGGCTGTGACTCAGCCTTCGATTTCAATCAGGATTTCGCCAGGGTTGACCCGGTCGCCCTTGGCCACATGAACGGCGGAAACTTTGCCGGCAATCGCGGCCTGCACTTCGGTTTCCATCTTCATGGCTTCGGTAATCAGCACGGCCTGGCCGGCCTTGACCACGTCGCCTTCCTTGACCAGTACGTCGACGATATTGCCCGGCATCGCCGTGCTGACATGGCCCGGCTCGGTCGCGTGCTTGCGCTTGCTGCCGCCGCTGCTGACGAACTCGTTGAGCGGTTCGAACACCACTTCTTCGGGCATGCCGTCGATGGACAGGTAGAAGTGGCGCTTGCCTTCGGCCTTGACGCCGACACCGGTGATGTCGACGCGGTAGCTTTCGCCGTGCACGTCGATCACGAACTCGGTCGGCACGCCTTCGCCACCGGCACGCGCTACGCCGCCGGCCTCAGGAATAGGCAACAACACTTCCGGGCTCAAGGTGCCGGCGTCACGTTCCTCAAGAAACTTGCGCCCGATGTCCGGGAACATCGCGTAGGTCAGTACGTCTTCTTCAGACTTGGCCAACGCACCGATTTCGCCGCGCAGCTTGGTCATTTCCGGCTTGAGCAGGTCGGCCGGGCGGTGGTCGATCACCTCTTCGCTGCCGATGGCCTGGCGGCGCAGTTTTTCATTCACCGTGCCCGGCGCTTTGCCGTAGCCGCCTTGCAGGTAGAGCTTCACTTCATTGGTGATGGTCTTGTAGCGCTCGCCGGCCAGCACGTTGAAGAACGCCTGGGTGCCGACGATCTGCGAGGTCGGAGTCACCAGCGGCGGGAAACCGAGGTCTTCACGCACACGCGGGATTTCGGCCAGCACTTCGCTCATGCGGTTGAGCGCGCCCTGCTCTTTCAACTGGTTGGCCAGGTTGGAAATCATCCCGCCCGGCACCTGGTTGACTTGTACGCGGGTGTCGACGGCGGTGAATTCGCTTTCGAACTGGTGGTATTTCTTACGCACGGCGTAGAAATACAGGCCGATTTCCTGCAGCAGTTCCAGGTCGAGGCCGGTGTCGAATTCGCTGCCTTTGAGGGCGGCAACCATCGACTCGGTGCCTGGGTGGCTGGTGCCCCAGGCGAAGCTGGAGATGGCGGTGTCGATATGGTCGGCGCCGTTTTCGATGGCCTTGAGTTGGCACATCGCGGCCAAACCCGCCGTGTCGTGAGAGTGGATAAAGATCGGCAGGCTCTGCTCGGCTTTGAGTGCCTTGACCAGCTCGCCCGTGGCGTACGGCGTCAGCAGGCCGGCCATGTCTTTGATGGCGACCGAGTCGCAGCCCATCGCTTCCATTTGCTTGGCCTGGGCCACAAACGCGTCGATGGTGTGCACCGGGCTGGTGGTGTAGGCGATGGTGCCTTGGGCATGCTTGCCGGCGGCTTTCACCGCTTCGATGGCCACGCGCAGGTTACGCACATCGTTCATGGCGTCGAAGATGCGGAACACGTCGATGCCATTCACCGCAGCCTTGGCGACGAAGGCTCTGACCACGTCGTCGCTGTAGTGGCGGTAGCCCAACAGGTTCTGGCCGCGCAGCAGCATTTGCAGGCGCGTGTTGGGCAACGCAGCGCGCAGTTTGCGCAGGCGCTCCCACGGGTCTTCCTTGAGAAAACGTACACAGGCGTCGAAGGTCGCGCCGCCCCAGACTTCCAGCGACCAGTAGCCGACTTTGTCGAGCTTGTCGCAGATCGGCAGCATGTCGTCGGTGCGCATGCGGGTCGCCAGCAACGATTGGTGGGCGTCGCGCAGGATGGTGTCGGTGACAAAGATTTTCTTGGACATTGTTGTATTCCTCACAGGCCTGCGTGGGCGGCGATGGCGGCGGCGATGGCCAGGGCCAGCTCTTCGGGTTTGCGCTTGATCGAGTAGTTGGTCAGCTCAGGGTGGCTTTCCACGAAACTGGTGTTGAACTGGCCGCTGCGGAATTCCGGGTTGCGCAGGATTTCCTGGTAGTAGGCGGCGGTGGTCTTCACGCCTTGCAGGCGCATGTCGTCCAGGGCACGCAGGCCACGGTCCATGGCTTCTTCCCAGGTCAACGCCCACACCACCAGTTTCAGGCACATGGAGTCGTAAAACGGAGGGATGGTGTAGCCGGTGTAGATCGCCGTGTCGGTGCGCACGCCGGGACCGCCGGGCGCGTAGTAACGGGTGATCTTGCCGAAGCTGGGCAGGAAGTTGTTCTTCGGGTCTTCGGCGTTGATACGAAACTGCAACGCGAAACCACGGTGCTGGATGTCTTCCTGTTTCACCGACAGCGGCAGGCCCGAGGCGATGCGGATCTGCTCACGCACAATGTCGATGCCGGTGATTTCTTCGGTGATGGTGTGCTCAACCTGCACCCGGGTGTTCATCTCCATGAAGTACACCTCGCCCTCGGCGAGCAGAAACTCCACGGTGCCGGCGTTCTCGTAACCCACGGCCTTGGCGGCACGCACCGACAGGTCGCCGATGTAGGCGCGCTGTTCCGGGGTGAGCTGCGGGCTTGGAGCAATTTCGATGAGCTTCTGGTTGCGGCGCTGAATCGAGCAATCACGCTCGAACAGGTGCACCACGTTGCCAAAGCTGTCACCGAGGATTTGCGCTTCGATGTGCTTGGGATTGACGATGCATTTTTCCAGGAACACTTCCGCCGAACCGAAGGCCTTGGTGGCTTCGGAAATTACGCGGGGGAAGGCTTGCTCGAGTTCTTCGCGGCTGTTGCAGCGGCGGATACCACGACCGCCACCACCGGAGGTGGCCTTGAGCATCACCGGGTAACCAATGCGGTCGCCTTCGGTGAGGGCTTCGGCGATGTCGGCGACGTTGCCTTCGGTGCCGGGCGTCACCGGCACACCGGCCTTGATCATGCTGCGGCGCGCTTCGGTCTTGTCGCCCATGCGGCGAATCACTTCGGCCGACGGGCCGATGAATTTGATCCCGCGTTCGGCGCAGATGTCTGCCAGCTCGGCGTTTTCCGACAGAAAACCGTAGCCGGGGTGCAGCGCATCACAGCCGGTTTCCACGGCCAGGTTCACCAGCTTGCGCGGGTTCAGGTAGCCGGCCAGAGGCTCGGCACCAATGCTGTGGGCTTCGTCGGCACGTTTGACGTGCAACGCGTGGCGGTCGGCGTCCGAGTAAACCGCGACCGAGCGAATGCCCATCTCGGCGCAGGCACGCACGATTCGTACGGCAATCTCACCACGGTTGGCGATCAGGATCTTTTTTATCACTTGGAAATTCCCTTGAGCCGTTTGCTGCGTCTTCGACCGGTTGGATCCGAGTCGGCGCGTGACCAAATGTTTCATGACAGTCGCGAGACACACACTAGGCGCAACGGAGGATTAACAAAAATCAATAATTATTGGGTTGTGTATAAGTAAACACTTATAGTTGGCCGGACGGCCTGAGGCGAGAGGATTGAAATAATGCGTAAGTCATTGATGCGTATGACATTACGTCAGTTGCAGATTTTCAACGAAGTCTGTGATTTGCGCTCCTACAGCCGTGCCGCCGAGGAAATGTCCCTCACACAACCAGCCGTAAGCCTACAAATTCGTCAGCTGGAAGAGCTGATCGGCCAGCCGCTGTTCGATTACGTCGGCAAAAAGCTCTACATGACCGAGGCCGCCGAAGCCTTGCAACGCGCCAGCCGGGATATTTTCGGGCGTCTGGAAAACCTCGACATGCAGCTGTCGGACATGCAGGGCTCGCTGCAGGGCCAGTTGAAGCTGGCGATCGAATCGAGTGCCAAATACTTCGTGCCGCACCTGTTTGCCGCCTTCAAGCGCCAGCACCCGGAGGTGCAGTTGCACCTGACAGTCGTCAATCGTGCCCAGGTGATTCGAAGGCTTTCAGACAACCGTGATGACCTGGTGATCATGTCCATGGTGCCCCAAGACATGGGCCTGGAGTTCCTGCCGTTTCTGAACAACCCGATTGTCGCCGTGGCGCCGCCTGACCATCCCTTGAGCCTGCAAGGCGCACTGCGTTTGCAGGACCTGGAACCGTACACGCTGCTGGTGCGCGAGCCGGGCTCCGGCACGCGACTGGCCTGCGAAGAGTACTTCAAGGAGAAACGCGTGCACTTCACCCAGACGGTGGAAGTGGCTTCGGCCGAGGCGCAGCGTGAGTGCGTGAACGCAGGGTTGGGCGTGGCGTTGCTGACGCGCCACGCGGTCAACCTGGAGCTGGCCACCGGCGGGCTCAAGGAGCTGCCGGTGGAAGAACTGCCGCTGTACCGCAGTTGGTGCCTGGTGCAGGCCAAGGCCAAGCGCCTGTCACCGGTGGCCCATGCGTTCCTGGGCTTTATCCGCAGCGAACGGGTGCAGATCAGCGCGTTGGCTGAGCGCTTCGCTGGGCAGCCGCGGGTGCCTGCCAATGGAGTTCCGGGTAGTCCGTGATGCTCTGGAGCAATTGGCGCTCTTCGCAACGGTCTTCGATTGCGCGACGAAACGCCATGCGGCGCTGGTCTTCTTGCTGACGACGGGTTTTGACGGTGCTGCTGTCTTCGTATTGCCGGGCCATGTTGAGTCTCCCAATGCGAGTACGGGGAGTTCAGGATGGGCGCGGCGGATGACGGTTTGGCGGCGTGGGGGTTACAGGACGATGAATATTCCGAAATTGAAGGAGATTGCCTGTGGGAGCTGGCTTGCCTGCGATGCAGGCACCGCGGGTTTTCAGTTAAACCGAGGTGACGCTATCGCCGGCAAGCCAGCTCTCACATTTTGACGGGGTGCGACCTTGAATCAGTCGTCGAGGGCTTTGACCGATTTTGGCGAGAGACGCAGGCTGCGCAAGCTGCGCTTCACGCTCTTGAGGTGGTTGACCAGGCTCGGGCCGCGCGCCATGGCCACGCCCATCGCCAGCACGTCGATCACCACCAGGTGGGCGATGCGCGAGGTCAGCGGGGTGTAGATTTCGGTGTCTTCGTGCACGTCGATCGCCAGGTTTACCGTCGACAGCTCCGCCAATGGCGTCTGGCTTGGGCACAGCGTGATCAGCGTCGCGCCGCTTTCACGCACCAGGTTGGCGGTGATCAGCAGGTCTTTTGAGCGACCGGACTGGGAGATGCAGATCGCCACATCCGTGGGCTTCAGCGTGACCGCCGACATCGCCTGCATGTGCGGATCGCTGTAAGCCGCTGCAGTGAGCAGCAGGCGGAAGAATTTGTGCTGGGCGTCGGCAGCAACGGCGCCCGACGCACCGAAGCCGTAAAATTCGACGCGCTGGGCCTGGGACATTGCGGTCACGGCCTTCTGCAACTCCACTGGGTCGAGTTTTTCTCGCACTTCCATCAGGGTGTGCAAGGTGGTGTCGAAGATTTTCAGGCTGTAGTCGGCGACGGAGTCGTCTTCGTGAATCGCAAACTGCCCAAAGCTCGCACCCGCCGCCAGGCTCTGGGCCAGCTTGAGTTTCAAGTCCTGAAACCCGGAGCAACCAATGGCACGGCAAAAACGTACGATGGTCGGCTCACTGATGCCCACGCTGTGGGCCAGGTCGGCCATGGAACTGTGCATCACGGCCGCAGGGTCAAGCAGCACGTGATCGGCAACCTTGAGTTCCGATTTGCGTAACAGGTGGCGCGACTGGGCGATATGTTGCAACAGGTTCAAAGGGCAGGACTCTTGTTATTGGCAGGCGCCAGGGATGTAGCAAGCTTGTAGTTATACTACAAGAATTGCCGTTTTGCCCGTCCGATGCATCACTAAATCGCCCTGATGCCCTTTGAATCAGCGGGCAGCTGCCGTGTAGCCACATAGGCGGCCTGGCCGTCTTTAAGGAAAGTCTGCATTTTTCCGCAACAAATCTGCCAGCGCCTCGGCCTCCACCGGCCGACTGATCAGATAGCCCTGCACTTCGTCACAGCGCTCCCCTCGCAGGAAATCCAGCTGCTGCTGATCTTCCACACCTTCGGCCACCACCTTGAGCGCCAGCCCATGGGCCATGGCAATGATTGCACGCGTAATCGCGGCGTCCTCGCGGCCCTGGCCCAGGCCGCGGATGAACGTCTGATCGATTTTCACGTAATCCACGGGGATGCGCTTGAGGTAGCTGAGGGACGAGTAGCCGGTGCCAAAGTCGTCAATGGCCAGCTTCACGCCCAGGTCGCGCAGTTGCTGGAAGGTGGCAATGATGTGCTCGACGCTGTCGAGCAGTTGGCTCTCGGTCAGTTCCAATTCGAGGTATTGCGGGTCAAGGCCGGTTTCTTCGAGCACTTGGCGCACCAGGCTGACCAACTTGCCCTGGCGCAACTGGTGCACGGAAAGGTTCACCGACACCCGAATCGGCGCCAACCCCTGGCGCTGCCATTCGCACGCTTGCCAACAGGCCTGGCGCAAGACGAATTCGCCCAGCGGCACGATCAGGCCTGTTTCTTCGGCCAGGCCAATAAAGTCCCCCGGCGGCACCATGCCCCACTGCGGATGCTCCCAGCGAATCAGCGCCTCGGCGGCATTCAGCTTGCCGGTGGCCAGGCACAGTTTGGGCTGATAGAACACCGTGAGCTGGCGCTCGTCGATGGCCTTGCGCAAGTGGTTCTCCAGCTGCAAACGCTCAAGCGTGCTGGCTTGCAGGCTGTCGGTGTAGAACTGGAAGTTGTTGCCGCCCAAGTGCTTGGCATGTTGCATGGCCATGTTCGACTGACTGACCAACGCGGAAATTTCCCGCGCATTATCCGGCAACAGGCTGACACCCATTGAGGCACTGACCACCAACTCATGCCCGTCTACCGTCACCGGCACCCGCAGCTTCGCCAGGAGCCGCGTGGCCACTCGCGCCAGGCTCGACAGGTTGCCGTAGGCGTCGAACAGCACGGCGAACTCATCGCCGGACAGACGCGCAATGGTGTCAGCCTCGGGCAACGCGTTGATCAAACGACGGGCCATTTTCTGTAACAGCTGGTCGGCGACTTCATGGCCCAGGCTGTCGTTCAGCAGCTTGAAGCGGTCCAGGTTGATATGCAGCAACGCCAGGCTACGCCCGCCCTGACGCACACGCGCATGGGCTTCGCGCAGTCGCTCGCGGAACAGTGAACGGTTGGCCAGGCCCGTCAACTCGTCATAGTGCGTGAGGTAGCGCATGCGCTCTTCGGACTCACGCCGCGCCGACAGATCGGCGAAGAAGCCCACAATGTGGCTGACATTTCCGCGAACATCGCGCACCACGTTCAGCTGCAGCCATTGCGGGTACAGTTCGCCATTCTTGCGCGTTTCAACCAGTTCGCCCTGCCAGGTACCGTGGCTGAGCAGGGCCTGGCGAATCACCGGAAAGTGGCGACGCGCGTCACGGCTGCTGGGCAGTTCCACGACGTTGCGGCCGAGCATGTCGTCGATTTCAAAGCCGGTGACACGGCTGAAAGCCTGATTGACGGCGATCAGCGCATAGTTCGGGTCAAGAATCACGATGCCTTCGCTGGCCGCCTCGAACACGGTCGAGGCCAGCCGCTGCTGTTCTTCCAGGGCCTTGCCTGCGCTGATGTCGCGGCGGGTGCCGAGCATGCGCGTTACCCGCCCACTGGGGGAGCGCTCCACGGCGCGGCCGCGGTCTTCGATCCAGACCCAGTGACCGTCGCCGTGGCGCACGCGGTATTCAACCTGGTAATCCTCGGTGCGGCCTTTGAGATGCTCCACCAGTGCGCGCTTGAGCAGCGGCAAGTCGTCGGGGTGCAGGCGCGGCTTGAGGTGGCTGAGCATTGCTGTGACGTACTCGGGCTCCAGGCCGAACAACTCTTTGAGCTGAGTGTGATGGACTTCATCGGTCTGCAGGTTCCAGTCCCACAGCCCCAGTTCGCTGGCCTGCAGCGCCATGGCCAGGCGCGCTTCACTTTTGTTCAGGGCCAGGCTGGCGGCGTCCAGTTCCTGGTTGCGTTGCGCCACGCGGTCTTGCAGACCGATCTGGGCCTCGCGCAGGTCCTGTTCGACCTGGCGGCGCTGCTCGACTTCGCGCACCAATTCCTGATTCAACTGCTCGCTGCGCTGCTGCGCCTGCTGTAAATGCTCGATCAGCGCCTGGTTCTGAAAGCGTCGCAGCAGGCCACGCTGGGTCAGGCGGTTGACCTGCCACGCCACCAGGCTCAGAGAGCCCAGCAGGATCAGGCCAAGCACGCCCCAACCTTGCTGTTGCGCCGTGCCGTTCCAAAACAGATAAAGGATGGCCGGCACCAGACACGGCACGGCAAAGGACAGGAACGCAGGCAGGCTCACGGCATAGGCCACGCTGGCCGACAGCGTTGCCGCGCCGATCAGGCCGAACACCCAGGCCTGCTGCATGAAGCTGTCCGCCGGAACCAGCGCAATGGCGGCGGTGGCTAACGTCAGGCCACTGACCGCCGAGCCGAGCATGAACATGCGCCGCCAGATCGGCTGGGCCTGGCGGCTGGGCATGGCCGAATCGAACGCCGCCACTTGAATGACGCGCAAGGCCACCAGGGCGAGCAGCCAGACCAGCCACACGCTGTCCAACAGATATTGCTTGGGGTTCCACAGCAACCAGGCGCAGACCAGGCCGTTCACCAACATCAATAAAGTCGGCAGCAATGAACCTTGGTAGAGCAGGCGAGTGCGTTCGACCGCCATCTCGGTTGCGTAATATTTACGGATGACGTGCACAGGCGCCGCCGAGGGGCCGAACAGGTCGGGACTGAGAGTCATAGGCAGTGTTCTTATAATGGTGAGCCCGAAACGTGCACGGAGCATACACAAGCAAGCGCTTGGGCCAAACTGCTCCAAGTCATAAAAACCGCACGATAAACCGCCGCAAAACTCGGGGCCAGACAGCTTGAGCGAGATGCTACGCGGGCTGTGGCCTATGACCGACCGGTCATCAGCCCCGCCAGAATGTTTGTGCGGCTCGAAACACTCCTGAGGTTTTCGAGTGACCACCCGGCATTGGGATTTGCCCCACTCCCCCGGGCACCCTAGAATGCGCCGATGCGCGATGATCTCTCCCTTTTGCTGAACTCCCTCAACGATGCCCAACGCCAGGCCGTAGCAGCCCCCGTTGGCCGTCAGTTGGTCCTGGCCGGTGCTGGCTCCGGTAAAACCCGAGTGCTGGTGCACCGTATCGCCTGGTTGATCCAGGTTGAAAACGCGTCCCCGCATTCCATCCTGTCGGTGACCTTCACCAACAAGGCTGCTGCCGAGATGCGCCACCGCATCGAGCAGTTGATGGGCATCAGCCCGGCCGGCATGTGGGTAGGCACCTTCCACGGCCTGGCCCACCGCTTGTTGCGGGCGCATTGGCAGGAAGCGGGACTGAGCCAGACCTTTCAGATCCTCGACAGTGATGACCAGCAGCGCCTGGTCAAGCGCGTGATCCGTGAGCTGGGCCTGGACGAACAGCGCTGGCCCGCGCGCCAGGCGCAATGGTTTATCAACGGCCAGAAAGACGAAGGCCTGCGCCCGCAACATATTCAGGCCAGCGGCGATTTGTTCCTGGCCACCATGCGCAGCATTTATGAAGCCTACGAGGCCGCCTGCGTGCGTGCCGGCGTGATCGACTTCTCCGAGCTGCTGCTGCGCGCCCTCGACCTGTGGCGCGACAACCCAGGCTTGCTGGCGCATTACCAGAAACGCTTCCGGCATATCCTGGTGGACGAGTTTCAGGACACCAACGCCGTGCAGTACGCCTGGTTGCGCTTGCTGGCCAAAGGCGGCGACAGCCTGATGGTGGTGGGCGATGACGACCAGTCGATCTACGGCTGGCGTGGCGCGAAAATCGAGAACATCTACCAGTACTCCGACGACTTCCCGGACGCGATCACTATCCGTCTGGAGCAGAATTACCGCTCCACCGCCGGCATCCTCAAGGCTGCCAACGCACTGATCGCCAATAACACCGGGCGCATGGGCAAAGAGCTGTGGACCGACGGCGGCGAAGGCGAAGCAATCAACCTGTACGCCGCGTTCAATGAGCACGATGAAGCGCGTTACGTAGTGGAAACCATCGAAAGCGCGTTGAAAACCGGACTGGCGCGTAACGATATCGCCATCTTGTACCGCTCCAACGCCCAATCGCGGGTATTGGAAGAAGCCCTGCTGCGCGAACGTATTCCGTACCGCATCTATGGCGGCCAGCGCTTCTTCGAGCGTGCGGAAATCAAGAACGCCATGGCGTACCTGCGCTTGCTCGAGGGCCGTGGTAACGATGCGGCGCTGGAGCGGGTGATCAATGTTCCGGCGCGTGGCATCGGCGAGAAAACCGTCGAGGCCATCCGCGACCACGCGCGCCACGCCGATGTGTCGATGTGGGAAGCCATGCGCTTGCTGATCGCCAATAAGGGCCTGACCGGCCGCGCTGCCGGTGCCTTGGGAGTGTTCGTCGAGCTGATCGAGAACCTCGCCGCCAAATGCGCGGAAATGCCGCTGCATTTGATGACCCAGACCGTGATTGAGCAATCGGGCCTGATCGCCTATCACGAAGCGGAAAAAGGCGAGAAGGGCCAGGCGCGGGTAGAAAACCTTGAAGAACTGGTCAGCGCCGCCCGCGCGTTTGAAAACACTGATGAAGATGAAGAGCTGACGCCGCTTGCCGCCTTCCTCGGGCATGCGTCGCTGGAAGCCGGTGATACACAGGCCGATGAGCATGAAGACAGCATCCAGCTGATGACCTTGCACAGCGCCAAGGGCCTGGAATTCCCGTATGTGTTCCTGGTGGGCATGGAAGAAGGCCTGTTCCCGCACAAGATGAGCCTGGAAGAGCCTGGCCGCCTTGAGGAGGAACGCCGCCTGGCTTACGTGGGCATCACCCGTGCCATGCAGAACCTGGTGATGACCTACGCCGAAACTCGACGCCTGTACGGCAGCGAGACCTACAACAAGGTGTCGCGTTTCGTACGTGAAGTACCGAAGGGACTGATTCAGGAAGTGCGCCTGTCCAACAGTGTCAGCCGCCCGTTCGGCGGCGGCCAGCAGCAGAGCTCCAGCACCCTGTTTGCCGGTTCCGAGATTCCCGAAACCCAGTTCAGCCTTGGCCAGCAGGTCAGGCATTCGGTGTTCGGCGAAGGCGTGATCCTCAACTTCGAAGGCGCTGGCGCCCAGGCGCGGGTGCAGGTGAATTTCGCCGAAGGCAGCAAGTGGCTGATGATGGGCTACGCCAAGCTCGAAGCGATCTGAAACACTGCATGCTCCCTGTTAGGCGCCCGGCTGGCCGGGCGCCTGCAATGTGAAGAATCATGCCCCTCCCTTGTTTTTCGCCTGCTCGGGCCAATATCTGTAACTAGTCCTACAGACCCTTCGGAATTGGTCTTACGTAAAAGCCCGAAACATTATGCCGCTAGCCACTGTCACGACACCTGTGCAACATGGCGCGCGTGCAATCCACAAATGGGAATTCCCTTTATGAAACGGTTTCTTAGCATCGCCATGGCGTTGTGCATCGGCCTGACGATGAGCCTCGACGCCAACGCCAAGCGCTTCGGTGGCGGCAAAAGCATGGGCTCGGCACCGACTCACCAGACCAGCCAAATGGCTCCTTCCGCCGGTGCCGGCGGTGCTGCAGCAACCGCCGGTGCAGCCGGTGCTGCTGGCGCGGCTGCCAAGGCCGGCGGTGCTTCGCGCTGGTTAGGCCCTCTGGCCGGTATCGCCGCCGGTGGCCTGCTCGCATCCATGTTCATGGGCGGCGGCTTCCAGGGCATGCAGATCTTCGACATCCTGATCATGGCGGTTATCGCCTTCTTGATCTTCCGCTTCATCGCCGCCCGTCGCCGCAAGCAGCAGGAGCACATGGCTCCAGCCGGCGCGCCGATGCAGCGTGAAGTCTTCGAGCAAAAACCAACCACAGGTTCGATCTTTGGTGGTTCGCCAGCGCCTGCCACCGCTCGTCCGGTGATCAATGCACCGGCCTGGTTCAACGAAGAGCGTTTCGTCGAAGCGGCCCGCAGCCACTTCCAGTCCCTGCAACAGCACTGGGACGCCAACGAAATGGACAAGATCTCCGAGTTCGTGACCCCACAACTGCTGGAGTTCCTCAAGCGCGAACGTGCCGACCTGGGCGACGGTTTCCAGTCGACCTACATCGACGACCTGCGCGTACAACTGGAAGGTGTGGATGATCGCGCCGACAAGACCATCGCCACCCTGACCTTCAGCGGCGTGTCGAAGACCTCGCGTTTCGACCAGGGCGAAGTGTTCAGCGAAAGCTGGAACATGGAGCGCGCCCAGGGCGACAACCAGCCTTGGCTGGTCGCCGGTATCCGCCAGAACGGCTGATAACCGCACGCTTGAGCACTTGGTAATAAAAACCCCGGACATGTTCCGGGGTTTTCTATTTCGCGGTTGCACTTATAGCGAGCTACTGTATAAAACGCCCTATTAACCGCGCCAACTAGCAAGAGGATCCCGGCCGTGGAAGAAATCATCGAACAATTGCGTGAAGCCAACGAACCGGTCCCGGTTCCTCTGGAACTGCCTGACGAAGACCAAATTGTAGAAATCGAAGAGCAACTATTCATCGACATCCCGTTTGTCTTCCGCGAATTCCTGCTCACCGTCAGCGACGTGGTGTATGGCAGCCTGGAGCCGGTGACGGTTACCGACCCACAGTCCCACACCTACCTGCCGGACGTGGCCGCCAACGCGTGGGATGCCGGTGTTGACCGCAGCATGATCCCGATCTGCCAGGACGGCGACGACTACTACTGCGTCGAAGAAGACGGCACCGTGGTGCTGTGGTCCGGCGAAGAAGAACTGGTTACCGAAGAAACTTGGGAATCGGTGTGGCACTGGGCGCGGGACGTCTGGCTGGAAAGCTGATTCTGCAAAGCTTTTGTGGCGAGGGCGCTTGCTCCCGTTGGGCTGTGCAGTAGCCCCAACCAGGGTGATGCGTTTTCCAGATGGCGAGGTGACTGTTTTCAGGGCGGCTGCGCAGCCTAGCGCGAGCAGGCTCGCTCGCCACAAGAATGCGCCGCTCGGCTTAGTGCTCCGGCGTGTCCTTGTGGTTATCCAGGGTCTCCAGCAAGGCAACCTGCATCCGCGTATGCACGCGGATGAACCACCGCCACAGCACCGCCGCCACCGCTGCTGCCACCACGGCGATCAGCACCAGCAACTTGTTGGTTGGCAAGATACTGGCCGACAAGGCTGCCAGCAGCAGGAAAATCACCAGCAGCGACAGGATGGGGATCAATTCAGCGATCACTCGTCGTACACGCTGGGTATGCCTTCCGGCCATTTCCGGCTTGACGCTCATCTCTGCCAGCAACATCGACAGCGCCTTGAGCTTGCGATACGCCGCAATCAAAAACGGCAGCGACAACAACAACGCCCCGCCCCAGATCAACGCCTTTTGCCAGCTTGGATCACTGATACAGCCTTCCAGATACCCACCGATGCGCGCCGCAAAAAAGCCGCCGGCGAAGAAGATCGCCACCACCAATGCCAGGTTTACCCCCACTTGCAGGATGATCTTGCGAATCATCGACGCCAGCATTGCGCCCTCGCCCTGAGGCTGGATGCTGCGTAACCATTCGCCATACATACCGAACACCCGGCTCATGCGCTTGGGCATCACCGCCGCAATCTTCAACGATAACGGGTCGGCGCCGCGAATCAGGTATGGCGTGAGCAGCGTGGTAATCGCCGACACCGCCACGGCCACCGGGTAGAGGAAGTCGCTGGTTACCTGCAAGGTCATCCCCAATGCGGCGATAATGAAGGAAAACTCCCCAATCTGTGACAGCCCCATGCCCACCCGCAGTGAGGTGCGGCCGTCATTGCCGGCGATAAACGCCCCCAGGCCGCAGGACAACATTTTGCCCAGCACCACCGCCACGGTGATTACCGCGATGGGCCAAGCGTATTGCAGCAGGATTTGTGGGTCGATCATCAAGCCAATCGCGACAAAGAAGATCGCGCTGAACATGTCGCGGACCGGCTCGATCAGGCGTTCGATCTTAATCAACTGACGGGACTCGGCCATGATCGCGCCGATCAGGAACGCGCCCAGCACCATGCTGTATTCGAGCTTCACCACCAGCAGGCAGAAGCCGAAACACAGGCCGAGCACAGTGATCAGCAGCATCTCGTTACTGTCGAACCTGGCCACATAGGCCAGCAGGCGCGGCACCAGCAGTATGCCGATGACCAGCGCGACGATCATGAACAGCGAGAGTTTGCCGACGGTGGAAAACACCTCGCCGGAGCTGACCGTGCCGCTGACCGCGATGCTCGACAGCAAGGCAATGATGCCGATACCGAGGATGTCTTCCACGATCAGCACGCCGAAAATCAGCTGGGCAAAGCGCTGGTTTTTCATCTTCAGGTCGTTGAGTGCCTTGACGATGATGGTGGTCGAGGAGATCGCCAGGATGGCGCCGAGGAACAGCGAGTCCATGGTGTTCCAATCGAACCAGCGACCGATTTCGTAGCCAATCCAGATCATCAGGATGATTTCGAGGAATGCGGCGATAAACGCCGTGGCGCCGACCTTAAACAGCTTGCGCAGGCTGAACTCCAGGCCCAGGCAGAACATCAGGAAGATCACCCCCAGCTCGGCGAGGGTCTTGATGGTGTCTTCGTCGTGGATCAGGCCAAACGGTGGCGTGTGGGGGCCGATAATGAACCCGGCAACGATATACCCCAGCACCACCGGTTGCTTGAGGCGGTGAAACAGGATGGTGACAACCCCTGCCACCAGCATGATCACAGCCAGATCCTGGATAAAACTGATGGCGTGCATGGCGAGGGGCTCCTTGAGGGTACTGGCGCTTTTCCCACTTCCACCGGCACCTATGAACGGTCGCAATATGCGGAAGGAAAAGTCGGCCTTAATCGTAAGAAATGCCCTGAGACGGGCTTTTGAAGGTTAACACCGCGACTTCCGGCAGAAAGCCGGTGCAATATATGGAAACAGATCGGTGCAGGCGTGACGGCAAGCCGCCCACCGGCGTCCCGTTAGGGATGGCGCTGCAAAGATTTCAGCACCCGCAGAGGTGCCACCCCAACCGATGCCTACAACCCGTGAGTGTGCTATGGAACCCGGAAACGCCCAGCTGTCGATGACGGTACTGATGACCCCTGACATGGCCAACTTCTCAGGCAATGTTCACGGCGGCACCCTGCTCAAGTACCTCGACGAAGTGGCCTACGCCTGTGCGAGCCGTTATGCCGGTCGCTATGTAGTGACCTTGTCGGTGGACCAGGTGATTTTTCGCGAACCGATCCATGTCGGCGAGCTGGTGACCTTTCTCGCCTCGGTCAACTACACCGGCAACACGTCGATGGAAGTGGGCATCAAGGTGGTGACCGAGAACATCCGCGAGCGCTCGGTGCGCCATACCAACAGCTGCTTCTTCACCATGGTGGCCGTGGACGACCAGCGCAAACCCGCCGCCGTGCCGCCACTGCAGCCGCACAACAGCGAAGACAAGCGCAGGTTCGTGCAGGCGCAGCAGCGCCGGCAGATTCGCCAGGAGCTGGAAAAGCGCTATCAGGAAATCAAGGCAGACGGGCCGTAAGACCCCAGCTGTAAACCCGATCAACATGTGGGAACGGGCTTGCCCGCGATAGCGATCTGTCAGTAGTGCATGTACTGGCTGACCCACCGCTATCGCGGGCAAGCCCGCTGCCACATGGGGTTTTGTTGGGTTACAGACCGATCGGTGTGGCTTCGAAGCGCACGCGAGGATGGGCGATGCGGTCTTGGGCGCGGACCAGTTCCAGCTCGTAGCTGGCGCAGGCCTGGGTTTCCAGCAGCACTTCATGCACCGCAGCGGCCGTGAATTCGAAGGCTGCCAACAGGCTGTCACCGAGCAGCACCCGCGCCAGGAACAGCCCCGACGTCAGGTCGCCCACACCCACCGGCTGACGCGGGAACGCCAGCAGTGGCCGACGCAAGTGCCAGCTGCCATCGGCAGTCACCAACAGCATCTCAAAACCATCCGGCAGCTTGCCCGGATAATCCAGGTGCTTGACCAGCACGGCCTTGGGCCCGCGCGCCAGCAGCGCCTTGGCCATGCCCAGGCAATCGAACAGCGATTGCGGCTTGCGCCCGGCAAAGCTGTCCAGCTCCAGTTGGTTGGGGCAAAGGAAATCCGCCATCGCTGCCGCTTCGTCCAACAGGAAATCGCTGACTTCCTGGGGCACGATGCAACCCTTTTCCGGGTGGCCCATCACCGGGTCGCACAAGTACAAGGCCTTGGGGTTGATGGCCTTGATGCGCGCCACGCCCGTCAAAATCGCACGGCCCTGGGCCGCACTGCCGAGGTAGCCAGACAGCACGGCATCGCAGTTACCCAACTCGCCGATTGCGGCAATCCCTTCCACCAGCGCCGGAATTTGCTGCGGCGCCAACACTTCGCCCGCCCACTGTCCATACTGAGTGTGATTGGAGAACTGCACCGTGTTGAGCGGCCAGACATTCACCCCGACCCGCTGCATGGGGAACACGGCGGCGCTGTTTCCGGCGTGGCCAAAAACCACATGAGACTGGATCGCAAGCAGATGAGGTGTGCGTTTCATGCGGGAGATTTCCGTAAAGCCATTGAAATTCTGGCCGCGCAGTATGCGACTAAACACGGCCTGTACGACAGACCAGAGACACAGTTAAGCTGCTCTCACTTTGTTGGAGTTCATCGCATGCTGACCCTGGGAAACATCTTTGTGTTGATGCTGCTGGCGACCGGCGCCGCCTGGGTCTGGCACAACCACGGCCTGCGCGAGCGGGCGCTGGAGCGGGTCAAGCAGCATTGCGCCAAGCTCGATATCGAGCTGCTCGATGGCGCGGTGGCGTTGAAACGCATCGGTTTTGTGAGGGATGCCAAGGGCCGGCGGCGTCTGGCGCGCATCTATAACTTTGAGTTCACCGTAACCGGCGAAGCCCGCCATCCCGGGACGATCACTCAGTTTGGCGCTCACAGCGCGCAGATCGAACTGGCGCCCTACCCGTTCGAGATCAAAACGCCGCTGCCCAGCGCTGAAGTGATCGAGCTGAGCCAATGGCGCCAGGACCACGCCAGCAAGAACCGTCACTGACGGCAGGCGGCTAAAGCGTCCTGCAATGCAGCCACGTCCTGTGGCTGGCTGAAGATCAATTCAATACGTGAGTCACGGCGCCATTCGCTCGGTTGCCAGAGAAGTGCGCCGTTATCCACAGCGTTGGCGCTGAGCCATCCTTCAGGGCTGTGGATAACCAGTTTGGCGCGCCGCCACACCAGATTTGTCAGCCAGCCGTGCAGGCGCACGGTGTCGAAGCGCTGGCTAGGATGCCAGCGCCAGCCGATGCTCCAGCCGTCTTCTTGAGCCTGGCTGAGGCAGATTGGCAGCGTCGGATCGGTCCAGATCGCCGGTATCTGCGCCAAGCCTTGGGGCACTTCGACGTTATCCACAGCAGTGCGGCCTTTCGCATCCAAGCCGGGCAACAGGTCGAGCGGCACGTGCGCCTGGCGCGTCCAGTAAAGCGGGCAGTCGGGTAATTGCTGTTCAATGGCCTGGCGCTGCGCGGCATCCAGCGCCTCATCCTTGTTCAACACCAACAGCCCGGCACTGGCCAGCGTCTCGCGTTGCACATCAGGCAAGGGTTTACCCGCCGCCAGCGCCTGGGCATCCAGCACCAGCACGCACGGCTGAACGGCGAGCACCTGTTGCCACGGCGCCTGGCGCAGTTGTTTGAGTAGCTGCGCCGGATGGCCCAGCCCGGAGGGCTCGATAAACAGCCGATCAGGCTTGGCCTTACGCAGCAGGCGGCCCAGGCCTACCTGGAACGGTGCACCATTCACACAACACAGGCAGCCGCCTGCCACCTCGCCCAAAGCAATGCCGTCGTCATCCTGAGTGAGCAAGGCAGCGTCCAGACCGATCTGCCCGAACTCGTTGATCAACACGGCCCAGCGCTCGTTGGCCGGGCGTTGGGCGAGCAGGTGTTTGATCAGGCTGGTCTTGCCGGCGCCCAACGGCCCGGCAATCACGTGGGTGGGAATATTCTGCAGCATCAGTGGCATCATTCAGACCGTGTAGAGAGCTTGATCCTACCCGGTTATGCGAGCCAATCCAGCGTCAGGATCAACCGCCGCTCATCAGCCTTGAGTGCAGGCGAGCGATGAATCAAGCCGTGAGCTTCATTGCCATGCCATTGAGTGCCCTTGAGCATGGCGACTTCGCCACAGAGGATCTGCTCGATGCGCTCGGTGGGTTCCGCGTCCGACTGGGCCAGTTTGCGGCGGTCCATAACGCCTTCGCGCAACCATTGGCTACCAATGCCGGCGTAGGTGGTGATCAGTCGCACCGGCACATGGTCAACGTGAAAACGCGGGCACATGGCCTTGTCCAGCAGCCGCAAGCGCACGCCAATGCGCTTGGCGCCCAGCAAACAGGCAAACGCGCTGACCAACCAAGACACATCAGCAATAAAGCCCTCGTAGCCTTCAAGATCTCGGCAACTGGACGCCAAACCCTGCAAGTTCGGCACCGCTTCTTCAGCATTAAGCTCGATGACAAAGGAGTCGGCCAGCGGCTCGTTCAGCGCAACCAGCAAGGCTCCAAACTCAGCGATGTGCAGAGGCAACTGGCGTTGACAAACCGCCAGGTTCACCCCGTCTTCCAGGATGTCAGCCAGCGCCAGCGGCGTTTCACCGCACATTTGACGGGTCACGGGGCGCAATGGAATAACCGGGGCCAGCATCAGGCTACCTGCTCGAACCAAGGGCCAAAGGGATCAGCCAGCAGGCGCCAACCTTCGACGCCAGCGGCCATTTCTTCATCGGTGAGCAGGCAGGCGTCCAGTTCGGCGCGCATCTGGTTGAAGTCGATATTTTGCCCGATGAACACTAATTCCTGACGGCAATCACCGGTACTCAGCTGCCAGTTGGCCATGATCGCCGCTACGCTTTCTTCATCCTGCGGCCATTGGCTTTTCGGCACAAAACGCCACCAGCGCCCGGCAAAACCATGGCGCATCAGCCCGCCAGCCTGGGACCAACTGCCTGCATCCTGATGCTTGCTGGCCAGCCAGAAAAAGCCTTTGGAGCGCAGCAGTTTGCCGTTCACCCACGGGCGGTCGATAAAGTCGAAAAAACGCTGAGGATGAAACGGCCGGCGCGCGCGATAGGCCGTGGAGGCGATGCCGTACTCTTCGGTTTCCGGCACATGTTCACCGCGCAGTTCCTGTAACCAACCTGGCGCTTGGGCGGCGCGCTCGAAGTCGAAGCGACCGGTGTTGAGGATTTTGTTCAGCGGCACTTCGCCCATGACCATCGGGATAATTTCGGCCTGAGCGTTGAGGCGTTCGAGAATCGCCATCAGTTCCTCGCGCTCACGGCTGCTGATCAGGTCGATCTTGCTGATCAGGATTACGTCAGCGAATTCGATCTGCTCGATCAGCAGGTCGGTGATTGAGCGTTCGTCCTCCTCTCCCAGGGTTTCACCACGTGAGGCCAGGCTTTCGGCGGCCTGGTAGTCGAGCAGGAAATTCATGCCGTCGACCACGGTGACCATAGTGTCCAGACGCGCAATATCGGCCAGGCTTTGCTCGTTTTCGTCGCGGAAGGTGAAGGTTTCGGCCACGGGTAACGGTTCGGAAATGCCGGTGGATTCGATCAACAGGTAATCGAACCGACCTTCCTTGGCGAGTTTTCCGACTTCTTCCAGCAAGTCTTCACGCAAGGTGCAGCAGATGCAGCCGTTGCTCATCTCCACCAGTTTTTCTTCGGAGCGGTTGAGGGTGACGTCGCGCTGCACCTCGCTGCCGTCGATATTGATTTCGCTCATGTCGTTGACGATCACCGCCACCCGCAGGTTGTGGCGGTTGCGCAGGACGTAGTTGAGCAGCGTGCTTTTACCGGCGCCGAGAAAGCCGGACAACACGGTAACGGGGAGACGATTGGGCATCAGGTGTTCCTCATCAGGGTTGGCCGGTCAAATCGCCCGTTGATGGCGTTCGCGCAGCTCTTCACGTTCTTTGGCTTCGATACTCAGGGTCGCTGTGGGGCGCAGCAGCAGGCGTTTCAGGCCAATGGGGTCGCCGGTTTCACGGCACCAGCCGTATTCACCACGGGCCAGCAGTTCAAGAGCGTCGTCGATCTTGTCCAGCAGCTTTTTTTCGCGTTCCAGCAGGCGCAGTTGCCATTGGCGCTGTTCCTCGGCGCTGCCCACATCGGCGGGGTCGCTGTTGGTTTCCTGCTCACGCAGCACCAGGAACTCAGCGTCGATGCGTGCTTGCAGTTCAGAACGCTGGCCCAGCAGCAGCTCGCGGAAGAAACCTTGCTGGGCTTCATTCATGTAATCGTTGGGCGATAGGGCAAGAAGGTCTTGTTCAGTCATGGAGAACGGTTCACGGGTCAGGCTGTGTTTTCATGTTATAGTATAACAATGCAATTAAGCCAATCCCCCTTGCTCGTCACGACGAAGGGCGCAATGCTTGAGTCCGTTCCGGTCCCCGAGAAACTTTATGAAATACCTGGTGTGCGCCCTGTTGTTGGCAGTGGCAGGACCGGCCTGCGCACAAACGCCGAGCCTGTCGGCTACCTGCGTGCGCAGCGCCAACCTGCTGGCTTGCGTGGATCCGCTGGGGAATGCCTACAGCGTGGCGACTGCCGGCGGCACCACGTATTTGCGCGGTTTCGAGGTGATCGGCAAACGCTACTGGGCACAGACCAACAGCCGCTATGGGCAGTTGACGTTCTTTACCGGGTTGGCGTCCGACGGTGAGGCGTGGGTCGGCTACACGCGCCGCGTGGGCTGGACCACCATCAACCGGTTTTCCAGCTCAGGCGGCACCAGCGCGAAGTTCACGTGCAGCCGCATTACCGGCTGTTAGACCTGGCCGCTCTTCTGCTCCTGAACCCACGCCATGTAGCTGTTCATCGGTGGGTTCTTCTCGAAGTACTTTTTCAGGCCTTCGAAAAGCCCATCCGCCACCGCCTGTTGATGGCGCGCGGTGACCAGCCGCTGGGCGTCCTGGGTGTTGGAAATGAACCCGGTCTCGACCAGGATCGACGGCACATCCGGTGACTTGAGCACCGCAAACCCTGCCTGCTCCACGCGCTTCTGGTGCAGCGTGGTGATGTTTTGCAGGCTGCCCAACACCGAGCTGCCCAGCTGCAGGCTGGAGGCGATGGTGGCGTTCATCGACATGTCGAGAATCACCCCGGCCAGCATCGGGTCCTTGTCCTTGAGATTGAGCAAGGTGGTGGCGCCCAGCAGGTCTGCGCCATTTTCACGCTGCGCCATGAAGCGCGCCGTGGCGGAGGTGGCGCCGCCTTCAGACAACGCATACACCGACGCCCCGGAGGCCGTGAGCCGTGGCGCGGCGTCGGCGTGCACCGAGATAAACATATCCGCTTTGTGCTGACGGGCGATGTCCACGCGCTTGCGCAGCGGTACGAAGAAGTCGTCGTTGCGCACCAGTTTCACGTCAAAGCCCTTCTCACGCTTCAAGCGTTTGGCCAGCAATTGGGCGATGGACAGCACCACGTCCTTTTCGCGCTGGCCCTTGGAACCGATGGCGCCTGGGTCTTTGCCGCCGTGGCCGGGATCGACTACTACGATGATGTCGCGCTTGGGATGCGCCTTGTCCACCGGCGCCACCAGAGGCTGCGGCTGCGCGGCGATCTGGCGCGGCGCGTGGGTGGCGCCGGTCAGGTCGAGTACCAGGCGATGACCTTGGCCATCCTGCGGCGGCAACAAGAAGCTGTTGAGCTGCATCGGTGCGGCCAGGTCCAGCACGATGCGCGTATCGGCTTTACCAAAATGCCCGGAGCGGATCGAAGTGATTCCGCTGTTCTTCAAGGCCAACTGCGAGAAATCACCGCTGAGCCCGGCGCCGCTCAGGTCGATGATCACGCGTTCCGGTGAGGTCAGGGAAAAGGTCTTGTATTGCACCGGGCCGCTGAGGTCGAACACCAGCCGCAGTTTGTCGTCGGAGCGCCACAGGCGCGCATTACGAATCTGCGTGGCAAAAGCCCCCAATGGAAAGGTGAACAGCGGGCTGACCAGCAGCAGGTTGAGGAGCTGACGTCTGTGCATGACATATACCGCGAATAGAGGAGCGTCCCTGCTCGACATGACTGAAGAAAGGCTGGAGCAGAAAAATCATCGTCGACTCAATAGTTATAATATAACATGTCTTTTTATTTCCAACGATGGACCTGCTCATGAATGCGCTGACTCTGCCGGATATCGCCGCGCAGGCTTCACGCCAAGCCTTGCCGCTCGATTGGGTAGGCATGTGCGGCATCGCCTTGCCCATTCTTATAGACGGCCAACGCCTGACTGCCTCCGCCGATGCCGGCGTCAGCCTGGACGACGGCGAGTCCCGCGGCATTCATATGTCGCGCCTGTACATGGCCCTGGAAATGCTCGACCAGCAGCTTCTTACGCCTGCACTTCTGCGTAATGTACTGCAGCGCTTTCTACAGAGTCATGAAGGATTATCTAAGAACGCCTACCTACGAATTCACACGGATTTGCTGCTTAAACGCCCGGCGTTGGTCAGCCCATTGGCTGGCTGGAAAGGCTACCCGGTGTGCATTGAGGCACGTCTGGAAAATCAGATGTTCCACGTGGAACTAAAAATTGACGTTACTTATTCCTCGACCTGCCCCTGCTCCGCTGCGCTCGCCAGGCAATTGATTCAGCAGCAATTTCTTCAAGATTTCGCCGGCACGCCGCTGCAACACGAAGACGTACTCACCTGGCTCGGCAGCGTCAACGGCATCGTCGCCACGCCCCACAGCCAACGCAGCAGCGCCCAGCTCTCTATTGAGCTGGACGCCAATCAGTCCACCTTGCCGCTCACCGAACTGATCGATGACGTCGAAGCTGCGCTCGGCACCGCCGTGCAAACCGCGGTGAAACGTGCGGACGAACAAGCCTTCGCGCTGGCCAACGGGCAAAACCTGATGTTCTGTGAAGACGCCGCACGCCGCCTCAACCTCGCCTTGAAACGCTCGGATGCCGTCAAAGCCTTCCACCTGAAAGTGATCCACGCCGAAAGCCTGCACGCGCACGATGCCGTGGCTGAAAGCCGCTGGACGAGAGACTCTGCATGATCACCTGTAACGCTTTGCGCTGGGGTGCACCTGGGCAACCGCTCACCCCAGCGCTGGATTTGACCCTGGAAAAAGGCAGCCTCACCGGCATCATCGGCGCCAACGGCACCGGCAAAAGCAGCCTGCTCAAAGTGATCGCCGGCTTGCAAAAACCGCTGGCGGGCAAGGTCAGTGTGGAGGTTCCGCGCCGTGGTGGCCTGTCGTTCCTGCCGCAGCAGCAGCACTTGGATCGCCAGTTCCCCATCAGCTTGCAAGAGCTGGTCGCCGCCGGCTTCTGGGGCACCCAGCTCACGCCACCCCAACGCAACGAACGTCTGCAGGCAGTCCTGGAGGACTGGTGCCTCAGTGGGCTGGAACATCGCCCACTGATGGCCTTGTCCGGCGGCGAACTGCAACGCGCCCTGCTCGCCCGCATGAGCCTCGCCGAAGCGCCCGTGTTGTTGCTCGACGAACCCCATGCCGCCCTAGATGAAGACGGACAGGCGCTGTGCTGGAAACACATTCACGCCTGGCACGACCAAGGCCGCACGATCATCGTCGTCTGTCACGACCTGGCCTCCGTGCGCCACCACACCCAGCACGTGGTGCAGATCAAAAGCACCGGCTGCGTGTTCGGCCCCAGCAAAGAGCTGATCCGCCCGCAACCTCACATGCAGGTGGCCTGATGCATTTTGCCGCCCACCTGTGGATGCCTTTTTTCGACTTCGTGTTCATGCGCCGCGCACTCATCGGCGGGCTGGTGCTCGCCTGCAGCACGGCGCCGCTGGGTGTGTTTCTGATCCTGCGGCGCATGAGCCTGATCGGCGACGCCGTGGCTCACGGCATCCTGCCCGGCGCCGCGCTTGGCTTCTGGTTTGCCGGGCTGAGCCTGCCCGCGCTGACCATCGGCGGTCTTGGCGCCGGCCTGAGCATGGCCGGTTTATCCGCGTGGATCACCCGCCGCACGGGCCTGCGTGAAGACGCCAGCCTCGCCGCCATCTACCCGATCTCGCTCGCCGCCGGCGTGCTGATCCTCGGCATCGCAGGCAAACGCCTGGACCTGCTGCACCTGCTGTTCGGGTCCGCATTGGCCGTGGATGAAACCACCCTCACCGGGATGCTCTGGGTCTCCAGTTTCAGCCTGATCGCCATGGCGCTGATCTACAAACCGTTGCTACTCGACACCCTGGACCCACTGTTCCTGCAAACCGTCAGCCGCCTCGGCCCGCTCGCTCATGGGTTATTTCTGACCTTGGTGGTGCTGAACCTGGTGATCGGTTTCCAGGCCATCGGCGCGTTGATGGTGGTGGGGTTGATGATGTTGCCGGCGATTGCTTCACGGTTCTGGAGCCGGCGCCTGCCGGTGTTGATTGCAGTATCGGCGGTGCTGGGATGCCTGTCGGTGTGGTTCGGTTTGTTGCTGTCGTTCTACTACTCACTGCCCAGCGGCCCGGCCATCGTGCTGGTGGCAGGCGGCGGGTATTTGCTGTCCGTGGTCTTCGGTCCGGTGCACGGCTTGCTGCGCCGCCCGCCCTTGCTTACATCCCAATGAGGTGTTTCCCGATGCGCGCTTTACTCGTGATGTTCAGCCTTCTGCTGCCCTTGTCGATGGCTCAGGCCGCCGACAGACTTCAAGTGGTTACCAGCTTCAGTATTCTGGATGACATCACCCACCAGATCGGTGGCGATCACATCCAGATCAGCAACATGGTCGGCCCGGACGCCGACGCCCATACCTACGAACCCACGCCGGACGACGCCAAGGCGCTGCTCAAGGCCCGGGTCATCATCAAGAATGGCCTTGGTTTTGAACCCTGGCTGGACCGCCTGGTGACCAGCACCGAAACAAAAGCCACGGTCGTGACCGCCAGCAAAGGCGTGATCTCTCACACCATGGAAGAAGACGGTGAAACCATCCCCGACCCGCACGCCTGGCATAACCTGGCCAACGCCGAAATCTATGTGAACAACATCACCAAGGCGTTGATTGCCGCCGACCCGGCCAACAAAGCCGATTACCAGCGCAACAGCCAAACCTACCTGAAAGAAATCTACCGCTTGCTGGCCGAGGCCAAGACCAAGTTCGGCGCGCTGCCACCGGGCAACCGCCGCATCGTCACCTCGCATGACGCCTTCGGTTACCTGGGCCAGGCTTACGGCATTCAGTTCCTCGCGCCCCAGGGTCTGTCGACTGAACGCGAACCATCTGCCGCCGAGGTCGCTGCGCTGATCACCCAGATCCGCAAAGACAAGGTCAAAGCCGTGTTCATGGAAAACATCAAAGACTCACGCCTGCTCAAGCAGATTGCTGACGAAAGCGGCGCGCAGATCGGCGGCACGTTGTACTCCGACGCCCTCGCCGCCCAAGGCCCGGCCAGCACCTTCACCGGGCTGTTCGAATACAACCTCAACACCCTGTGCGCAGCCCTGAGCAAGCCATGACCCTGAGCATGCTCGACCTGGAAGAGGCTGCCATGGGCAGCCGCTTTCCACTCGACACCGTGCTCGACGCCGTGGCGTGGAACAGCGATGGCCTGATTGCCGCCGTCGCCCAGCAACACGGCAGCGGCGAGGTGTTGATGCTGGCCTGGATGAACCGCCAGGCCCTCACCGAAACCCTGGCCACCGGGCAAGTCTGCTATTGGTCGCGCTCGCGTGGGCAGCTGTGGCGCAAAGGTGAAAGCTCCGGCCACTGGCAACAACTGGTCGAGGCCCGGCTGGATTGCGACGGCGACGCAGTGCTGCTGATCGTCGACCAACAAGGCCCGGCCTGCCACACCGGCCGGCCCACCTGCTTCTACAACGCCATCGACGGCGCCTACGTTCATGTCATTACGGAGCCCTCCGCATGATCCGCAAGAACCCTTCCGGCGATCTGCCGGTGATTGCCGAATCGGCCTACGTGGATAAAACCGCGATCATCTGCGGCAAGGTCATCATCGGCGAGAACGTCTTCGTCGGCCCTTACGCCGTGATCCGCGCTGACGAAGTCGACGCCACCGGCGACATGGACCCGATCACCATCGGCGCCAATTCGAACATTCAGGATGGCGTGGTTATTCATTCCAAATCCGGCGCGGCGGTGACCATTGGAGAATTTACCTCCATCGCGCATCGCTCCATCGTCCATGGCCCCTGCACCGTCGGCGACCGCGTGTTTATCGGCTTCAACAGCGTGCTGTTCAACTGCGCCGTCGGCGATGGCTGCGTGGTGCGCCACAACTCGGTGGTCGACGGCCGCGACTTGCCCGCCGCGTTCTATGTGCCCTCCACCACCCGCATCGGCCCGAACACCGACCTGTCGCAATTCCCGCCGGTGAGTGTCAGCGCCTCGGAGTTTTCTGAAGACGTGGCGCGCACCAACGTCGACCTGGTGCGTGGTTACAAAGCCCTGCAAAACGAGTTCTGAACCATGAGCCGCCTGCTGATTCGCAATGCCCGTCTGGTGAATGAGGGCCGGGAGTTCGATGCCGACGTACTGGTCGCCAATGGCCGCATCGAGAAGATTGCCGCCAGCCTCGAAGGCTATAACGAGCCGGTGGAAATTGACGCCCAGGGTCAATGGCTGCTGCCAGGCATGATCGACGACCAGGTGCACTTTCGCGATCCGGGCGCGCCCGACAAAGGCAGTTTCTACAGCGAATCTCGCGCGGCGGTGGCCGGTGGAATCACCAGCTTCATGGACATGCCTAACACCCACCCAGCCACCCTGAACCTGGAAGCCCTGGCGGATAAGAAGCGCCGCGCCGCGTTGCACTCGGTGGCCAACTATGGCTTTCACTTTGGTGTGAGCAACGACAACCTGGACACCGTCGCCGCCCTCGATCCGCGTGAAGTGGCCGGGGTCAAAGTGTTCATGGGCGCCTCCACCGGCAATATGCTGGTGGACGACCCGCGGATTCTCGAGCGGCTGTTCGCCGAAGTACCGACCATCCTCCTCGCCCACTGCGAGCACACGCCGAGCATCCTCGCGAATGAACAGCGTCTGCGTGAACGCTTCGGCGAGCACATTCCCGCCGTCGCCCACCCCCTTATCCGGGATGCCGAAGCCTGTTTTCGCTCCTCGTCTTTTGCGGTGGAACTGGCCCGGCGACACGGCACGCGCCTGCACGTGCTGCACCTGACCAGCGCTCGCGAGTTGGCCCTGTTCGAAGACAAGCCGTTGGCCGAGAAGCGCATCACCGCCGAGGTCTGCCTGCACCATCTGCTGTTCGATGACCGCGACTATCACCGCCTCGGCCACCAGATCAAATGCAACCCGGCGATCAAGACCCGCGCCGACCGCGACGCGCTGCGCCTGGCCTTGCTGAGTCATCGTCTGGATGTGATCGGCAGTGATCATGCGCCGCATACCTGGGCGCAAAAACAGTTGGGCTATCGCCAAGCGCCGTCAGGCCTGCCACTGGTGCAGCACGCGCTGCCGGCGTTGTTGGAGCTGGTGATTGACGGGCATTTGCCACTGACCACACTGGTGGCAAAGACCAGTCACCGTGTGGCCGACCTGTTCGCTATCCCGGACCGAGGCTATCTACGCGAGGGCTATTGGGCCGATCTGGTGCTGATCAAACCTGAGCCCGAAGGCAAACCCGTCAGCAGCCAGCCGATTCTCGCGCGCTGCGGCTGGACGCCCTTCGCCGAGCGCAGCTTTCGCCACAGCGTCAGCACCACCCTGGTGTCCGGCCACCTGGCGTGGCACAACGGCCAGGTGGTCGACAGTTGCCAGGGGCTGCCCCTGCACTTCCTGCGTTAAGCGCGGGGTTTGACCGTGCCGCAATCGTTGCCCAGCCATTGGGCATGAGTGTCCAGGCTGCCCTTCTGCTGAACGCCGGTGGCATTGAATGTACCGTTGACGGTGGTGGTGAATTCCTGCTGGCTCTGGAAGGTTGCAACGCCAGTGCCCTGGGCTTTCGGGCAGCTGAAACGAAATTTCCACTGGTTGCCGGTTTTGTCGGTCACTTGCTGTTTGCAGCCCGATTGCGGGTCGGTCAGGGGAATGGAATCAGACGCGACCTGGGCAGGCGTCAGGCAAACCTGCACGCCCTTGCCGGCCATGGTGATGCCCTGTTTTTCGAGCATGGCGCGCTGTTCGGGCGTCATCTGTTGCTTGAGCTGACCGAGGATCAGCGACAGGTCGGGCAAGTCCTGGTTATCGACTTTCATATTGCTGGTGGTCAATTCCCACAAGCCCGGCGCCAGCATCTGCGCCTGAGCCGCCACGGGCAGCGTCAATCCAACAACCATGGCCAAACCAAGCAGACGAGCATTCATCGGGTAACTCCTGGGTAATGGTGGGCGTTAGACGCTGCAAAGGCGCCAGTGTTGCACGGCAAATAAAATAGCGACATTCGTCGTCGAACATGGTCTGTTAGGCACTTGATTGCCTGGAGTGATGTCGTTCATGGATTTTTTTGGCCCGCACCTGCTCGCCTACTTCATTGCCACGCTGCATTTTCTCGGGACGCTCGCCGCGATCCACGCGGTGCTGACTGTCAGGACCGCCCAAGGCTCGATCGCCTGGGCCTTGTCGCTGATGTTCATGCCTTACCTGACGCTGATTCCCTACCTCATCTTCGGCCGCAGCACCTTTGACGCGTACATCCAGGCGCGTCGCCAGGCCAACCAGGAAATGCACACCGCCATCACCGCGCTGAACTGGCGCCCGTGGGTCGAAGAAGCTTTGGCGGCGCGCAACTCCAGCGCCTATGCGTCTTTGCGCGCCATGCCCAAATTGGGCCGCATGCCGTGCCTGGCCAACAATGACGTGCGCTTGCTGATTAATGGCGATGCCACGTTCAGCGCGATTTTCGCGGCGATTCGCCAGGCTAAGACGGCGGTGCTGTTCCAGTTTTTTATCATTCATGACGACGATCTTGGCAGGCAGTTGCACGCCCTGCTGAAGGAAAAAGCTGCCGAAGGCGTGGATATTTACGTGCTCTACGACCGCATCGGTAGCCATGCCCTGCCCCACAGTTATGTGCAGTCGCTGCGCGACGCCGGGGTCAAAGTCAAAGCGTTCGCCACCCGCAGCGGCTGGCTCAATCGGTTCCAGGTCAACTTCCGCAACCACCGCAAAATCGTGGTGGTCGACGGCCTCACCGGGTTTGTCGGCGGGCATAACGTCGGCGACGAATACTTGGGCAAAAAGCCGCCACTGGCGCCGTGGCGCGACACCCATGTGCAGGTCACCGGCCCGGTGGTGGCGTGCCTGCAGGAGTCGTTTGCCGAAGACTGGTTCTGGGCCGCGCGCGAGCTGCCGCCGCTGATCCTGCCTGATACATACCCTGAAGACGGCGTGCTCTGCCAACTGCTCGCCAGCGGCCCGGCCGATCCGTATGAAACCTGCTCCCTGTTTTTCGTCGAAGCTATCCATGCGGCGACCGAGCGCGTGTGGATCACCAGCCCGTATTTCGTACCCGATGAAGCGGTGTTCGCCGCCCTGCGCCTGGCGGTTTTGCGCGGGGTCGATGTGCGCCTGCTGCTGCCGTCGCGGCCTGATCACCGTATCGTCTACGCCGCCTCCAGCCTCTACGCCATCGAAGCCGTACGCGCTGGCGTGCGCGTGTTCCGCTACAAGCCGGGCTTCCTGCACCAGAAGGTGGTGCTGGTGGACAGCGAAATCAGTGCAATCGGCAGTGCGAACATGGACAACCGTTCGTTCCGGCTGAATTTCGAAGTGATGTTGCTGACGGTCGATGAAGCGTTTGCCAGCCAAGTGGAGCAGATGCTGCTGGACGACTTCGCACAGGCGCATGAAGTCAGCCAGGAAGAAAGCCGCGAGACCCGTCGCCTGCAACAGCTGGGCATGCGGGTGGCGCGTTTGATCTCACCGATTCTCTAACAAACAACACTGAAACAAATGTGGGAGCGGGCTTGCTCGCGAATGCGGTGTATCAGGACCAAATAAATTGGCTGAACCACCGCATTCGCGAGCAAGCCCGCTCCCACATTTACATCTTCAGCGTTTCATAACCGTGTTTCAGCGGTAGATATCTTCCCGCGTCCACGGCAGTTCATGGCTGCCATCAGCGTGAGGCTTCACTGCCAATATCTGGTGCAAGTTGATCCAGCCCCGCGCAAACGCATACGCGCAACCGGCCAGGTACAGCCGCCAGATCCGCAACGCTTGCTCCGGCACCATCTTGGCTGCCGCCTCCAAGTTGTCTTCCAGGCGTTCACTCCAATGGTCCAGCGTGCGCGCGTAATGCAGGCGCAGGCTTTCGACGTCGACCACTTCCAGCCCGACTTCGCTGATTTCCGCCGTCATCATCGCCAGGTGCGGCAACTCGCCGTTGGGGAACACATAACGCTCGATAAAATCGCCAGCGCCGCGGCCCACGGGGCGACCGTCGGTGTGCTTGGCGGTGATGCCGTGGTTCATCACCAGGCCGCCTTCGCGCACGGCGCCAAACAGCACCTTGCAGTACTCCGCCAGGTTGGCGTGGCCAACGTGCTCAAACATGCCCACGCTCACCACTTTGTCGAAACGACCGTCCTGCGGCAGGTCGCGGTAGTCGAGCAGTTGCAGGTCTACCTGGTCTTCCAGCCCCTCGGCCTTGACCCGTTCACGGGCCAGCGCCAACTGCTCTTTGCTCAGCGTGATCCCAAACACTTTGACGCCGAACTCTCGCGCCGCAAAACGCGCCAACCCACCCCACCCACAGCCGACGTCGAGCAAATATTCGCCTGGCTGCAGCCGCAACTTGCGGCACAGGTGGCGAAATTTGTCTTGTTGGGCCTGATCGATGGATTCGCTGCCGGTTTCGAAATAACCGCAGGAGTACGCCATGTCCTGGTCCAGCCACAGCTGGTAGAACTCGTTGGACAGGTCGTAATGGTAGGAAATGGCCGCAGCATCAGTGGCCTTGTCGTGGATCGAGCGCACCGGACGACTCCCCTCGTCGTCATCAATCAGGGCGTGACTCAGCTCGTCACATACCCGGATCACCTCGCTGATGGAGCCTTCCAGCTCCAGTCTGCCCTCGACGAAGGCTTCGCCCAATGAGTCCAGCGTTGGATGAGTCAGGCTGGACACGACCGTGGGGTCCTTCACCACGATCGTCACACTGGGCTCGGGGCCCAAGTTAAATTCGTGGCCGTCCCAGAGTCGAAGACGCAGCGGTAGCTTGAGATTCTGTAAGGCCGGTGGAAGTTGCGCGAGCATGAGTAGTCCCCCCTTGTTTCAGACGTCTGGAGTGAGGGTAGACCATCCGAAGACAAAGTAGGAGGCTATCGGATTGATAGCACTAAACTATGAGGCTCGATGCTCGAGCAAACCGTCCTGGATCCACTGTTTCAGCCACGTCACCGCTTGCAGTGGCGCACCCTCTCCATAAGTGACTGCCAACCCTGTGCACAGTTCTGAAAAATTCCAGCCGGTTGTCACCATTCCCACCAGCGCGCAGGCTTCAGCCGGCTCAAGGCTGCGGTAATGGCACACATTCTGGTGACGCCACACCAGGCACATCTGCGCCCCTTCCAGCGCCTGGCTGTCAGGGAAATCCAACTCATCCCTGCTCGCGCGCCAAATCGCCACGCTATTGAAATGGCACAGCACCTGTTGCACCGAAGGCGCCAGGCTTACCTGCAAACCCGGCCAGTTTTCAGGGGCCAGCTGCGCCATGTCATTCAGGCCCAGCGGCTCACCCGGCGGCGCATCGAATGCCAAGGTAAACGCCCACTCCAACCGCGCCAACTCGGCCAGCGGCGCACTGTGCTCCTCTACCAGATGCTCGACGAGAAACGCCGGGAACCGCTCGCCCAGCCAACGCAGGCTGTAATGGGCCGACGGATAGCGGCGCACATAGGCGTCTGTCAGCACTGCAAACTCATCGTCCCCCAACCAATACCGGATGGCGCCGAAGTCATGCCGCAACACCTCCTGAAGCCGCGACACATAGGCGTTGTGGTAAATCGCCAGGCCCGTGTCCACATCCAGAGTCGGCCCACCCAGCAAGGTCGCGGCAAACCCACTGTTGGCCACCGAGCTTTCGGATAACAGATGCTGCTCAAACGCCAACTGCCAGTCGATCAGGCGCATAACGCCCTCCTGGCCAGCGCGCTGGCGCCCAGTTCACGGGCCTTGCTCAACTCGGCGAGCAACTCCTCGAACGGCGGGAAATGGTCATCGCGCTCCAGCAATGTCGACACCGGCCCCAACAGCTCCAGCGTCTGTTGATACAGCGCCCACACCGGATCGCACACCGGGTGATCATGGGTATCGACCACGTAGTCGCCGTAATCCATATGCCCGGCCAAGTGCAGTTGGCGGATGCTTTCAGGCGGCAGGCTGCGGATAAACGTCCAGGCGTCGAAGCCGTGATTACGCGAGCTGACATACACATTGTTCACGTCCAACAACAGCTGGCAGCCGGTAAGGTGGGCCAGGGCCTTGAGGAATTCCCACTCGGTGAACTCGTCGGCCTTGGAACGCACATAGCTGGAAACGTTTTCCAGCACCAGCGGACGCTGCAATGCGTCTTGCACTTGGCGCACGCGGCCGGCCACGTGGTAAAGGCTTTCTTCGGTGTAGGGCAGCGGCAGCAGGTCATGCAACTGATGCGCGTTGCCGCGACTCCAGCACAGGTGATCGGAAACCCACGCCGGCTGAATGCGCTCGGCGAGCTGTTTGATGTGTTTCAGGTAATCGGTATCGAGGGCATGCGGCCCGCCGATGGACAGGGACACACCGTGCATCACCAGGGGATAGCGCTCGGCTATCGCATCCAGGTAGTACAAGGCTTTACCGCCCTGGACCAGATAATTCTCGGAGATCACTTCAAACCAATCCACTGCCGGCGATTGTTCAAGGATCTGCTGGTAGTACTCACTGCGTAAACCCAGGCCGTAACCCAGACTTGGAAGGGACGCGGACATGATTCGCTCCAAGGCAAAGTGTCCGCAGCGGTGGGGGGCGTCCGCTGCGGGTGCACTCGGTGCCGGTTACTCGCCGACGGTGCCGCCAGCCTTCATGCAGGCATCAGCGGAGGGCTTGGCAAGGAACCCCTGGCCTTTGCAAGAACCCTGACCTTTGCAAGCATGGTCCTTGGTTTTGCAGTCGTTCTGGCCTTTGCAGGCGTTGATACCGTAGCAGTGCACAGCCGTGTCAGCGGCTTGAGCCTGGGTGACCACACCAGCAAACAGGGTAGCGGCGGCCATCGCAAGGGCGGCACCAGCAGCAGCGGATTTGAAGTTCATTTTTAGAGTCCTCATGATCGGTAGGGGCGCCGGTCTGAACGGAGTGTTCAGTCTCGACATACCACTAGAGTGAGGACCCTTATCGGCGTTACAGCTGTATGCAGATATTTCTGAAATTATTCTTCAAGCTTCAAAAGTGGCTCCTGAAACCGCAGCAAACGCCCGGCGTTGCCCAGTACCAGCAAGGTGCTGAGATTATGCAACACCGCCGCAATCATGGCGCCGGCCGCGCCCAGCCAGCCAAACGCGGCAAACACCACGATAGCCAGCGTCCAGCCCAACCCGATGATCACGTTAACCTGCAACGTGTGGCGGCACTGGCGACTCAAGCGCACGCACGTGCCCAGGCGCCGCAGGTCGCTGCCGATCAACACCACATCCGCCGACGCCAGCGCGATGTCCGCACCGCCCGCGCCCATTGCCACACCCACCACGCCCGCCTTGAGCGCCAGCGAGTCATTGATGCCATCACCGACGACCATTGGCCGGAAGCCACTGCCGATTTCCCCAAGCACGCGGTTGAGCTTGTCTTCCGGCAGTGCCTGGGCTTCGACGTCGCTGATACCGACATCCAGCGCCAGGCTGTCGGCCACGCTTTGACGGTCACCCGTCAGCAGCAGCTGGCGGCCCAGGCCCAAGTCGCGTAGCTCCTGCAGGGCCTGGCGCGCTTCCGGCTTGACGCTGTCGGCGAGCAACAGCCAGGCGAGGAACTGGCCGTTCAGCGCCAGACCGGCGATCGGGCCATCGTGGTTCGGCACCTGAGTGGTCACAATGCCCAGCTGTTCGAACAACTCCGGGCGCCCCAAGGCTGCTTCGCCCTGCTCGGTCTGCGCCACCACGCCCAGGCCCTGGCGTTCGCGAATATCCGTCAGCCCCAGCATTTGCTCCTGCGTTGCCAGCCCCGCCAACGCACGACTGACCGGGTGGCTGCTGGCCGAACCCAGGCTGGCGGCAAGATTCAACAACACCTGCCGATCCGGCGCCGTGGTGTCGATGGACTGCAAACGCAGAGTGCCAAACGTCAGCGTGCCGGTCTTATCCACCACCAGCGAGGTCAGGTCCGCCAACTCCTCAAGAAATGCCGAGCTGCGAATCAAAATTCCGTGCCGCGCCGCCACTGCAATCCCGGCAATCGCCGTGGCCGGTGCCGACAGCACCAAGGCGCACGGGCACGCCGCTACCAGCACGGCCAACATTGCCTGGGCGTCATTGGTCACAAACCAGGTCACCGCCGCCAGCAGCAACACCAGCACCATATAGCTGCCGGCGTAACGCTCCAGCAGCCGCGTGATCGGCGGCTTGGAGCGTTCGGCGTTCTGCATCAGCGCAATGACTTTGCCCAGGGTCGACTCGTTACCGGTGCGCGTCACTTCCAGGCGCAGCAAGCCGTCGAGGTTGATCGCGCCACCAAACACCTGCACGCCCACGCTGGCTTCCAGCGGCACCGACTCACCGGTGATCGGCGCCGTGTCCAGGCTCGCCTGGCCCGACAGCACCACACCGTCGGCCGGCACGCGATCACCGGCACGCACTTCGACGATATCGCCGGTGTTCAGCGTGCCGTTATCCACTTCCACAATGCTGCCGTCGGCCTGCACCAACCGCGCATGGCTGCGGGTCAGTTTGCCCAGGGCATGAATCGCTTCCTGGGAGCCAATCACACTGCGCTCTTCCAGCACGTGGCCGAAAATCATGATGATCGGCAGCAATGCAGCCGTCAGCAAGTCGCCCGTGGCCCACGCGCCCATCATCGCCAGGGCGATCAATTGGTCGGTGATGCCATGCAGGCTCGGGTAACGCAGGCTGAACCAGGCCGAACGCATCACCGGCACGGCCACCAGCAAAGAGGCGACGCCGAGCAACAGTTGGCTGACACCGTTCTGGTCCGGCGCCAGCCAGCGCCACACCAACCCCAATACCAGCAAGCCCAGGGCTAACATGGCCAGGGTCAATTGCCGCGCAGCACTGCGCTGCTCGGCGGACGTCAACATAGGCGCGCTCATTGTTCGGCTCCCTGAATGATCAAGCGGGAGTCGTCTTTGGGATCGACCGTGGTCACAGAACCGGCCTGGCCGAGAATCTTCGGCAAGCGCTCGCGGTACAGACGCAGCATGAGGCCTGGGTCTTTGACCTGGGCCAGGCTGGCGACGGTGGCCGTTTGCGCTTGGGCATTGGCCAGACGCTCGCTGGCTTGGGCGTGGGCCACTTGTACGACACGGTCGGCCTCCTGATTGGCGGCTTGGGTGAGTTTTTCCGCGTCGGTGCGCGCATTGGCCACGGCTTTATCGGCTTGTTGGCTGGCCGTCAGCACTGCGTTGAAGGCATTCACCGCCGGGCCCGGCAGGCTTGATTGCACGTCGACACGCGTCACTTCGATGCCCAACCCCAAACCGGTGGAGGCCAAGTTCGCCAAGCGTTTATTGATGCCTTGCACCAGATCGCCGCGCAGCCGCTCACGGCGTTCGGCGGCGCCGTTATCGCTGCCGATCAATTCCGGGCGCGCCACCAGAATGGTGTCCAGGTCGCGCGCCGCCGCCAGCGCCACGGCGCTGCGCGTCACCAGGCGATCCAGCGCCGGCAGCACATGCTCGCCCTGCAGCACAAATGCGTAGGGTTCGGTGACCTTATAGAACACCCGCACATCCAGCTGCACCACACCGGCGTCGCCGGTCAGCAAGTAACCGGAGCCCGCCAGCGCGTCGCTCAACGGCGCGGCAAACGTGGCCACGCGGTCGGCCTGGGTCGCCGCGTCGGAGCGCAGCAGGTTTTCCACCCGACGCTCAATCACACGGTCGGCTGCTGGCAACAGCACTACTTGCTCAAACGGTTGCGGCCATGCCAATAACAGACCGGCATTTTGAATACGGTCCAGCGCGCCGAAGTGCAACACCACGGCGCGGTTCTGCGGGTCGATCTGGCGCACATTGGAAAACGCCCAGGCCAACGCCGCCAACACCGTCACCGCGTACAGCGCCAGGAAGGTCAGGCGCCCGGCCTGAATCCATGGGCTGTCCGGGCTGTCACGCTCACTCATGGCTGAACATCCTTCGGCCCGTCCACCAGTGCGCGGAACGGCGCGGCGTCAGTGCGCAGGATGATTTTGGTGCCCGGTGTCACGACGGTGCCCAAGGTGTCCAGCGAGCGCAGCAGGTTGTACAGCTGCGGATTGCCGGCGTAGGCACGGCCATAGATCTGCGCCGCTTCGACCCGCGACTGCGCCTCGATATCGGCGGCTTTCACCGTGGCATCGGCCTGCACGATGCGCGCATCGCGTTCGGCGGCGGAGCGAATCTGCGCCGCTTCACGTTTGCCCACGGCGGTGCGTTCGGTGGCGATGGTCTCGCGCTCGGCGCGCATGCGGTCAACGGTGGCGGTGAGGGTGACCGACGGCAAGGTCAGACGCTCGACACCGACTTGCGCCACGCGCACGCCGTAAGTGGTGAGCAATTGTTGATCAATCTGCTGGCGCAACTGTGCCTCAAAATCGGCGATGCGCACTTGGCTGGCGTCGGTGTTGACCAGGCTGGACAGGTCAAAGCTGGCCGCAGTGGTCTCCAGCGCCGAGCCGACGAAGGTGCGAATCTGCCGCGCCGCTTCATCCGGCTGGTTCTGCACCGCGCGCATAAAGCGCTGCACATTGTCGGCATCGCCCTGCACCTGCCACGCCACATAGGCCTGCACGATAATCCGCAAGCCATCGCGGGTGCCCACGTCCTGCAAACCGCTGGAGGTGGTGCGCAAGCGCAGGTCTACCGGGATCGCCGCTTCGAACGGCGCCGGCCAGCGCCAGCCCAGGCCAGGCTCCAGCAGCACCCGCGACGGGTTGCCGAACCGCGTAATCACCGTGGCTTCGCCGGAACGCACCTGCACCAGGCTGGCGGCCGCCACTGCAAACAGCACCAACAACACCGCCCAGGCCATGCGCCGCCAAGGAAACGGGCCAGCGGCTTGCTCATCACCGTGATGGTGATGGTGGTGGCCGTGATGATGATGACCATGATCGTGAGAATGAGCGCTCAACAGACAGACTCCTTATTGAACGGCTTTACGCGGCGCCATAGGGTCGGCCGGCAAAGTAAAAGAACGCAGATCAATCGTCGGTGCGCCATCGGCGCCCAGGCGGTGATCCAGAATAAGCAGCTTGGCGTGGGCCAAGCCTTGGCTGAGTTGGCCCAGGTACTGTTCCAGCACGAATGCCTGGCCGGCGGTGGCGTAGGCCTTTTGTTCGGCGCTGAATCGCAGGTCGACCGCTTGCGCGCCAGCATTCACTTCGCGCGCGGTGGCCAAGGCCTGATCTCGCGCGGTGCTGGCTTGCAGCAAGGCCTGGTTGGTCTGTTCGCTGGCGGCGCCGCGTTCGCGGGAGATCAGCGCCTGGGCGCCGATCTGCGCAGCCTGCACGGCGTGGTAGGCGTTGGCAGCGCCGGCCGGTGGGTGAATCGCTTCGACCACCGTGGCCAGAATCTCCACGCCGCTGTTGAGCTTCTGCAAGTCCGCCTGCACCGAGCGGCCGATTTCGTCGGCCAATTGAGTGCGTTGCTCACCGAGCAATTCGTCGAGCGTGCGCGAGGCAAAGTCGTGCACCAGAATGCGGCTGGCGGTGCTGCGAATCAGGGTCGGCACATCGGCGCTGTTATAGGTGGCGGCCAGCGCCGCCTGATCGGTCAGGCCAATGCGGTAGACGAACCGCACGTCCATATTGACGATCTGGAAGCTCTGTTTGTCGCCGCTGCTGCTGGCGATCACTTGGGATTTGTCATTCACATGGCTGGCGTCCCACAACCGGTTGGCGATCGACGGCGCCGGGCCTTCGGCGGCGGCCAGCTCCGGTGTGGCAGCCTCGCTGACGCTGGTAGCGAGTTCATGCACCACGCCATTTTCGACAGTGATGACGCGGCCCAACGGCCACGGCAATCCGGCATGCAGGCCAGGGCCGAACACCGCCACCGGTTTGCCGAAGCGCTCATAAATCCCACGGCCTTGCAGGGGCACTTCGTGCACGCCGGTCAGCGCCCAGCCTACGGCCAATACCACCAGCAGCACCGGCAGGAATGCCCGGCGCATGTAGGTAAACGCCCAGATCTGGCGCAAATCGATACCGAAGCGGTTGTGCAACTCGTGCTGCAGCGCCTGCAAGGGTTGTGGCGGCCAACGCAGCAAACCGGCAATAAAGCTTTGCGCCATCAACCGCGGTTCGAGGCGCGGCTGGCGTGGGCTGAACAGCGACAGTACGGCCCTGAGCAAAAACTCCACGGCGACCAGCCCCGGCAACAGGCCGATCAACACGGCCAGGCGCAAGGGCCATACAGATTGCGCGCCGGCAAACAGCAGGCAGATCGCGCTGACCACCAGGCACGCAATCGCCACCCGGCTTAACTGCGCCAGCTGTGAGGCTTCCGGCCATTGCGCAGCCGTTTCCTGCGCCAGACGACGCTCGAACACCAGCAAACCAAAGGCCAACGCCAGCCCCAGCGCGGCGCCAATGCTTGCCGATTGCCCCACGGCTGCAGCGGGCAGTGCCAGGTTCCAGAATTCGACAATGCTCAGCAATACCAGCAACGACCAGCCACTCAACCACAGCACCGGCGCGCCCATCTGCGCCAGCAGGCTGCTGCCGAAACGTCCGACAAACCGCGCGTAGCCGCCCGTGCCTTCAAGCTGCGGCTCGATCAATTCCACCGTTGGCGCTTCCAACGCCTGCGCCCGCCAATCGGCGACCCACCACGCCGATTGCAGCCCGGCCACCAACACCAACAAGGCCGACGCGCAGTTGATCAGCACCACCGGCCAGATCGACAGCGGCGCAAACAGGGCGACAAACAATGCCAGCACCCAAGCGCAAACGGCCAGGGCCGTCAGGCTGATGCCGGCCTGGCGCAATCGACGGGCATGAAACAGCCCCTGCTGAAAACGCGGCAAGCCTTCAACCAAAGCGCCGTCAGCTTCTAGATCCACTTGCATCCACTCACGCCCGTTTGTACACAATTCGTTACGATATAACACGCAGCGTGAAATTTTTGTTCGAAAACAACACAAAACCCCTGTGGGAGCGGGCTTGCTCGCGAATGCGGTGGTTCAGCCAGCTCATTTGTCACTGACCCACCGCATTCACGAGCAAGCTCGCTCCCACATTGACCCTCCAGCGCCTGCAAGAGCGTGACTAACCCCCATAAACACGAGCCATCACTGGTGCAGCCGCCGATTAATCGGCACACTCCAAAACAGTTTTTCGCGGGTAAACGGACAAGGAAGCGTCACCTCCCATGATTTCGATCTATCAGCTCAAGCCGCGTTTTCAAAACTTACTGCGCCCACTCGTGCAGCGCCTCTACGACAACGGCACCACAGCCAACCAGATCACCGTGCTGGCCGGCGTGGTGTCCTTGCTGGTGGGCCTGCTCATTGCAGGCTTTGCCCAACACCTCTGGCTGTTTGCCCTGATCCCGTTGTGGATGATCCTGCGCATGGCCCTCAATGCCATCGACGGCATGCTCGCCCGGGAATTCGGCCAGCAGTCACGCCTGGGCGCCTACCTCAATGAATTGTGCGACGTGATCGCCGACAGCGCGCTGATCCTGCCCTTTGCGCTGATCCCCGGCGTGAGCCTGGCGCCAGTGCTGCTGGTCACGTTGCTGGCGGTGTTCAGCGAATACGCCGGTGTGCTCGGGCCCATGGTCGGTGCGTCGCGGCGCTACGACGGCCCAATGGGCAAGAGTGATCGCGCGTTTGTACTGGGTGTGCTGGCCACCGGCGTGGCGCTCGGTTGGCTGGGCGCGGGTTGGGTCAACGCGGTGATGTGGCTGGTGGCGGCGCTGCTCGCCTACACTTTGGTCAACCGCGTGCGCCAGGGTCTCAAAGAAACGACGTCCCCTTCTGCATAAGGAATTTGCGATGCGCGAACAGCAAGAGCACAGCTTCAGTACCCACGATGGCGTCGAGCTTTTCTACCGGCACTGGCCGGCCACCGCGCCGCTTGGCGATGAGCCGCGCAAGGCGATCCTGCTGTTCCATCGCGGCCACGAGCATTCGGGGCGCATTGCCCACCTGGTCGATGAACTGGACCTGCCGCACTTCGACTTCTTTGCCTGGGACGCCCGTGGCCACGGCCAGTCGCCCGGCGCGCGCGGCGACAGCCCAAGCTTCGCCACCAGTGCCCGCGACGTGCAAACCTTTCGTGACCACATCGGTACCACTTACGGCATCGCAGAAGACAATTGCGCGGTGATCGCTCAAAGCGTCGGCGCGGTGATCGCAGCCACCTGGGTGCACGATTACGCGCCGAAAATCCGCGCACTGGTGCTCGCCTCCCCGGCGTTCAAGGTCAAGCTCTACGTGCCGTTCGCGCGGCCAGGCCTGGCGCTGATGCGCACATTTCGCGGCAACTTTTTCGTTAACAGCTACGTCAAGGCCAAGTTCCTCAGCCATGACCCGGAGCGTGTCGCGTCCTACGACAGCGACCCGCTGATCACCAGGGCGATCTCGGTGAATGTGCTGCTCGGCCTGTACGAAGCTGCCGACCGCGTGGTGGCCGATGCCCAGGCGATCCAGGTGCCGACTCAGCTGCTGATCTCCGGCTCCGACTTTGTGGTGCACCGCAAACCTCAGCAGCAATTTTTCGACCGCCTGGGCAGCCTGAAAAAAGAACTGCACATCCTGCCCGGCTTCTTCCACGACACCCTCGGTGAACGCGACCGTGCCGTGGCCGTGAGCAGCGCCAGGCGCTTTATCCTGCAAAACTTTGCGCACCCGCTGGACCGCGCCTCGTTGCTCGACGCCGACAAGCTGGGCGCCACCTGCGCCGAGTCCGAATCCCTGGCCGCGCCGCTGCCGCGCAACTCTTTGCGCGACCTGTACTGGCGCATGACTCGCGCCAGCATGGGCCTGGGCAAGAACCTCTCGGACGGGGTGAAACTGGGCTTTGATACCGGCTTCGATTCCGGCAGCACACTGGATTACGTGTACCGCAACAAGCCCACCGGCAAAGGCGGGCTGGGGCGGATGATCGACACCAACTACCTCAACTCCATCGGCTGGCGTGGCATCCGCCAGCGCAAGCTGAATGTCGAAGAGCTGCTGCGCCTGGCCATGGCCAACTTGCGCAGCGATGATCGCCAAGTGCGCATTGTCGACATCGCTGCGGGCCACGGCCGCTACATTCTCGAAGCCTTGCAGGACGTATCGCCGCTGCCGGAGTCGATCCTGCTGCGCGACTACAGCGACATCAACGTGCGCGACGGTGGCGCGCTGATTCGCGAAAAAGGCTTGGGGGATATCGCGCAGTTCGTCAAAGGCGATGCGTTTGATCGCGCGGACCTGGCGGCGCTCGACCCCAAGCCGACCTTGGCGGTGGTGTCCGGGCTGTATGAATTGTTTGCCGATAACGCCATGGTCGGTGGTTCGCTGGCCGGCCTTGCTGAAGCCGTGGAGCCCGGCGGTTATCTGGTATACACCGGCCAGCCATGGCACCCGCAGCTGGAACTGATTGCCCGCGCGCTGACCAGCCATCGCCAGGGCCAGGCCTGGGTGATGCGCCGTCGCAGCCAGGCGGAAATGGACCAACTCGTCGAGGCCGCAGGCTTTCGCAAGATCACTCAGCGTGTGGACGAATGGGGCATTTTCACTGTGTCTCTGGCACAGAAGATCTGAGCATGCGCGAACCCGGTTTATTAAAACCTGCGGTCCTGTGGTTGCTGCTGTTGGCGCCGCTGTTTTTCAGCACCTACGGCTTCGCCACCTGGGTCACCAGCCAGCGCAGCGATGTCGGCACGCTGGTGTTCGGCTGGGAAACCCATATGCCGTTCTGGGCCTGGACCATCGTGCCCTACTGGTCCATCGACCTGCTCTACGGCTTTTCGCTGCTGCTGCCCACTAGCCGCCATGAACTGAAACAACACGCGCTGCGCCTGCTCACCGCCCAGGTGATTGCCGTGAGCTGCTTCCTGATCTGGCCACTGCGGTTCACCTTTGAACGGCCGGCGCTGGATGGCGTATTTGGCTGGCTGTTTGCCGTGCTGGCAGGCTTCGACAAGCCGTTCAATCAGGCACCGTCGCTGCACATCGCGCTGCTGGTGATTCTGTGGATCATGTACCAACGCCACAGCCAGGGCTTTTGGCGCTGGGTGGTGCACGGGTGGTTCGCGTTGATCGGTATTTCGGTGCTGACCACTTATCAACATCACTTTATCGACTTACCCACAGGCGCCCTCGCCGGCTGGTTATGCGTGTGGCTGTGGCCGCTGGAGCACCCGAGCCCGCTGTTGAATGCGCGCCTTACGCGGGATCGAAAACGCTGGCGGCTAGGGGCGCGTTATGGCCTGGGCGCCCTGGCATTGGTGATTCTTGCGTTAACGCTCGGCGGCTGGTGGCTGTGGCTGCTATGGCCGGCGGTTTCCCTGGGGTTGATCAAGGCCAATTACTTCGTACTCGGCGCGCCGGGCTTTCAAAAACGGCTCGACGGCACGCTGACGCCTGCCGCGCGCTGGCTGTATGCGCCCTACCTGGCCGCCGCGTGGCTCAACTCACGCCTGTGGACACGCAAGCATCCACAGCCTGACCTGATTGTGGATAACGTTTGGCTCGGTCGAATACCCGCCACACGCGAGCAAGCTTCATTCAAGGCAATCGTCGATCTGTGCGCCGAATTGCCGATTAATCCACAGGGCCGCGCTTATGCATGCGTCCCCGTGCTGGACCTGATTGCGCCGACACCCGCCGAATGCCTGCAAGCCGCTCAAGCCATTGAGCGCCTGCGCGCAAGCGGGCCATTACTGGTGTGTTGCGCCCTCGGTTACTCACGCAGCGCCACCGCGGTTGCAGCCTGGCTGCTGCACAGTGGGCGCGCCACAACAGTGGACGAGGCCCTGGCTATTATTCGTACAGCGCGGGCCCAAGTGGTCCTGCACCCCGCTCACCGCGAAGCTTTGGAGGGTTTAACCCATGCCCGCTGATATGGAACTCCAGGTGGTCGCCAGCCTGCTGCGTCGTGGTCGCTCGCTGGATCAGTTATCCACAGGCCTGACGCTGCTTGGCGTGCTTTTCGGCCTGGCCCAACTGCTGATGGCGAGTGTCGCGCCAATCTGCCTGTTGCTCAGCCTGTGGATGATTGTCCTCGGGCTGCTGCAAAAGTACTGGGCGCTGCGCGTAGCCTTCGATGCCGACCTGTTCGCCCTGCTCGCTCGCGACACCGAGCGCACCCCCGACCTCGACCAGGCCCTGCAAACCCTTGGCCTGCAATCGGCCAAGCGGGTCGGCCGGCCCTGGCCCGAACGCCGTCGCGGCGCCCTCAAACTGCTGCGCAAGCAGGCCTGGCTGCTGGGCGCACAAATGCTGCTGACCCTGGCCGTGATCCTCGCCAGCCCGTGGCTACCTTTCGCCGGATAAGGAATCCCCATGTTCGAACCTGTGGTTGCCACCCTGATTACCTCAATGGCCCGCACCGTAACCGGCGCCCGCAGCCTGTGGCTGGGTTGCGCGCCGGTGCCGGTGCAGCGCATTTATTTCGCCAACCACAGCAGCCACGGCGACTTCGTGCTGGTGTGGGCGTCCTTGCCGCAAAACCTGCGCAAGTTCACGCGTCCGGTGGCCGGCAGCGACTACTGGAATAAAAGCGCCCTGCGCCGTTACATCATCAACCGCGTGTTCAATGGCGTGCTGATCGATCGTGAGCGCAAAGACCCTGTGGATAACCCTCTGCAACCCATGCTCGCCGCTTTGGAAGGTGGCGACTCGCTGATCATCTTCCCCGAAGGCACACGCAATCTCGAAGACGGCTTGCTGCCCTTCAAGAGCGGCCTGTACCACCTGGCAAAAAGTTACCCACAGGCCGAATTGATCCCGGTGTGGATCGCCAACCTCAACCGGGTCATGCCCAAGGGGCGCGTGCTGCCGCTGCCATTGCTGTGCACCACCAGCTTCGGTGCGCCACTGCAACTGGAAGATAACGAAGACAAAACCGCCTTCCTCGCCCGCACCCGCGACGCCCTGCTTGCCCTTGCCCCGGAGCATGTCTGACATGGATAGCCAAACCCTGATGTTGTTCGGCGGGATCGGCGCCATTCTGGTGCTCGCCTCGCTGATCGGCCTGATCCTCAAGTTGCGTACCCGCGGTACGCCAAATGCGGTCGTCGACAACCTCAACGCCCGTATCAACGCCTGGTGGGTGATGGTCGTAGTGATCGGCATCGCCTTCTGGCTGGGCACCGGTGCGGTGATCCTGCTGTTCTACGCAGTGTCGTTCTACGCCCTGCGCGAATTCCTCACCCTTACCCCGACCCGCCGCAGTGACTACCCGGCGCTGGTGGCCGCGTTCTACCTGGCCTTGCCGCTGCAATACCTGCTGATCTATTCCGATTGGTACGGGCTGTTCTCGATCTTCATCCCGGTGTACGTGTTCCTGCTGCTGCCGATCCTCGCTTCACTGGGTGGCGACAGCACGCACTTCCTGGAGCGCGCGTCAAAGGTGCAATGGGGCCTGATGATTGCCGTGTTCTGCGTGTCCTTCGTCCCGGCCTTGCTGACCCTCGACATTCCTGGCTACGAAGGTCGCAACCTGTTGCTGATCGCCTACCTGGTGATCGTGGTGCAGCTGTCGGACGTGCTGCAATACGTGTGTGGCAAGCTGTTCGGCAAACACAAGATCGCGCCCAACCTGTCGCCGTCCAAAACCGTCGAAGGTTTCGTCGGCGGGATTCTGCTGTCATCCCTGATCGGCGCTGCGCTGTGGTGGACCACGCCCTTTAATCCATGGCAGTCGTTTTTGATCGCACTGCTGATCAACCTGCTCGGCTTTGCCGGCGGCATTGTGATGTCGGCAATCAAGCGCGACCGAGGCGTGAAAGATTGGGGCCATATGATCGAAGGGCACGGCGGGATGCTGGACCGGCTGGATTCAGTGTGTTTTGCGGCGCCGATTTTCTTTCACCTTGTTCGCTACTGGTGGACCTGAGAAATACCACCTCAAGCTCAACGCGGATCAACTGTGGGAGCTGGCTTGCCTGCTCCCACAGCGGTTTTTCGGTGTTTTCAAGTGTTCAGCCTGGCAGGTGCCCCAATGGCAAGGCGCCTGGGGTTTTCACGGTCTGGATCGCAAAGTTGCTGCGGATGTCCCGCACTCCCGGCAGCTTCAACAGGCTGCCGGTGACGAACCGCTCGTACCCACGCAAATCCGGCACCACCACCTGCAACAGAAAATCCGACTCACCCGATACCAGAAATGCCGAGATCACCTCGGGCAGTGCGGTCACCGCCTCGCGAAAGGCATTGGCCTCGGTGTCGTTGTGCCGCTCCACCTTCACGCCGACGAACACCATCATGCCCAGGCCCACTTCATCGCGGTCCAGGGTGGCTTGATAGCCGCGAATCACCCCGGCTTCTTCCAGCAGCCTTACACGGCGCAAACAGGGTGAGGCAGACAGGCCGATCTCATCCGCCAGCTGCACGTTACTCAGGCGCCCATCACGTTGCAGGGCTTCAAGAATCTTGCGGTCAAAGGCATCAAGTTTCAGATTTGGCATAAATGAATGGCCGTTAGCTTAATCAATGGCAGACAGTGCCAAGAATAGACGCTTTATAAGCTGACTACGCAAGCACCTGCCCTGCCCTTCACTCCTAGAATTAGCCGACACATCGAGGGGGTGGAACATGACAGAGCTGTGGTTATTTCTGATGGCACTTTCGGTGGCGTTTCTGCTGCCGGGGCCGGACATGATCCTGTTGCTGCAAACCGGCGCGCGCCAGGGCAAAGCGCTGGCGCTGACCACGGCAATCGGCCTGGGCCTCGCCCGGGCATGCCATGTGGTGTTGGCGGGCATGGGGCTGGCAACCTTGTTCAAAGTGGCGCCCTGGACCTTCGACGTGGTGCGCCTGGGCGGTGCGGCCTACCTGTTGTGGCTGGGCGTGCAATGCCTGCGTGCGAACGGGCTGCCATCGCTCGACGCCTCTCACGGCGCACCACCCGCCCATGCCTGGCGCGTGGCCTTTCAACGCGGACTGCTGACGAACCTGCTCAACCCAAAGGCCCTGCTGTTCTGCTCGGTGCTGCTGCCGCAATTCGTCAACCCGCAAGCCGGCCCGGTGGCGGCGCAGTTTGCATGGCTGGGGGTGATGCTGGTGACCGTGGGCTTCGCGTTTGACTGTTGCTACGCCCTGGCCGGCGCGCGCATCGGCCGCTGGCTGGCCAGCAATCGCTCGGCGCAGCGCCTGCAGCAGTGGTTATTCGGAAGCCTTTTGATCGGTTTTGCGGTGCGTCTCACTTTTGTGCAACACGCCTGAGCGTTTGCGGCATATTCACGTCATCTTTTGTATCAAAGACGCGTGTAAGATACGCCGCAATTAGCCAGGGATGCTCACCATGTTCGATTCGTTGAAAGCGATCAGTCGCCGTTTTCTCGGCCTGTTAACCACGGTGGTGAGTGCCCTGTTCGGCCAATGGCAGCCGCCTTTCTGGCTGCGCGCCATAGGTCGAGGCTTTGCGAACCTGGGCCGCAACGCTCGCGCCTATCCGCGCCAGGCCGGCGCCGGCGTGTTGGGCCTGGTGTTACTGGCTGGCGCAGGATTCTACGGCTGGCACTGGTATTCAAACCTGCCGCAGCCGCACACCGTTGGTTATTCGTTGCACAAGCCGAACCTGACGGATTACACCCAGCAACCGCCGGTGGTGGATAACGTGCAGGTGCGTTTCGCCGAATCCGTGGCCCCCCTGGCGGCGATTGGCAAACCGGTGACTGAGGGCATCACCCTCAAACCCAACGTGGCAGGCGCCTGGCGCTGGTCCGATGACCGCACTTTACTGTTCGTGCCAGAAAAAGACTGGCCTGTAGACGCCCACTACACGCTGGACCTGGCGAAGAAAAACCTCCTGGCCGACGGCGTGTTGCTCAGCCAGTACAGCAGCCAGTTTTCCACCCAGCCGTTCCGCGCCACCCTGGCGCAAAACGAGCTGTATCAAGACCCGTCCAACCCGACGCTGAAACAGCTGGTCGCGACCTTCCACTTTTCCCACCCGGTGGATGAAGACAACCTGCGCAAGCGCGTGTCTGTGACCCTCGGCAAAGGCCTGGCCTACCGCGACGCGCAGTTGCCCAACCGCCCGGAAATCACCTTCGACGACAACAAGCTCAACGCCTACGTACGCTCTGCCGCCCTCGCCACGCCACTGGAAAGCACGCCGGTCAGCGCCAGGCTCGACGAAGGCATCAAAGCCCGTGACGGTGGCAACGCCAGCACCGCGCCGCTGGTGTCGGAAGTCACCGTGCCCGGCCGTTATCGCCTGACCTTCACCGCCGCCGACGTCAGTTTTGTCGACAATGAACGCGGCGAACCTGAACCGGTGCTGATGTTCAGCAGCTCCAGCGCTGTGGCCGATGACACCATTGCCGGTAAGGTCCAGGCGTGGCTGCTGCCGGAAAAAGCCCAGGACGATACTCGTCCCTATACCAGCAACGACATTGATGACGCCCTGCTGGCCCGCAGCACCAAGGTCGCCCTGACCCATGTGCCCAGCGTCGAGCCGCTGAACACCTTGCACGCGTTCAAATTCAAGGCCCCGGCCGGTCGCGCGCTGTATGTGCGTGTGCCCGCCAACCTGGAAGCCATCGGCGGCTATCTGGCGAAAAACCCTACGGCCTCGTTGATCAGCATGCCGGCGTATCCGCGCACGCTGCAGTTCCTCTCCAACGGCGCGCTGCTGAGCCTCAACGGTGAAAAACGCCTGGGCTTCATGGCCCGTGGCGTGCCCGGCGCCCATGTGGAAATCGCCCGGCTGCTGCCCAACCAGTTGCAGCACCTGGTGGACCAGAGCAGCGGCAGTTTTGCCCGGCCCAATTTCGGCAACGAATACTTTGATCGGATGGTCGAGCGCCAGTCGCTGGATATTGCGCTGTCGTCCAATGACCCGGCGAAAACCGTCTACGACAACGTCGATCTGAGCCACTACCTCACCGCCAACGGCGGGCGTCGTGGCATTTTCGTGCTCAAGCTCAGCCCTCAGGATGACCCCGCAGAACGCACGTTCGAGTACGACCGCAGCAGTACCAGCGACCTGCGCTTTATCGTGGTGACTGACCTGGGCATCATCGCCAAGCGCTCCAGCGATGGCAGCCATGATGTGTACGTGCAGTCGATCGGCAACGGTTCGCCGGTGGCCGACGCACAGGTCGACATCATTGGTCGCAACGGCCTGCCGGTCAGCAGTGGTCGCACCGACACCGAAGGCCATGCGCATTTCGCCAAGCTGGATGAATTGCGCCGTGAGAAAACGCCGCTGATGTATGTAGTCACTCGCGGCAATGATCAGTCCTTCCTGCCGATTGCCCGTCAGTCGCAGCAGCTGGATTTGTCGCGTTTTGATGTAGGCGGTTTGGAAGAAGACGGCGCGATTGATCGGCTCAGCGCCTACCTGTTTACCGACCGCGGCCTGTATCGCCCTGGCGAGACCGCGCACTTGGGCATGATCGTGCGCAGCGGCAACTGGAAAGGCGCCCTGCAAGGCCTGCCGGTGGAGCTGCAAATCACCGACCCGCGTGGCCTGGAGGTGATTCGCCAACCCCTGAAGCTGTCCACCAGCGGTTTTGAAACCTTTGATTTCCCCAGCAGCGACGTCGCCCCCGCAGGCGATTACACCGCGACCTTGCAGTTGATTGGCGAGAAAAACACCCGCACCGACCTGGGCAGTGTCAGTTTCAAAGTCCGCGATTTCGAGCCGGACCGCATGAAGGTCAGCCTGAGCCTGCACGACACGCCCGTATTGGGCTGGATTCCACCGGACCAGGTGGTGGCCAAAGTCACTGCAATGCACTTGTTCGGCGCTCCGGCCGCCGGCCGCCGGGTGACGGCGAAGATGTCCTTGAGCCCGACGCTTGCGGCCTTCGACCGTTATCCCGATTACCGCTTCCGCCTCAACAACTCACTGGAAGACGCCAGCACCGAAGACCTCGCTGAAACCACCGTCGACGACAACGGCCAGGCCGTGCTCGACCTTAACCTGCAACGCTTCGCCAACAGCACCTATCGCCTGCAGGTCATGACCCAGGTGTTCGAGGCTGAAGGTGGGCGTAACGTGGCGGCGCAAAGTGCACTGCTGGTGTCGTCCGCGCCTTATCTGGTTGGTGTGAAAAGTCAGGATTCGCTGTCGTACGTCGCCAAGGACGCCCCGCGTCAGGTGCAGTGGCTGGCCGTCGCGCCAGACCTCACGCCATTGGCGGTGGACGGCCTGACCAGTGAAGTGGTCGAGCACCGTTATGTGTCGGTGTTGGTGAAACAGTCCAACGGCACCTACAAATACGAGTCGCGCATCAAGAACATCAGCCAGCCCGCCTCGCCATTGACGATGACCAAGGACGGCGCCAAGCAGACCCTGAACACCGGTACGCCGGGCGATTTCACCCTGCAACTCAAGGATGCCAACGGCAACCTGCTCAACCAGATCGACTACAGCGTGGCCGGACGTGGCAACACGTCGCGCTCCCTGGAGCGTAACGCCGAGTTGCAGCTGCGCCTGGATAAACGCAGCTACGCCACCGGCGATGAGATTGCGATCAGCATCCGCGCGCCGTACACCGGCGCGGGCTTGATCACAATCGAGCGTGACAAGGTCTACACCCAGCAATGGTTCAAGGCCGACAGCACCAACAGCGTGCAACATATCCGCGTGCCTGCGGGCCTTGAGGGCAATGCCTACGTCAACGTGCAGTTCGTGCGCGACATCGGCTCGTCCGAGGTTTATATGAGCCCGCTGTCCTACGGCGTGGTGCCGTTCAGCATCAACCTGGATGCGCGCCGCATGGCGCTGAAGGTCGAAGGCCCGGCGAAGATCGAGCCGAGGCAAACCCTGGACATCAAGGTCACCGCCGACCGGCCAGGCCGCGCGGTGGTCTACGCAGTGGACGAAGGCATCCTGCAAGTGGCGCGCTACCAGACGCCGGACCCGTTGGGTTTCTTCTTCCAGAAGCGCGCACTGGAGGTCGGCACCAGTCAGATTCTTGACCTGATCCTGCCGGAATTCAGCCGCTTGCTCAGTGGGGCAGCGCCCGGCGGCGATACGGAAGGCGCTCTGGCCAACCACCTCAACCCGTTCAAACGTAAACATCAGCCGCCTGTGGCGTGGTGGTCCGGGTTGGTGGATTTGCCGGCCGGTGAAACCGTGCTGCATTACCAGGTGCCGGACAGCTTCAACGGCAAGCTGCACCTGTTTACGGTGGCGGTGGACGCCGACAGCGTGGGCGTCAGCGAGGCCAGCACCGAGGTGCGTGGGCCGATCGTGATCACACCCAACGTGCCGGCCTTTGTCGCGCCGGGGGATGTGTTCAATGTGAGCGCCGGAGTATTCAGCAACCTCGATGCCGCGGCGGACGTGAAGTTTGAGCTGCAAACCAGCGACGGCCTCAACGTGCAGGGCGACAAAGGCAGCACCTTGTCATTGCAACCGCGTAAAGAAGGCACCGCCGAATTCAAGATCAAGGTCGGCGAAACCCTCGGTTCGGCGGACCTGCGTTTTATCGCCGTGCTGCCGGACGGCAAGCGCATTCAGGTGGCGGAAACCACCTCGATCCGCCCATTAAGTGAGCACCGTGTGGCCTTGAGCCTGGGCCGTTTCGACAGTGCCAGCAAAGAGCTCAAGCCAACGCGCGAGCTGTTCAGCCAACTGCGCGACGTGCAACTGGGCGTGGCGGCCTCGCCGCTGGTGTGGGCCAACGGCCTCAAGCATTACCTGGATGACTACGGTTATGCCTGCACCGAGCAATTGGTGTCCAAGGCCATGCCGGCGTTGATCTGGGGCGGCACCGCACCCGAAGCCGAGCAAGCCTTCAGCAGCGCGGTGCGCATGTTGCGCCAACGCCAGAACCAGGCCGGCGGCTTCGGTTTGTGGGCCGCCAACCCGGACGTGGCGCCGTACGCCAGCTTGTATGCCACCGACTTCCTGATCGAAGCCAAGGAACGCGGGCTGCCGGTGCCGGAAGATTTGCTGGTGCGCTCCAACGCCTACCTGACAGAACTGGCCAACGGCCCGAGCGAAGGGCTGTCGGAATTGCGCAACCGTGCGTACGCCAGTTACCTGCTGAGCCGTCAGGGCATTCTCGTGAGCGGCGCCTTGAGCGATATCCGCGAGCGCTACGAAAGTTACTTCAAAGACACCTGGCAGAACGACCTGGGCGCCGCTTACCTGGCCGCCAGCTACAAGTTGCTCAAGCAGGACCGCCAGGCCGATACGCTGTTCCGCAAAATCCCATGGCGCTCCCTTGTGGATAAGTGGGACAGCGACGGCCTGTATTACGACCCGCTGGTGCACGACGCCGAACACTTGCACCTGCTGGCGCGTCACTTCCCTGAATTGCTGGACGATGTGCCGACCGCCTTGCTGGATAAGCTCGGCAAGCGTCTTAACGAGCAACGCTACAACTCGCTGTCGGCCGCCCTGCTGCTGCGTGCCCTGGACAACTATGGCCAGCGCGCGCAAAGCGACATGACGCTCAAAGCCACCGCCTGGCTGGGCGACAAGCAGCAGCAATTGCTGGAAATGGCCGGGCAGCCGCCACGCGCCGCTGTGCCGGGCGCTACGCAAAAGCTGGTGATGGAAAAAACCGACGGCCCGGCCGCGTTCTACATGCTCAGCGAGGCCGGTTTCGACAAGGGCGCCAAGCTCAAGCCGATCAACAATGGCCTGGAAATCATCCACGAATACCTCGACCTCAAAGGCGAGCCGGTGAGCAAAGTGGCGGTGGGCGATGAGTTCCTGGTGCGTCTGCGCCTGCGCGCGACCGACCGCGACCAAGTGCAGCAAGTGGCCGTGGTCGACCTGCTGCCCGGCGGCGTCGAGCCTGTGTATAACTTGCCGCCGGAGCCGGAAACCGCCAGCGCCGATGAAAGCGAAGGCGATGATTCGGAGTACGTGGAAACCGCCGACAGTGAAGAAGCGGATGCCTGGCAGGCGCCTATCGGCGAAACCGAGCTGAGCAACTGGCAGCCGGACTACGTGGACGTGCGTGATGATCGGGTGGTGTTGTACGGCACCGCGCTGCGCGATGTGGGCACTTTCGTCTACCGCGTGCGCGCCACCAACGCCGGCACCTTCAACACGCCTCCGGCCTACGCCGAAGGGATGTACGAAACCACCCTGCAAGGGCGCGGCAAAGTAGGCCAGCTTGAAATTACCAAGCCTTAAACGCCTGACGCCGCTGCTGGCAGCGGCGGTGGTGCTGGTGGGGTTGCGGTTGTGGCCACACGCCCCGCTGGAACAGGCCGTCACCTCGTCGCGGGTGGTGTTGGCCGACGACGGCGCGCTGCTGCGCATGACGTTGGCGGATGACGGCCAATACCGGTTGTGGCTGCCGCTCGCGCGCATGTCGCCGTCACTGGTCGAGGCGTTGCTGCTCAAGGAAGACCGCAATTTCTATTGGCACCCGGGGATCAATCCCCCGGCGTTGCTGCGCGCGGCCATAGCCACTTACAGCGGCGGCCAGCGCCAGGGCGGTTCGACCTTGAGCATGCAACTGGCGCGGCGCCTGTGGGATTTGAACACCCGCCAAGTGCCGGGCAAGTTGCAGCAGATGGCCTTGGCGTTGTGGCTGGAGGCGCGTTACAGCAAGCACGACATCCTTGAGGCCTACCTGAACCTGGCGCCCATGGGCGGCAATATCGAAGGCGCCGAGGCGGCCAGCCGCATTTACTTTGGCAAGTCGGCGGCGCAGTTGTCGTTGTCCGAGGCGCTGGCGCTGGCGGTGATTCCCCAGCAGCCGGGGCGGCGCGCGCGTTTCGGGCCCTCGCTGCAAAACGCGCGGCTGCGCTTGATGGCCGACTGGCGCGAGACTTATCCACAAGACCCGCGAAACGACAGTTTGCTCGACTTGCCGCTGGAGGCGCGCAACCGCCAGCAGATCCCCTTCCTGGCGCCGCACCTGAGTGAACAACTGCTGGCGTCCCAGCCCGGCAACGAGCTGAACAGCACGCTTAATCTGCCCTTGCAGCAATTGCTCGAACGCCTGATCAGCGGCTTTATCGCCGAGCGACGCAGCACGGGTGTGGAAAACGCCACGGCGATTCTGATCGACAGCCGTGACCAGAGCGTAAAAGCGCTGGTGGGCTCGGCGGATTACTTATCCACAAGCATTCACGGACAGGTCAACGGCGTGTTGGCGCGGCGCTCGCCGGGGTCGACCCTCAAGCCGTTTCTGTATGGGCTGGCGCTGGATCAGGGTGTGATCCACCCAATGAGCATCCTCAAGGATTTGCCGAGTAACTTCGGCTACTTTCAGCCGGAAAATTTCGACGGCAGTTTTATCGGGCCGCTGACAGCGCGGGATGCTTTGATCCGTAGTCGCAATATCCCCGCGGTGTGGCTGGCCAGCCAAGTCAAATCGCCGTCGTTGTACGGTTTGCTGCAACGCGCCGGCATCCAGGGCCTGCGCGGCGAGAGCCATTACGGCTTGGCCTTGGCCCTCGGCGGTGGCGAGATGACCCCCGAAGAACTGGCGCGGCTGTATGTGATGCTGGCCGGTGACGGGCATCTGCGGCCGTTACGGTATTTGCAGGAACAGCCGCAATCCACTGGAGCGCAACTGCTCACGCCGCAGGCCGCGTTTATGGTGCGCGATATGTTGCGCCGCAACCCACGGCCGGATGGCTTGCCCGGCCGCCATTGGCGCACCGCGTGGAAAACCGGCACCTCGTGGGGTTTTCACGATGCGTGGAGCGCCGGCCTGGTCGGGCCGTACGTGCTGGTGGTGTGGGTGGGTAACTTCGATGGTCGACCGAACCCTGCGTTTATCGGCGCCAAGACCGCTGCACCGTTGTTCTTTCGCATCGCTGACGCCCTGCCCCTGGCGCTGCCCAATGTGGTGATCAAGCCCGACAAGCCACCCGCCGGGCTGGTGCGCATTGAGGTCTGCGCCGCTTCCGGTGAGTTGCCCAACCGCTGGTGCCCGCAAACCCGCAAGACCTGGTACATCCCCGGCGTGTCGCCGATTCGCGTGTCGAACCTGCACCGCCCGGTGCTGATCGACACCCGCACTGGCAGGGCTGCGTGCCCGCCATTTGATGCGCAATACACCCGTGAAGAAGTCTTCGAGTTCTGGCCCAGTGACGTGCAACGCCTGTATCGCGCCGCCGGCCTGCCTCGGCGCACGCCGCCCAGCGTGATGAAAAACTGCCAGCCCAACCGCATCAGCGACCAAAGCGAAGCTCCGCAAATTCGCTCGCCGCTGACCCAAGTGAGCTACCAGTTGCGGCTGTCTCAGCCACAGGAAAGCATCCCGCTGAATGCCAACGCGGCCAGCGACGCGGTGACTTTGTATTGGTTTGCCGACCAAACCTTGATCGGCCAAGGCCCGCCGCAAACCACGTTGAACTGGCGGCCGGGCAAGTCGGGCGAATACCGGCTGCGGGTCAGTGATGATCAAGGCCGCAGTGCGAGCCGGGGGTTGAAGGTGGAATTTGTGCCCTGATCACAGGGGTACTTGGCTGGACAGGCGCAGATCGCCCCTGTGGGAGCGGGCTTGCCCGCGAAAACGTTGGCCCAGCAAACAGTGATGTTGACTGACCCATCGCTTTCGCGGGCAAGCCCGCTCCCACATTTGATCTGCTGCGCGACGCCCTGATCAGGCGTCTTCGTCGCCGAGACCGGCTTTGCCGGCATCCTTGGAAAAATGCTTGAACGCCGCACCCAGCTTGCGTTGCTCGAAGATCGAAAACACCAACGTGCCGAGCAGGATCAGCATCCACACCAGAAACAGCTTCAAGGTATCCACCTGAGCCACGAACAGCAGCAGCGTCACCACGCCGCCGATGACCATGCCCAAGCCCATCCACGCGCCCAGCACCCGACCCACCGCCAGGCGCATGCCTTTGGGCAGGACCAGCCGGGTCGCCATCATCACCACGATGATAGTCAGGAAAAAACCAAACGCCGCCATGAACGGAATCGGGAAACCGCCTTCGCGGTACAGCCAGGCCAGCAGCCGATACACGGGGCCCAGTGGCTCCATTTGCTGATACGTGTCGGGACCGGGTAAATGCAGTTGGGCGAAATGCGCGGGCGTCATGGCCATGATGCCCACGCCGATCATCCCGACCACGGCCGCATAGAAACCACCGGCACGCCACAGCGGCGCCAGCACGCGAGTGTTTTCCACATCCTGGGTCAGCGCCAGGCCGAACACCGCATTACGCTGTTTGCCCTGGGCAATCGCAGGTTTACCGTCGCGCTCACAGGCATCGCCAATCAGCATCACGTCCAGGTCCTGGACCAGCAGGATTTCGCCTTGGCGCCGGGAACTGCCGACGAGTTCGTAATCGTCAGGCGCCTTGTTGCCGAACAGATCAATGCCTTCGGCGATCACGCGGACCTCACCCGTTGCATCCTGCAGGCGGAAGTCATTGCAGCGCGCCTCGCTGGATACCCGGCTCCAGCTCCAGTGCCCGTCGTCGTCTTTCTTGCCGTCCTCGACAACCCAGACATAGCCCACGCACGGCTTGCCATTCACCGGCGACAGCTGGGTCTTGTCGGCAATCACTTTGCCGCGTACTTCCACCAGGCCCATCGCCAGCGAACGAATCTGGCTGGTGGCCAGGCGCTGTTCGGTTTTAGAGAAGCTGGGCCCGAAGCTGAGCAGCAGGCCGACCAGAATGCCTACGGGGAAAAACAGTGCGATAAAAATGTGCGGTGCATAAGCAATCAAGCTGATGAAGCCCGCGAGCAACACCAGTGCCAACGCGGTTTTCCACTTGGGTTTCTTCACCACGACGCCTGCCTGGGTGGTTTTCATGCCCCCGGCACCTCAAGTTTCACGCCTTCGTAGCGGGTTTCTTCGGCGCTGATGGCCAGCAACGGAATACGCTGATAGCTGAGCATCCGCGCAAAGAACAGGTCGGGGAACACCGCGATGGCTATGTTGTAGAGGTTGACCGACTCATTGAAGAACTCACGCCGGTCGGCAATGCGCTCTTCCACGGCCGAAATGGCTTGCTGCAACTCGACCATGTTCGGCCCGGAGATCAACGCCGGATAACTCTCCGCCACCGCAATCACCGACTTGAGTGCGGCATTGAGCTGATTGGACGCATCGACCTTGTCGTTGAGGCTGCTGGCATTCAAGTATTGGTTACGCGCATCGCTCAGCCGCGTAAACAGCGCGTTCTCGTGGTTCATGGCGGTCTGCACCACGCGCATCAGGTCGGGGATCTGGTCGGCCCGTTGCTTGAGCAGCACGTCGATGTTGGCAAACGCCTTATCCACATCGTTACGCCGCATGACCAGGCCGTTGTAGACCCCGACCATCCAGCCGATCAGGCCCACGACAATGATCAGCACGACGATGCCGGCGATTAGCAGTTCGATATTCATGGTGAAGGCGTCCCTGTCTGAGTTATCCACAGGAAGGCATTCTAGGGGTAAAGCCTGACGGCGCGCCCGGCAGTAGCCCACAGATTCGACAGGAGGTCGTTAATTCGTCGAGTCGATTCGCACGACCTCATTGCGGTTTACTTTGCCTAAAGCGTTGCGCGGGATGGCTTCGGTCAACACGATCTGGCGTGGCAAATTGAACGACGCCAGGCGCACACGCAACCAGGCAAGGAGCTCCTGCGCCGAGGTGCCAGGTGCATCGGCTGTCAGCTTGACCAACGCCACCACCCGCTGCCCCGCTTCGTAATCCGGTGCGCCCGCGACGGCCGCATCGGCGACGGCCGGGTGCAGGATCAGTTGGTTTTCCACTTCCACGGGGGAAATCTTGTCGGTGAATCTGACAATCTGATCCTTGCAACGCCCGACAAAGCGGTACTCGCCATTGGGCAACTGCACCATCAGATCGCCCGAGGCAAACCAAACTCCACGGCTATGGCTGATGATGTCGCCGGGACCGGTCCAGTAGCCGAGGCTCAGGTTGGCGCCGCACATCTGCAGTTCGCCTACGTCGCCTTGGGCAACTTCGACGCCGTCGGCATCCACCAGGCGCGCGCGCCCTGGGATGGCGGTGAGGGTATCCCATACCGAACCAAAGGCCATGCTGCCCAGGCATTCCGTCAGGCCGTAAGTATTGTTCAGACGCCACCCAAAGGTGTTTTGGAAGGTTTCGGCAACCACCGGGCGGCACGCGTCTCCACCTATCCCGCAAACCCGCATCGAGCTGAGGTCGCGCGGGCGCTTACGCTGGGCGTCCACCAGCGGCTGGCAGATAAACGGCGCGACGAACAGCATCGTGCCCCTCTCTTGCTCGATGGCATCGAGGAGTTTGTCGGCATCGAACGGCTGAACATGACTTCCTGACAGCCACGAATGATCGTCGCCATCAGCACAAAGGAACCGGAGACGTGGGCGACCGGCGTGCTGCCGAGCGTGCAGGAGTGCGAATCAAGTTCCCACGCACTCAGTGCACCGGCAACGTGGGAAATCACCCGCTGGTTGTAGGCCACCAGCTTGGGCATGCCCGTGGTGCCGGACGTTGCCAGCAGCAGGCAGGTCGAATCGATATCCACCGGCACCTGAGCTGTGTGGCGGCTGCCCTCGCCCAACAGCGCGTGCCAGCCCGCGCTGGTAACCGTGCGCGTACGTTCAAGCACGTCAGCAGCCATTTGCGCCACCACGGGCTGCAGATCTGCCTCATGAACAAACAACGTTGGGCGTAGCCACCCCAAAAACTCATCCAGCTCACGGGCCGTGAATTCAGTCTTCAGCGGCACCAGGATTACCCCGCTCATCATCGCGGCGAACAGGAACACCGCGTACAGCGGCGACGTGCGCACCAGCATGACAATCCGATCACCTGGCTCGATCCCCGCTCGCTTGAGCCCGTTGCTCAGGCGCACCACTTCACTGGCCAGGCGGTGATAGGACCAGACGTCGCCGTCGGCAATCAGGGCAATGGCGTTGGGCCGCTCGCTGGCGTGCTGGAACAGCGCCCGCAGCGGGGTTTGCGAGGGGCAAGGGGCATCAATGGATTGAAAACTGCTCGGCATGATCATCTTCCAGGGGGCTAGGACTGCTCGCGCGGTGGTGCGCGCTCCCCAAGGGAACACCTGGAAGTGCCGGTTTATTTCGTGAAGCTTCGATGACGTAAAAACAGCGCGCATAAAAAACCCCGATTACCGGGGTGCTGGTGCCGCCATCTCGATGTAACTGGATGTCCCGCCACCCGTCGCGCCCGACAGCCACCCCCACTCGAACGCCAGCGTGGTAAGCCCGGCGTGATTCACCCCGACCGTGCCGCGTGACCAGCCGGCAAGCAGCTCGCCGTCCATCGTCAGGCACTGAAACAGAAGCTCGAGGGTGTTGGAGCCCGTCACGCGCCCGACCTGCTGGCCCGTGCGGATGCGGCCACCCTGGTAAGTGCCCGTAATGGCGTTACCCTCGACCCGGTAATGAAACACCGTGCCCGAGCCGGAAAGCCCTTGGGTGTTGGCCGCTACCGCAAAGCGGCGATCGTTCAAACGTTCGCGCAGTTGGGAAAAGTCAGATCGCATCCAGGTCGCGTCCTTGCGTGGAAGTTGGAGACCCGGTGCGTGGGTACCAACAACATAATTTGACACAACCCCTCGCGTAAATCGGGGCCTGTAGGATGATTCGGGGTAAAGACAACAGCAACATAGATTGACACAGATGGGCTGTGCTTCAAATACAGGGCCCGGCTGCTCACAACATAGTTTGACAACAGCTAGAGTAAGCAGTCATGAAGGGTGGCTTTTGAGAATTAAAACTGTCGCGTGTGAATTATAACCGTCGCAGGTGCCGCTTGATCTCGGGTGGCACCTCACGTGACCCAGCTGGAATCAGGCTTAGCTCGTTCAACGAGTTTCCCTGGCGGTATTAGAAGAGATGCAACACACCAACGCGGGCTCAGGTGCTGCTTGGCCGAAACAGCGAGGACAACGTCTGCTCGCGGATCCCCGAATCAGGTTGCCGGACGAGCCTGGCAGCGCGGATTGGCTGAACTATATCGCTGAATGTCTCAGAGTGAGCCATGGCTACGTAAAGGCCGATGTTGGTGAGTTGGCCGTGAGCTGTACCGCTTTACTTTTGGTATCAAGCGACTGGTGGTATTGCTGTTGAAGCTGGCGTATGTGGAGTGTCGCAACTGGCGCTGAGCAGTCGCAAAAAACATAAGCACAAGGACTTGCAATGCCCGTTCGATCTACGTGCTGCAATGAAGACAAATGTCGTGAATTTCACTCGTGCTGATCGTCACAAACGTGTCATTGCTACGGTCTTTCACTCCTCGTTGCCCGCAAAAGAGCGAGCAGCGGTCAAAGATATCGAGGCTCTCGGCATGGACGCACCTCAGGCAGTCAAGCCGTGTCGTCGGGCTCCAGTCACGAATCTGACCGATGAGGAAAAAGAGAATGTTTTCCTTGAGTATATGGATAACGTGCACCTCCCAAGCCCAAAAAGCCGAAGTGACAACGCAGAGCATGTAGCGGAGAAGTAAAAGATCTACCGCCTACCTAAGAGTTAGTCGAAGAATCGCTTAATTTTTCTTTGACTCTGTCTTGTAGGTTTTACGCATCTCAGATCGGATTTCTTTTATGGCTCCGATCAGCGGAGCGAAATAAAGTCGTGGAGCGTTCTTGGCGATTTGGCGAAGCTCTGCGGCTAATGTGGATTTCATGTTCGGAGCCTCAAAGGTTAGCATTTTTATATCTAGTCCCTTTTAGGTGGACTTTCAAGGGGGCGCGGCAGGGACGGTGCCGGCAGCTGGCTACGACAGATGTAATTCTCTAGCATAATCGCCGGAAGCTGTATTTCTGCCCTTTGCGACAGTTTTGCGTTTCCTCCAAAGGGAGCGAAAGCTCTAGGAAAACGTGGCCTCCCTGCGACAGTTTTAACTCTCTAAATTCAAGGGGGAGCGCATAAGCTGCGGTCCGTGATCGCGTACTCGCTTGTGCTGGGTCTACTCGACTGCGGCTGGATTAAAATGAAATGCCTTCAGACACCTGAATCAGCATTTCTTCGACTAGATGTGTGCCGTGAGATGTAGTGACCATTGCCGATGGGCTTTTTCCCAAAAAACGGGCTTTGGGTTTGGAAAGCCATTGTTTGGCTTTCCCTTCGTCCCCGAACATGATCTCGGCCATGGCGGTGATGTGTGCGAACCGGAACAGGCGATCGCTCTCATCCAACGTTAAAAGCTGATTGCCTGCCAATTTTGTTTTGAGCGTTTTGGGGTGAATGATTCTGTCGCGTTCTTGCGGACTTATGGTTCCATTAGCACACAGCAACGTAATCAGGCCGGCCGAAAAGCCAGCTACTATCATGTCGTGAATGTCTTGATCCGAAGCGTTGGAAGAGATATGGAGATACGCCTCCAAACGCTTGCGGTAAGCATGATAGGCATCATCACGCAGGACTCCAGCAAACATGGGCCGCACTGATGTTGCGTTGTGCACGGTCGTCAGCACTACTGTGCCATTCGCTACCGTTAGCTCCAGGTCGTCCCCAACACCTAACCCCATTTGGTCAAGCAACTCTTGAGGCAGATCAATGATGATGTCGCCAGAACCATCCTCAGTTTTCAGGCATTTGACTATCCAACGCTCAGTTTCACTCATGATCGTCCGGCCCTCATCCGCCCTCAGAGAATGACACACATCATTATGCTTGGGCGCAGAGCTGACCAAAGGAACGCGCAATCTGCTGTAGACAGGCACTGCCGCTGCTCGAACGCTGGATAGCGAGTGAAACAGCAAAAAATGGGGCAATGGCTTTACCTGCCTTTCCACCTTCACATGGTTAAGAGCCTGAGCGTGATCAGGTAACTACACGAAAAGGATATGACATGCACCCTGATGAGCTTTATGTTTCGGTCGACGTCGAGACTTCTGGACCTATACCAGGCGAATACAGTCTGCTTTCCATTGGAGCTTGCCTTGTAGCCCAACCTGCCACGTCCATCTATCTTGAACTACGACCTGACAGTCCAAAACACGACCCAGAAGCACTGGCAGTATCGGGGCTGAGTCTGGAGAGGCTGGAGCGCGAGGGACTTACTCCTCAACAGGCGATGCTGACATTTGATGAATGGCTGAAATCATCCTGCCAAACGGGGCAGAAGGTCATTTTCGTAGGACTCAATGCACCGTTTGACTGGTCATTCGTCAATTACTACTTCCACAAATACTTGGAAACCAACCCCTTTGGTTTTACTGCTATCGATATGAAAGCCTACTTCATGGGAGCTGTAGGATGCAGCTGGCAGGAAACGAAATCTTCCAAGATGACCGCTGCGCTGAAGCCACTCAGCGAACCGAACCATAACGCATTGGATGATGCTCGCTTTCAGGCAGAGCTCTTCGCCCTAATGCTGGCTGGTAAAGGTAACCGCTGACCCTGCCTCCCACGGCACCGACGTGAAACTTATCTAAGCCAGGTTGCCTCAACATATCTGCCGCCCCTGAACGACCACGCCTTGATGCCTTCTGGTTTTTCGGACTTGCCAACGATAACGGCCATTGGGTGCGGCAGATCCTGCGTGTAACGCGCAGCAAATTTGGAGAAACTTCCTATGTCTGCCGGAGAAATCACCGGAACAGATTGGGGATGCGTATGCCAATAGCCCACCAGACGTAACCCTTGTTCGTTGGCAGACTGGATCTCCTGACGGCACCGCTCCGCATCCAGTTCTAGCCAAGACCACCCTGAGCGATCGGCGCGATGAGGCAACGTGGCCAAGGCCAGCAGCAACCCTTTCGGATTAACCGGGTTGACGAATAACTGTCCCCCTCGCTCCACGCCAAAAAGGCCTTGCCGATGACTATCCAAGATGTCCGCGACAGCTTGCGAGACCAATAGCTCGGAATCCACCTCCGCCCATCTCCAGCGCCAAGCGATATCCGTCATACCGTTTCATCCTTATGTTCCGGCCATCCGCGCTCGAGTAGGAGTTGCTGCGCCCCCTCTGGGAGTTTGGGCCCATGGTATTGGCCTCCGAGACTCGGCACATCTTCAGGCCTGTAGATACTGCTGACCCAAGATGCAGTGGCGATGTTGCCGGTCAATGCGCGTAAAGCCGTGTGCGACACCATAGAGGCGATATTGGTCATCCCTAGCGATCCGCCGGGAATAAAGCTCTCCCCACACGCGGGCAATGGAACCACACCTCCTCCCGGCCACTCTGTAAACTTATGGAGAAAATCGCCGATGTCCGTGAATAAATGACGGCCATCAAAGGTACCGGCTGGTGCGAATAGCGCATGGCCTACCTGGGTATACGGTTCGCTCCAGGCTTGTAAAAGTCCCCAAGAAACGCCGCTGGATTTGGCTCGCCATACAGTGACCTCCGACTGCCAGTCTGCTGTCGTGATCACCACCAGATCTGCGTTATCGAACACTTCTGGTTTGCTGCTCATCACTACTTCGGCAAAAGTCGAATAAGCGGTGCATTCTGTAGTCGGAAGATCTAACAGAATCTTGTCCCTCAATGCTGAGGCTTTCAGTCTCCCTAGGCTATCCGCTCCCAGAACATGCCTGCCCAGATTGGCTGACACCAAAGTGTCAGGATCGATGAGGGTAAGGTGGCCGACACCGGATCGTGCCAATTGTATTGCCACCGCACTGCCTAGCGAGCCAACACCAACACAAACTACCCGAGCAGTTTCAAGGTGCTGTGCAGTACCGCTTATATCGCGGGACAGAATGGACGCTCGATCAAGCACGTCCAGTGCAGTTGCTCGGACGAGCGCCGGAGGATGTGCATCTGCGATAGCTGGCCGGCGGCGCGCTGTACGCAAGCCAAACTTTGCCCCCCGCTCCTGCTGTACGCCGAGCGAGCGCACATTGAGGCAATATGTTGGAGCATCTGCCCCTCCCGGAAGCTCCAGAACAATCCATCGACTCGCCAACGTTCCATGCAGATCAAACCATGCCAGCAATTGCTCGGCATCGTCTGGTTGAAGGTGTGGCGTGAGCCACAGCAATAAATCTTCTGGATCCGGGGTGCGGATATCCGGATAAGTCTGAAGCTTGACGTAAAAACCGGGAGTTTCGGCCGCGCGAATGACAGCGGAGCGCCCGACAACCCGTCGGTAATGCCCTTTGAGTGCAGCTACGTTAGATGCTAGCCAAACCGTTTCCTGACCGGATGGCACCGCCCGGCGAGGATCACTGAGAGCAAACAACTGCGAAGCGGCCTGAGGTCGATCCAAAAGTAAGAGGTTCTGGAATGACTGACCGTGCTGAAAAGACCAATAGGTGGTGATCTCATTCTGAAATTCGATATCGCGCGTTGCCTGGCTTGATCCCATCTTGGACAACGAAACGATCTGGGCCAAGCGAGCAAGGCTGTCCTCTACCACGACCTCCGGGGAGCCCATAATGGGGCGCTCCTGAAAGCCATGAAGGCAAAGCCCCGACTTGGTGGCATGCGGCCAAACCAGCCATGGAGAGGGTTCGACGTTCAGCCGCAAGAGTCCACGGGGAAAGTTGGAGGGGAAACCGATACGCAGTCGCCGCTCCTGCCCCGTGTAATCGATGGGCAAGGGGAAGTGAAAGCACGCCGCTTCGTCAGCCCGCATGAGTGCGGGCTGGAGCAATGCATCGGCAGCATCCTGACCTAGGGTGTTTCGCAGTGCGGCAATTCCGCGCTGCAATGGCGTCTTAATAGGATCAGCCAAGGCGTCCAACTGGCTTTACGCTCGACTGAGAGGTTCCGCCACCGCTGGCCCCTCCGAAGAGCGAACCCATCGAAGCAGTGTTTCGAGTAGTGCCATCCGGTCGACCGGGCATCGTCCAATTCGCAGGGATTTCATTGTTCACTGCTGTGATGAACGCCGGCGCAATACCGAAGTTCTTTTTCACTGCCTCGGCAAAAGAATCATTGGATTCAAAACTTTCCAAACCTAATGACACAGATGCACTGGCGTCCGCATGCCACTTGGCGAATGCCTGACGGTAGCCTTGCCCCTCGCCCGGTCGATTCCACTTCTCTGCAAAGTTTTCGCCGTTATCGGCAGGGTTGCAGACATAGCAGTCGCTACCTCTATGCGCGATGTGCTGCGGCATTCTGCGAACGATTTCCAAAATTGCATCGAGCGGTGCCAGAGGCTTCGACTGCGACTCCTTTACGACATCCAGGTATGCGTGCGTGGCTAGGGTGGTGATGACCGCAGATATTGGGCGAGTATCAGCGCTCCTTGTCTTGATGGCCCATTCATCGCGATGCCGCTTGAGCAGCTTAATGGTCGCACGCAGGGGATCTTGATCGATGTAATCCTGATAATGCGGCAAAGGATCTTGTGTCGCGGCATCAAGCATCCGCTGGCTTTTGGCAACTACCAAGCTTTCCAGAGAGATTTTTTGGGCAGAAGCAACCTGCAACCAATTCGAGTAAGGGATAGGGCTGCTTGCTTTCCACCCTGTGACCCGATCCGGAACCTCCAGCTTACCTTCGCCGTTTGCTTCGCCATTTCCGTTGATCGCGCGGGCAGGCGTGACATCGATGTGGAAACCTGGATTTTCGTCGGCATAAACGATCCGGATGCCACGACGTAATTGCTTAACTTCTTCTTGAACGCGGGAGCCTTCCCTAAAACGCTGCTCAATCGCTTCTAGAACTTCCTTTGCACCAGCGCCCTGAGCGTGGGGAAGCCAAATAATCGCGTCCGCATCAATGGTGTCCAGATCCGCAGGCGCGCCGGGGATTGGCTTGATAGTCGTTTTTAGCCGCATCGAGCCTTGAACGAAGATATGGGCTTCAGCGAGCAGCGGGTTGTCGGAAGCCGAGAGAATTTTTTCCAGTTGGGAGTAGCGGTCATTGATTTTTTCGTACTGCGCTTCCGACAGCGAGATTTCCCGCGCGGCGCGAAGCAGAAAATATTCCCAACTGCTGCGCTTGGTCTGTTCGTTGCTCAAAAGCATTTACCTAGCCTCCTGGGCCACCGAGCCCAATTGCAGTGTTTGCGTAAACCGATCTTGGTTTTCTTTGTCCCGATCGAAGATCAGGTACGTATGTTGATGCTGTGTTGTGAGCAACGCACCAAACTCGATGGCCAATGCCGCAGGAATGGCGGCGAAGACGTGGATAGGGTCAGGAGTCAGAGCCTCAAGCTGGCTCAGTCGTATTTGAAGTGCGTCGCGAAAGGCATGAATCACCCGACGGTTTTGTACCATCGCATAGCTTGGTTCTGGGATCGACAGCTCTGCAATACGTGCATCGGGCAGAGCGTCGGTCACGTCGCGAACTGGAACCTGCGCAGAAATGGAGAGCACCAGCGCCAGTGGCCCGTCGCCGTCGGGGGGAGGTGTAAACAAAAAAGCGGGCGGCTCAGCGGACTGATCGGGCCAGCGCAAGAGATGCTCGCGGTGAAAGGAGAAGATCAAGCGCTTTGAACGGTCGCCGATACTCTGGCCCAACATCATCAAAGCCGGGATGTCGGCCAAGCCGACTACTGCTAGCGCAGGCGAGTCGCCATAAGTGCCGCCGCGACGCTTGAGTTGCTGCTCCAGCTCATACTGGACGCTGTCTTTGACGTTCTGCCAATAGGTAGTGTCCCTGCCACGTGGTCCGGGCGCAGCGAAGGCGATTTTGATGCCTTGATCGAAGGCGGTTAATCCCTCGGCGGACATCGCAGTCAACAGATCGCGAACGGGGATATCGTTGATCGTCTGAAAATGCTGACTCTGGACGATGAGAGGAATGGCTCTGCCACCATCGGGGGTCGTTGCGGCGAGTCGGATGCGTTCGAGGTACGCTTGGTGCAAACCGCTCAGATCATTTTCAGGGTAGCCATCTGCGTCACGATCAATTTTGTCATGACAGCCTGGGCACAGGAGCATCAGGTTAGCAGTATCGTTAGTGTGCGCCTCAGCATCATGATCCGCGCGTCCCCGAGGCCCCTTGGGACTGGCGGGTAGGATATGCGCCACTTCGCCCCATTTCATTGGCTTGCCGGCACGATAGTCGAACGTTAGATCTGTGCCGCACAGTTCACAATGACCAGCGGTCTGTGTCCATACGATCCGCTTCGTCTCATCATTCGTGTTAAAGCGCCCGCTCGCGGGCTTAGCGTCTTCTTGTTCTGCCATTCGACCTACCCCCGAGAAACATCCATGATTGAAAACGATGATGGCAAGATAAGATCATATTAGGGTCATTTGTCCCGATTTCAAGAGAGATCTGAGGGTGACGAATGCTGAGTCGCCTTTAAGCAGGATGCTTTTTTTGGCTCATCGAAATGGAGTGGTGGCAGCGTTCGTTTTTCTGGCAAGTGCTGGTGGGTAATGGCACTGACCACAGCGTATGTATCGAAATTAGCGAGTTTATGCAAAAGACATAAACTTGCTAATTTCGATACATACCGCGCGTAGGACTGATGAAAACGGGCTATGCAGCTCAAACGAGGCTGCAAGCGCAGCCCCTTTCGTATGCATTTTTACGCGTCAGTGCTTGCCAGGCTCAACGGACAAGTGTCGACGACGCATGAGGTGATAGGCCGCCGGGATCACAAACAGCGATAGCAAGGGTGCCGTAACCATACCGCCAATCATCGGGGCGGCAATGCGGCTCATAACCTCGCTACCGGTACCGCTTCCCAAAAGTATAGGTAACAAACCAGCGATAACCACTGCCACGGTCATAGCCTTAGGTCGAACGCGCTGGACAGCGCCTTCACGAATCGCGGCCATCAACCCGCGTTCTGTGTTGTCACCGAGGTCTTGACGCTCGGTCCATGCATTTTTCAGGTAGAGCAGCATGATCACGCCAAATTCGGCAGAAACACCGGCCAAGGCGATAAAGCCGACCCCGGTGGCAACCGACAGGTTGAATCCCAACAGATAGAGAAACCATGCCCCACCAGTCAGTGCGAATGGCAGAGTGGCCATGATCAGCAAGGCCTCATCAAAGCGAGAAAACGTTAGGTAGAGCAGCACGAATATGATCAACAGCGTGGCAGGCACCACCAGTTTGAGTCGTGCGTTGGCCCTTTCGAGAAATTCGAACTGTCCTGAGTAGCTCAGGCTCATACCGGGCTGCAACTTAACCTGCTCGCTGACGATCCGTCGAAGATCGGCGACTACTGAGGCAATGTCCCGGCCACGCACGTCGATATACACCCAGCCTGAAGGTCGTGCGTTCTCACTCTTGAGCATCGGCGGACCATCGCTGACCTTGATCTTCGCCACAGTGCCAAGGGTGATCTGACTACCCAAAGGTGTGTAGATCGGCAACTGCTCCAGGGCACCGAGTGAGTCACGCCACTCGCGAGGGTAACGGACGTTGATCGGGAAACGAGCCAGCCCTTCAATCGTCTCCCCGACGTTTTCACCGCCGATTGCGCCGGCCACGATCGACTGCACATCGGCAATATTTAACCCATAGCGGGCCGCAGCTTTACGATCTATATCCACGTCAATATAGCGGCCACCGGTCAGTCGTTCGGCCAACGCTGAACTGACACCTGGCACGTCCTTGGCCACACGTTCGACAGCTTGGGTTACGGCATCGATCTCCGTCAGATTGGTACCGGCAACCTTCACACCAATCGGGCTTTTGATACCGGTAGCCAGCATGTCGATGCGGTTACGAATCGGCGGTATCCAGATGTTGGTCAAGCCTGGGACACGCACCACTCGGTCCAGCTCCTCCACGAGCTTTTCCTGGGTCATGCCTGGCCGCCACTGTTCGTGTGGTTTGAATTGGATGGTGGTTTCGAACATTTCCAACGGTGCGGGGTCAGTCGCGGTTTCAGCGCGGCCGGCTTTACCGAAGACGTGTTCGACCTCTGGGACTGTCTTTATCAGACGGTCAGTCTGTTGAAGCAGTTGCGCGGCCTTCTGCGCCGATAATCCCGGCAGAGCTGATGGCATATAGAGCAGGTCCCCTTCGTCCAGCGGGGGAAGAAACTCACCACCCAGACGAGAGATCGGCCACAACGCGCTGACAAAGACCAGCAACGCAACCAGCAGCGTTACTTTGGGTCGACGTAACACGGCGTCCAGAGCGGGCTCGTAGATCCGGATCAGCCAACGATTTAACGGATTCTGCTGCTCATTGGGAATTCGTCCACGAATCCAATACCCCATCAACACCGGTACGAGAGTTACCGACAGTCCAGCCGCTGCGGCCATAGCGTAGGTTTTGGTGAACGCCAATGGACCGAATAGACGTCCTTCCTGAGCCTCCAGCGTGAACACCGGAATGAACGACAGGGTGATGATCAGCAGACAGAAGAATAATGCAGGTCCTACCTCGGCAGCCGCTTCGGTCATCACCTGCCAGTGATGCTCACCCTTGAGTTCCTCCCCAGGGTGGGCCACATGCCAGGCTTCTACCTTCTTGTGGGCGTTCTCGATCATCACCACTGCGGCGTCGACCATAGCGCCGATGGCGATTGCGATCCCACCCAAGGACATGATGTTGGCATTGATGCCTTGGTAGCGCATGACGATGAAGGCAATCAACACCCCCACTGGCAGGGAGATAATTGCCACAAGGGATGAGCGCAGGTGCCAGAGAAAGATCCCGCAGACCAACGCGACGACGATGAACTCTTCGATCAGCTTGTGGCTGAGGTTTTCCACGGCACGATCAATCAACTTGCTGCGGTCGTAGGTGGTGACGATTTCTACCCCGGCCGGCAGACTGCTTTTCAGCTCGTCGAGTTTGGTTTTGACCGCCGCAATGGTTTCACGAGCATTCTTACCGCTGCGCAGAATCACCACGCCGCCGACAGTCTCACCTTCGCCATCCAGTTCGGTGATGCCTCGACGCATCTCAGGCCCCAACTGAATCGTGGCAACATCGCCCAGAGTGACCGGCACACCGCCCGTGCCCAGTTTGAGTGGGATAGCGCGAAAGTCATTGAGCGTCTTCAGGTAGCCGGAAGCTCGTACGATGAACTCTGTCTCCGCCATTTCCAGCACGGCCCCACCGGTTTCCTGATTGGCCTTGCCGATCGCCTCGGTCACCTCAGACTGCGTGATACCCAAGTTCGCCAACTTAAGCGGATCGAGCTGGACCTGGTACTGTTTGACCATGCCACCCACGGTGGCCACTTCCGCAACGTTCGGCAGTGTCTTGAGCTCGAACTTGAGAAACCAATCCTGTAGGGCTCGCAGTTGCGCCAGATCGTGCCCACCGCTGCGATCAACCAGCGCGTACTGAAAAATCCAGCCAACCCCTGTGGCATCAGGTCCTAAGGCGGGCTTGGCACTGGCCGGAAGGCGACTCTGTATCTGGCTCAAGTACTCCAACACCCGCGAGCGGGCCCAGTACAAGTCAGTTCCGTCTTCGAACAGCACGTAAACGAAGCTGTCGCCAAAGAAGGAATAACCGCGCACAGTCTTGGCCCCAGGCACTGAGAGCATGGTGGTTGCCAATGGATAGGTCACCTGGTTCTCGACGATCTGTGGGGCTTGGCCTGGATAAGGTGTACGGATAATTACCTGAACATCCGACAGGTCTGGCAATGCATCGATGGGCGTACTTTGAACCGCCCAGATACCCCATGCCGTGACGAACAGCGTCGCCAGCAACACAAGAAAGCGGTTGGCCACCGACCAGCGAATAAGGGCCGCAATCATGGCTGGTTCCCAGAGCGTTCAAGACGCTCAACGCGCAGACCATCATCCGTCTGGCTGACAGCAATCCGAACCTTGTCGCCCGTTTTTAGGCCCTTCATCAGAGCTGGAGTGGCGAGAGGGAAAGTCATCGTCATGCCTGGCATACCCAATGTCTTGAAGGGACCGTGGGCGAGCGTGACTTCTTTGTCGTTGATCTCAACGATCTGACCATCGGCCTCATGCAAAGCTACGACGGTTACAGTAGATGGCGAAACGTCCAATGAGCTTGCGACAACGCCCTTGAGACTGGCCTCCGAGTCGAGCAGGAACTGGCCAGAGGTCACCACTTTCTGCCCCTCTTCCAAGCCTTTCAATATAGCCGTCTTGCCATCGTTATCCTGTCCTAACTGCACCTCCACCGGGCGATATCGACCAGCGTCTTCAGAGAGCATCACCAACGCACGTCGACCGGTACGAATGACGGCCTCGCTCGGCACCCACAAAACACTTTGCTCCGTCGAACGGTTGAGGCTTACCTGTGCGGTCAAACCTGGTCTGAGTCGACCATCCGGATTGGGTAACTCGACTCGAACGCGAAGTGTGCGACTGTCCGAACTGGTTTCCGGAAGAATCGCACTAACAACGCCCTTGAGCACAACTCCAGGGAACGCGGACAAACGCGCTTCAGCTGCTTGTCCTACGACGATTGACCCAGCTTCCGACTCTGGTACAGCCACGGCCAGCCAAACACTGCTCAAACCATTAACACGAGCCAGCGTCTCGCCTGCGGCCACCGTCATACCTTCACGCACACTCAGTTCTTGAAGCACACCACCGATAGGGGTGGTCAGAGTCAGGTTCGGCTGAACCTTGCCACTGCGCTCAACTTGAGCAATTAACGAAGTTGGCATTCCGGTAAGCCGCAATCGCTGACGGGCCGCTGTCAGCAAGCCAGCATCGCCAATACGCTTGAGGGCGAGAAATTCCTCCTGCGCAGCTGCCCACTCCGGCACCAAGATATCTGCCAAGGCGGCATTCGCCTTCAGCACATCACCAGGTGCATGGGCATACACGCGCTCGACAAAACCCGCCGTACGGGCCTGAATGACTGCAACGTCCCGTTCGTTGAAGGCCAGCACACCTACCACGTTCAGTGTCGAGTCAAATACGCCTCGACTGACGCTAGCCAGTCGCACACCAAGGTTCTGAGTCAGGCTTGGATCAATTCGAATGGCAGCGCTGTCCCCCTTGGTATCTGCGTATTGAGGGATCATCTGCATGTCCATGAAGGGTGACTTACCCGGTTTATCGAATTTCTGTTGTGGGTACATTGGGTCATACCAATACAGAACTTTTCGATCGGCAGAGGCTTTGGGTTCCTGATCCGACACGACACCAGCTACTCCGCTCATTCGCGGTTGAGCAAACCAGTAACCACCGGCAACACCCAGGGCAATCGAGATGCCGACGACTAAAGCCCCTTTCCAGACTTTAAAAATCATTGAGCGGACTCCCCGTAAGAGAAATACAGGCGAGCGCTGGTAAGAGCACGTTGCTCTTCAACGTCAATCTGCTTGAGACGGGCTTCGATGAGTTCGCGTCGAGCGGCCACAACCGAGTTCAAATCACCCTTGCCGGAGCGGTAGCTGGCCATGGTGAGTTCGACCTTTTCTTTAGCCAGCGGCAACAAGCTTTCCTGATTACGGTTGACTGCACGATTGAGGCGCTCGTAGTCGGCCAGCTCATCCTCCAGTTGCTGGGTATGCTCGCGTGACAGGGCTTCGCGCTCAGCCTCAAGTTGGTTTAGTTCGGCGTGCTTGGCCGCAATCTTGGGGTTTTGCCGAGAGTCAGGAAACAGCGGGAGATCCCATGAAAACTGCACGCTGACCATGTCACCGAATTGTTGGCGTCGATGCTGATAATCGAATTCCCAGCTCCAGTCAGATTGTTTTTCCGCCTCAGCTTCACGGATCTTGGCTTGTGCTTCACGGGTCATCGGCACAAAAGCCGCTAATTCGGGGTGATGTTGCAGCTTATGGGAGTAACCAGAGGTTTCGATGGGCCAATCAGGCAAGCTGCCCACCGGTTTGTCATTGGCGGCAGGGCCAATCCAGCGCTTGAGGGCAGCCCGGGCCTGTGCACGTTGGCGAACTAAATCATCCTGTTGCTCCGCCAGTTGAGCAGCTTCCTGTTTAGGTGTCACCGCATCGGCGGGTTGGGCGCGGCCACCCGCAATCTGAGATCTGACGGTATCGGTCAGAAGACGGTTTTCTTTGTAGAAGTCCTGGAACATCGCATCTTTACGCTCAACCGAGTAGCTACTGATCCAGGCCAATGCCGTGGACTGTCGGACGTTTAGACGCGCCACTCGGCGCTCGGCGGACGCTCGATCAACAGCCGCATCCGCGACCTCGATACGTGCTTTGCGCTTGTCGCTGTTGGGCATCTCCTGCCTGATCCCGACCACTTGCATGGTCATGAAGTCCTGGTCGATGCTCCATCTGTCGGGACCACCAATGGGGTAGTTCTGCACGCCCAGCAGCAACTTGGGATCTGGAAGTTCGCCAGCGGGAATGGCCGCGCTGGTGGCTGCTTGAATTTTGGCGTCTTGTGCGGTCAACGACGGTGCATTGTTTTCGGCCAGCCGCAAAGCTTCATCGAGTGTCAATGCGCCAGCGAGGCTCGGCAATGCCAGTACGCTTACCGCCAGGCCGGCCACGAGGGACCAACCTGTGCAATAGCACTTGGAGTTCATGTTCACGATTCCTGTGATGATCCACCGCGCGCTTCATAAGACATGCGCGCAGATATGCCATCCCGCTAACGCGGAATGAGGCTCAGTGTGGTACAGGAATCAAGTACGGGGCGGTCGCCATACCCCTGAAGGGGTTTGTACGAGTGGGAAATGGCTGGAGAAGGGCAGAACGAGAGGACTGGACAAGGTGATAGGAGGCTTGATGATCGAGACTTGCAGCATACCGCCAGTTTTGCATTCCTGACCCGGCTTACAAGGTTTGCCATGCTCGGTGGGACTTTTCATGTCGTGGCAGCAGTCTTGCCCCATACCATCCATCATCGCCATGCCCATGGTTCTCATCGGGCATGGTTCAGTCGATGCCTGAACACCCGCCATCCCACTGAGGGGAAGCGCCAAGCTAATCAGGAAAATCAGGCAAAACCGCAGATAGTATTTCATGGGCTGGAGTGTAGACGGTGCAAATGGCCCTTACAATTCACCCTTAAGACTCCTTTATTGGCTGCCACCAACCGCTATGCCGCGCTCATTTCCATTACTGGGCTTAAAGTACCTAACCATGCGACGAGACAAATAATGATGACTGCCATTGAAAATTCGAGCTTCATACTACGGCGCAAGGCATTGACCGCGACAGCATAGTCTCCATCTCGGACAGAACGTTCCAAGAGCGGGCTTAGGTGAAAGCGGTTGAGCGTCGCTAATACGATCATCCCGGCAAAGAGCAGGACCTTCAAAAATAGCAACTCGCCATAAGTGCTGAGCATCACCTCATCGAGATTTGGCCCAACGATAAATAGATAGTTCGCCACTCCCGTAATGCTGATGATCAATACAATCACTGCGCCGGCCGATTCAAACCCTGTCAGTACCCGAGCAAGAATTCGTGCTTCTCGCTCACCTTTCAGTGATTTCAAACGCAGCAGCAGGGCAAATGCCGCTAGCGCACCCAACCAACCGCCTGCGGCCAAAAGATGGAAGATGTCGCTAATAAAGTGCCAGTAGCGACGGCTTCCCTCGTCCATTGCTCCGTGTCCCGTCCATGCCAGCGTCGCTAGCGCAATCGCGCCACAGACAGTGACAATCCAAAGACTCAGTGTTGGAAAGCGCTTGTTCAGGGAAACGCCAATAATTGCCATCACCAACGCCCCTATTCGGACCATCCAGGTCAAACCGACGTCAGTCCCCATGAGAACCATTTGAAAAATATGGTGATGTAGCTCCATGAAGCCCGATACGCCACTCATTGCTTTCGCAAGCAACAGCATGGCTGCAAGGGACAGAGCTACACCTACAACAGATGTACCGTAAAGAAGCGACTCAAAATTCAAAACCGCTCCCGATACTCTTTCTTTACCCCTCAGGCTATAAAGACCGAAAATTGCCAGTCCAAATAAGAGCATAAGGTCGAAATAAAGAGCAAAGCGAACAGCGATATTTATTGAGTCGCTCATGAATCATTTCACTTTGAAGGAAAAGTTACCGGTAATCGGGTGAGTGTCCGATGAGACGGCACGCCATTCGACTTTATAAGTACCCGTGGTCAATGGCGATGCGGGCGTGATAACCATCGTCTTCGGATCACCGCCACCTGCAACGCCGGCTTTTACGCCCATAGGGGAGTTCGGCATGCCAGGCATATCGGTCATGATCAGTTTTGCACCAGAGAACTGAGTCGTTAGATTCTCAGAAAAGTGCAGTTCAATTTTAGAAGGAGCCGCCGCATCCGACCCTTCAGCGGGAGTAGAAGAAACCAGCTTTGGATGCGCCTGAGCAACTGCACTCAGAAGCAAACCCGCAGTCAGCGCAACAGCTACGGTGGTAGTTTTAAGGAATGACATGCAAGACTCCTCACAGCAAGAGCTGTTGGTTCTAGGTTTTTTAGGGAATATCTAGTTTTTACTTTTTGACGCTTGTTAAAGCCACTGGCGAATACCTAGCAGATTCCGTGTCCTAGGGCGGGCTGGACAGGAAGAAATCACAAGAACTCTAACGTCACAGTGCGAGTACACGATGCCACAGGAACGCAAACTATTCGATTACATTTCAGTCAGCTTGAGGTGGGATTTTGGACACTGATAAGCGCGTATACAGGGCCGAATACGTGACTCCCTTTGCGACGCGCCAAGAGGTTTCCGTCATCCACGAACGTTCCCTTTGAGCTAACCACATGCTGCTAGATATATATGATCAACGGGCCTTACGCCTTTTTTTCATCCGCACAAGGGAGTTCAATATGAAAGGCTGTTTTTCCGCTTGAAGACGTACACCAAATCTTGCCGTCATGCGCTTCTATGATTGATCGAGTGATCGACAAACCTAGCCCTGCATTGCTTGGGCTCCCTTCTCTGCGAGCCGGGTCCACGCGATAAAAACGATCGAACAACTTTTCAAGATGCTCAGGCGCGATTGGCTCTCCAGGGTTCTCCACGGAGACCGATATTGAAGTTCCCTTCTGCCGGATATCGACACTAATACACTCCCCTTCGGGGGTGTACCGGAGTGCATTTGAGAGCAGATTAGAGATGGCCCTGTCGAGCATAAGGACGTCACCTCGGACGCTCCCCCTCCCTGTGACTTTGAGGTCGATCCCTCGCTCATCAGCAAGCAAGCGGTAGTATTCGAGTAATTTCTCTACTACCGCTACCAGGTCTATCGGTTTGTTTTCATGTGTAATCAGACCGTTGTCTGATTTCGCCAGAAAAAGCATGTCATCAATCATCCGGCCCATACGTTTTAAATCATCAAGATTTGAGTACAGATTATCTTCGTAGTCCTCAATATTCCTTTTTCTAGATAAAACCACTTCAGTGTGAGTCATCAAATTACTGACCGGCGTTCGTAATTCGTGAGCAATGTCCGCAGAGAAGTTCGATAAACGAACAAACGCATCGTCCAATCTGGATAACATTGCGTTGAACGACAACACCATCTGCTGGAGCTCTTTAGGAACGGGACCTAACGGAATACGCTCTTTGAGTGATTTAGCTGACATTGAAGCCGCGACCTGAGTGACTAGGCGGATAGGCCGTAGGCCATTACTCGCGACCATCCAGCCCAGTGCAGCACTGACCAGCGCGCTGATCACCAGCCCTATCCAAAACCAGCGTTCAAGCGTCTCGAAGAAAGCCATATGTTGAGTAACATCAAAGATCAACATCACGGTCAATGGCTTGTCTTGCCCTGTCACAATGGCTTGTGCCGTCACTCCTCGAAATACCTGCTCCTCATCTCGCCACTCCCAGACATTGCTGTTTGTGATCGTTCGGTAGTCTTCCGGCACTACGATCGGACCAGGATCAGCAAACAAGAGCTTGCCGTCACCATCGATGATAAGGGCCGTCAAATCACGATGAGCACCAAGCAGCGCCTCCAGCTCGGGTTTAACATCACTGAACTGATCAATGCTATTCAACCCAGTCAAAATTCTTTGCGTCGAGTGAAGCTTTTCGTTCAGCGCCTGCTGATCCAGCATCTTGAAGTGATGCCGGCTGAGGTTGTTAAAACTGAGTCCGGCCACAGTGAGCACAGCGGTTACAGCAAGCATGAACATCAGGCTCATGCGGGTAGTCAGTGACATTCGCTTCATTCCGACCCCAAGTCCGGTGCGTCCAACATGTAACCCATCCCCCGAGAGGTGTGGATCAGCTTGACCTCAAAATCATCATCAATCTTCGCTCTGAGCCTCCTGACCGCGACCTCGATGACGTTGGTATCGCTGTCGAAGTTCATATCCCAAACTTGGGAAGCAATAAGTGACTTGGGCAGAACCTCGCCTCGACGACGGAGCAGCAATTCGAGTAACGCAAACTCTTTGGCTGTCAGATCTATGCGCTTGCCTCCTCGAATAACCCTGCGCTTGAGTAGGTCCACCTCCAGATCAGCCAATTTCATATAGGTTTGTGAGGGCGCACTAGTGCCGCGACGCAACAACGTTCGAACGCGTGCCAGCAGCTCTGAAAAGGCAAAGGGTTTAATCAGGTAATCGTCGGCCCCCAGTTCAAGCCCTTTTACTCGGTCCTCAACGCGGTCTCGCGCCGTGAGGAAGAGCACCGGAACATCTTTCCCGGATGCGCGCACTTTCTGAAGTACTTCCCAGCCATCCAGCCCAGGCATCATCACATCAAGAATCAGCAGGTCATACGCCTCGCTCAAAGCGTGCTGAAGCGCGTCTTGGCCATTGGTAAAGCGATCAACATTGAACCCCGCCTCAGTGAGTCCTTGCTGCAAATAGATACCTATTTTTGGTTCGTCTTCCGCAACCAGAAGTCTCATGGGGGTGGCTCTCAAATAATTGTGAGGCTGAGTCTGCAACGAAATGCTTCTGCCAACCAGCAACTGACAGAAAAGTAATATTGGCTTCAGGTAGTTGTCAGCGAGCGGTGTCTAGGGTTCAAACATGAGTACTTCCTGGTGCTCGACCGACTCTTCAGCATGAAACCTAGGGGGAGCCGGAAAATAAATCCATAAGGAGCTGTCCCATGAATAGCCTAAAAGTCCTTTTCTTTGTGAGCTCCATACTCGTCTCGGCTTCTGCGTTGGCTGAAGGTGGCGCAGACCGGATCGCGGAGCGTATGGAGAGCCTGCGCGACAAAGCAGAAGCAACCTTGGTACAAGCTGAAAAAGCCCCTGAAGGACAGCGCCATGTACACATGGCCGAGCATATGAAAATGCTGGGCGAAATCATGAGCCAGCTCCATCAAGATCACCCAAACGCATCAATGTCACCTCAGCAGCACCTTGCTTGGATGGAAAAACACGATGCTATGGTTGATGACGTTTTGAGCCAAATGCAGCGCGAGCACAAACTGATGCTTTCTGAAAACCATCAGTGACCAACCGGTCTCATTGGTTTTTCGAACCGGTCCTCTAAACACGGCGTCATTCGGACGCCGCGTTTTCTTTTGAAAACTGACAGAAATGTAGTGTTCAGGTCAGTTAAGTGGCAGCTCCGCCTCTTTAGCATAGCCAGTGATTCGCTCTTAACCCACGAGGTCACCATGAAAAATAAGCTTATTACCCCAGTTATTGCGGCAATCACCCTACTCTTCGGTGCTACGGCGATGGCCAGCGCAGGTCATGGGAAAGAGGATATTGGCCAGCCTGGAGTCGCCTCTGAGGTTACTCGCACGGTTGATGTGGAGATGGGTGATATTTTCTTCAAAACTAAGAACATCGACGTAAAGCCCGGTGAAACAGTTCGCTTTGTACTTCACAACAAAGGGGCGCTGCTGCACGAGTTCAATATCGGCCAGGCCGCTGCTCATGCGGCGCACCAAAAAGAAATGGCGAGCATGTTCCAGAATGGAACGCTTACACCCATCGGTGCTGGGAAGATGACGGGCAACATGGGCCACAGCATGGGAGGGATGAAGATGGTCGGGATGGAACACAACGACCCGAACAGCGTGCTGATCGAGCCAGGAGCAACCAAGGAGTTGATCTGGACCTTCAACAACACAGCTGGACTGCAATTTGCCTGCAATGTGCCAGGCCATTACCAGTCTGGGATGGTCGGTCAATTTGACTTGAACTAAACCTGAGCCGACCGCTAAAAGCGCGTCGACGCAAGAGTTGGCTACGCTCTGTGGCAGAGATCAGAGCAACTCGCACATTAGGGTTTAGATCATGAATAACCATCAGCATTCGGCTGGAAGCACCACCTCTCCATTCTGGAGGCGCAAAACAGGCGTTGTACTGATCATGCTCATTGCGATCGGTGCCTTCTACGTGGTGCGGGAACATTTCAGCCACGTTTATCCGTATTTGCCCTATCTCATTCTGTTGATCTGTCCATTGATGCATTTTTTTGGGCATGGACATAGCGGACATGACCATGGCGATCAGGCAGCAACCAACAAGGACGAGAAATAGCTATGCACACGACACCGAGCCACCACGATCACGATCACGGTCCCGCCCACGCTGCCTCGCCCCCTGACGGCGATATACGTGACCCGGTGTGCGGTATGACGGTTACGCCTCCAAGTAAATTTAGCGAGTCTTATCCGGGACAGATGTATCAATTTTGCAGCCAGAAATGCCAAGAGAAATTTCGGGCAGATCCAGAACACTACAGTGGCAGTCATCCCAGCACTGAACCCAGCATCGGCGCTACAGAGCCGGCGCTACAAGTAGCCACTGAATTTACCTGTCCTATGCACCCGGAAATAAGACAGCCAGGGCCCGGCAATTGCCCTAAATGTGGCATGACATTAGAACCGGTCATGCCCGTGCTTGATGAAGATGATCAATCTGAACTCCGGGATTTCACCCACCGCTTTTGGTGGTCGCTGCCTTTAACCGTGGTAGTGACCCTTCTAGCCATGGCGGGTCACTCATTACAACTGTTCCATGGTTCGGTCCAAAACTGGATCGAGTTCGCTCTTGCGACGCCGGTCACCTTATGGGCAGGTTGGCCCTTTTTTGTAAGGGCCATAGCATCTGTTAGAAATCGCGGTCCAAACATGTGGACTCTGATTGGTTTGGGTACTGCCGCAGCCTATCTTTACAGCGTCGCGGCAACCCTATTTCCCCAAAGTTTTCCCACCACCTTCATGCAAGATGGACGTATCGGCGTCTACTTCGAAGCCGCTGCGGTCATCATCTCGCTCACCTTGCTTGGGCAGATTCTTGAGCTCAAAGCACGTTCACAAACCTCCGCCGCCATTAAGTCCCTTCTAGGCCTGTCTCCCAAGACTGCACGCAAGATCAACGCCGATGGTCAGGAGGAAGACATTCCTCTTACCCATGTTCACTTGGGAGACCATTTGCGGGTCAGACCTGGTGAAAAGGTGCCAGTTGATGGCTCCGTACTCGAGGGAGAAAGTGCGGTGGATGAATCCATGCTCACTGGTGAACCGGTGCCGGTAATGAAAAGAGCAGGGGATAGTTTGATCGGCGCCACGCTTAATACTCATGGGAGCTTGGTGATGGAGGCGCAAAAGATCGGCGCCGACACCATGCTGTCGCAGATAGTACAAATGGTCGCTCTAGCCCAACGCTCCAAAGCGCCAATGCAACGAATGGCCGACTCGATTGCCGGTTACTTTGTGATGGGGGTTATCGCGATTGCGTTGCTAACACTCTTGGGCTGGGGGATCTTCGGTCCAGAACCTAGCTGGGTCTTCGGCCTGATCAACGCTGTCGCCGTACTTATCATCGCTTGCCCCTGTGCACTGGGTCTCGCAACACCCATGTCGATCATGGTTTCGACGGGTAAAGCCGCCAGTATGGGTGTGCTGTTCAGGGATGCCAGTGCCATCGAAAACCTTTGCAAGATCGACACACTGATTGTCGATAAAACGGGGACCCTGACAGAGGGAAGGCCGGTATTTCACAGTGTGGAGGCCACACCAGATTTCAATCCACACGATGTTCTTCAACTGGCCGCTAGCCTTGATCAAGGCAGCGAACATCCTTTGGCTCATGCCATCGTCGATCACGCCCGAACTGAAAATATTGCACTCACCAAGCCTGAATCGTTTGAGTCCGGCTCAGGGATTGGAGTCAGTGGCCTTGTTGATGGCAAGAAAGTACAGCTGGGCAACACTGCACTGATGGAAGCTGCCGGAGTGAGTACTAAGGCCTTACAATTCCGTGCAGAGTTGTTGCGCCTTGAAGGCATCAGCATCATCTATCTCGCCGTTGACGGAGCCTTGGCAGGGTTACTAGCGGTCTCAGACCCGATAAAACCGACATCCAAAGAAGCAGTCACCAAGCTTAAGGCTGATAACGTAAAAATCATCATGGCCACAGGAGACGGGCTCACCACCGCACGTGCTGTCGCCAAACAGATGGGTATTGAAGAGGTTCATGGTGAAGTGAAACCTCAGGACAAGGAGCGCCTGGTGGCGGACCTCCAGCAATCCGGTCGAAAGGTTGCCATGGCCGGCGACGGCATCAACGACGCACCGGCCTTGGCGCGAGCAGACGTGGGCATTGCCATGGGTACAGGGACTGACGTCGCGATGAATAGCGCGCAGCTCACGCTGGTAAAAGGCGACCTGATGGGGATTTTACGGGCACGAGCACTTTCGGTTGCAACGGTGAAAAACATGCGGCAAAACTTGGGATTCGCCTTCCTTTACAACTCAATGGGTATCCCCCTCGCCGCAGGCCTGCTCTACCCACTAACGGGGCACCTTCTGTCGCCAATGATCGCTGCGTTAGCCATGAGCGTCAGTTCTGCATCTGTAGTTTTCAATGCTTTGAGACTGAGGAATACCCGAATAGATTGAGCGTAACCGATGCTCGCAGCCCGTTAATACATAACCCTTGACCTTGCTATTGTGTCAACGTTGATGCTGGTGTTGCGGTGAAAAGAGACCGCTCAGCACAAGAGGAATAACCATGTTCGTCTTAAACGTATCAGGCATTGGTTGCGGTAGCTGCGTCAGCAAAATCACCAAAGCAATTCAGTCACTGGACAGCAAGGCTACGGTTTCCGTGGATCGCGCGGCAGGTAAGGTAACCGTTGAAAGCAGCGAAAACCCAGAGCAGGTCCGTAAAGCTGTGGAAGCACTGGGTTTCCCTTCCCAAATCAGCGCCTGAGGCGCTGATTCCATCGCTGGGTGAGGTTTATTAGTCACCTCTTAGAGCTTTGAGTAGCCCCTTAAATGCTCCATTCAATCGAGTAAAAGCAGTTTCGAAATGAATCGAATTTTCCGTATATTTTGCGACCTCGACCTGTTGATCCACAGTATTTTGATCAATGGAAGGTTGGTTCGGCGTGCTGTAAAGCAACGCGCCGCTATGAATATCACTTGCTAATTCGTTTACGGCAATATGTTTTGGGTTTGTTGTTTTCAAAGAGAACGGAGTAGCAAAACCTCCTTTTGTCTGGCTAGCCAGGACAGCGGAAAAGTCCAAATCTCTGGCCTTAAAATTAGGAGTGTCGGCATTAGCGATATTATTGCTAAGCACCTCAGCTCGTTGGCTGCGAAAAAGTAATGCTCTTTCTGCGGAGCCAAGCGCTTTTTCAAAATTAATACTCACCGGTGGCCACCTTTAGTTACGCTAAGTTACGCTGCCATTTAACATTCCCACCTATATCGAACACTCAAGTGCTTAACGTAGTGCATCCGAGTCGAGATACAATTCAAGTGCGAACGAAAAAACGTCAAACCTCCGCGAAAGTGACCGGAAGCTTACACAACCGCACAGGTAAGTTTTAAAGAATAAATGTCGGTTATGTGACGCTGGATGGCTTAGACCTTACGGACTAATCACTCTGTATCTCAAGAGAAATATCGCAACCTGACACAACTGTAATATTGGCCTAAGCTTCCTGTCAGGGGATGAGTCTTATAGTCCTATTGAGCCTCAAGCTCACCCCTTAGAGTCAACGATTGATGTGGATTCAGGGGGCATCAATACTCATCCGAGGAACCCCAAATGAATCCTATCAAAACCTTGTTCGTCATCGCTGCTCTGACCGTCTCTTCTTTGGCTATGGCCGAAGGCGGTGGTGACCGGACTTTCGCACGCATGGAAGTGGCCAGGAATAATTCGATGGAATCGTACCGAGTGGCTCAAACGCAAAATGCCCACCCCCCTGTCGCTGAAAGCAAAGCCAAGGCGATGGACCACAAGAATTGCTAAATAGCTGGGCCCTCCAAGCTGACAGAAATGTAATCACTGCGGTGGTTTAAATGTGGCAATTTCTGAGCTCGCTTGCCGTAAGAGTTTGTCTTTTGTGACGGTGGGCAAAGCTGATCCGGGCAACTCATGATCGGTTGTTTCGCACGGCTTCCCTTTTGACTGATTGGAAATAAACGGCATGCATTCCAAAACCTCTAGACGGACATTCGTAAAAGGCTTGGCCGCTGGTGGCATTCTCGGCGGCTTTGGCCTTTGGCGCACTCCTGTATGGGCGGTGACAAGTCCTGGTCTGCCGAGCGTACTCACCGGCAATGAATTTGATCTGTTTATTGGTGAAACCCCGGTAAACATCACCGGCTCGCCGCGAACAGCCATGACCATCAATGGATCATTGCCAGGACCTTTGCTGCGTTGGCGCGAAGGAGAGACGGTCACCCTGCGTGTAAAAAACCGCCTGGACCAAGACACCTCAATCCATTGGCACGGGATCATCCTGCCGGCCAATATGGACGGTGTACCTGGCTTGAGTTTCCATGGCATCGCACCCGACGGCATGTACGAATACAAGTTCAAGGTTCATCAGAATGGTACGTACTGGTACCACAGCCACTCGGGCTTACAGGAGCAGGCAGGGGTTTACGGGCCAATCGTTATCGACTCGAAAGAGCCTGAACCTTTTCAATACAACCGCGACTATGTGGTGATGTTGACTGACTGGACCGATGAAGATCCTAGTCGTGTCATGGCCAAGCTTAAGAAACAGTCGGGCTACTACAACCACCATAAACGCACCGTTGGTGATTTCATCGACGATGTCAGTAAGCAAGGTTGGTCAGCAACAGTAGCTGACAGGAAGATGTGGGCTGAAATGAACATGAGCCCAACCGACCTTGGAGACGTCAGCGCAGATACTTACACCTATCTCATGAATGGCCAGGCGCCCAACGGTAACTGGACCGGTATTTTCAAGCCGGGTGAGAAGCTACGCCTACGCTTTATCAACGGCTCGGCGATGAGCTATTTCGACGTCCGCATTCCTGGTTTGAAAATGACCGTTGTGGCCGCCGACGGCCAACACGTGAACCCAGTGAGCGTTGACGAATTCCGCATCGCCGTAGCTGAAACGTATGACGTGATCGTAGAGCCTGCCAGTGAAGAGGCTTACACCATCTTCGCCCAGTCTATGGATCGGACGGGTTATGCACGCGGAACCCTCGCACTTCGTGAAGGGCTAGTTGCTCAGGTACCTGCTATAGATCCACGTCCAATCGTCACTATGGATGACATGGGGATGGGCGGTATGGCTGGTATGGACCATGGCAGCATGGCCGGTATGGGCGGCGCCGAGAAGAAGTCAGGTGAAATGTCGGGCATGGCTGGCATGGACCACAGCAAGATGACCGGTATGGACCAAAGCGACATGACCGGGATGACCGGCATGGACAGCGGTGACATGACTAACATGGCGGGTATGGATCACAGCAAGATGGCGGGCATGGACAAAGGCGACATGTCCAGCATGGCCGGGATGGACCACAGCAAGATGGCTGGAATGGGTAGTGGTGATATGTCAGGGATGGCTGGCATGGGCGGTATGGGTGGAGAAATGCAGACACATCCTGCCTCCGAAACCAACAACCCCCTGGTTGACATGCAAGCCATGAATCCAACGCCAAAACTAAACGATCCTGGAATAGGCTTGCGGAATAATGGTCGTCGAGTGCTCACTTACTCCGACTTGAAAAGCACTTTCCAAGACCCTGACGGCCGCGAGCCAAATCGTACCATCGAGCTTCATTTGACCGGTCACATGGAGAAGTTTTCGTGGTCGTTTAACGGCATAAAATTCTCTGACGCCGAGCCGCTTCGCCTGAAGTACGGTGAGCGTCTGCGCATCACCTTGGTGAACGACACCATGATGACCCACCCCATCCACCTTCACGGTATGTGGAGTGACCTCGAGGATGAGAACGGCAAGTTCATGGTGCGCAAGCACACGATCGATATGCCGCCAGGTACCAAACGCAGCTATCGAGTTACCGCTGATGCCTTAGGCCGTTGGGCCTATCACTGCCACCTGCTTTTCCATATGGAAATGGGCATGTTCCGTGAAGTACGGGTTGATGAGTAAAGGAGACGATCTGTGAGCACATACCTTAATCGTAATTCCCTGGTGGGTTGCCTCTTTGCCATTGGCCTGCTGGGTGGACTCTCGTCCATGGTGCTGGCAGGGGAAAATGGCGGCGATCATTCAACCAATGTTCCTGCTACAGCAACGGACAAGCCAGCAATGACGGCGAACGATTCGAAGCTAGATCACGGGGCAATGGACAATAGCAAGATGAGCCATGAGTCGATGGATCATGACCAAAAAACCAAAAAGGCAGATTGAGATCATGACCAGTAAATTTTTACGCCCAACGTTGATGGCACTTGCAGTCTCTACCAGTCCTGCATTTTTCTTCATGGCCCAAGCTGCTGAGGAGATGGATCCGTCGATGGCGATGCCATCAAGTGCGGACGCGAAGCCTTCGACTGCGCAGAAATCCAAACCAGCCAAAGCAAAAGATGGCGCAATGGATCACTCCAAGATGGACCACGGCTCAATGGGAACTATGGACCATAACAAGATGGGGGCCATGGATCACAGCAAGATGAGCATGGACGACGGGCAAATGGACGGTATGGAAAGCATGGCTGGAGGGGCAACGACCACAAGCCGAACCCCTGTCCCCGTACTTACCGACGCTGACCGTGCAGCCGCCTTTCCAGATGTGGCAGGTCATGGTGTACACGACAAAAAAATCAACTCGTTCATCCTTCTGGATAAGTTTGAGTACCAAGACGCTGACAACGGGAGTGCGTTGGCCTGGGATGCCAAAGGGTGGATCGGCGGTGACGTTGATCGCCTGTGGCTGCGTTCGGAAGGTGAACGTACCAATGGCGTGACGGAAAACGCCGAACTCCAAGCACTCTGGGGGCACGCCATCGGTCCATGGTGGGATGTCGTCACGGGCGTTCGGCAAGACTTCAAACCCGGGTCGCCTCAAACATGGGGAGCGCTCGGTATTCAGGGCATGGCCCTCTATAACTTTGAAGCTGAAGCGACTGCCTATATCGGTGAAAACGGTCAAACCGCTGCTCGATTTGAAGGCGATTACGACATCCTGCTGACAAATCGCCTGATCTTACAGCCGACAGTCGAAGTAAACATGTATGGAAAAAATGATCCCCAGCGCGGCATAGGATCTGGATTGGCCAACACCGAAGTAGGGTTCCGGTTGCGTTACGAGATTGTTCGCCAATTCGCCCCTTATGTCGGGGTTACCTGGAATCGCTCCTACGGCAAGACCGCCGACCTGGCCAGCGATGAAGGGGAAAAGACCAACGAGGCTCGATTTGTAGCCGGTATTCGGATGTGGTTCTGAGTGGTTTGAGCAAAAGCCCTACGATTTTTGAATAACAGGGGGGCGGCTCCCCGACTCAAATATAATACCTTCAACCAAACCTTTGCAGCGGCATTCATCTCGCCGCCGCCAAGGGAAAAGGAAATATCCATGACAGGTAGCTTCCGACTCTCAAGTCGATTTCTGCGTATCGCAACGTTCGCCGCACTGTTCATCGGTTCAACCGCTCAAGCAGCACAGGCGTTGGCCATCGATGTTCACCGAGATGCTAACTGCGGATGCTGTAAGAAGTGGATTCAGCATCTTGAGGCCAATGGCTTCACCGTCATAGATCATGTAGAGACCAACATGAGTGCTGTCAAACAAGATCTGGGGGTCGCTCCACGACTCTCGTCTTGCCACACTGCGATGATCAACGGAAAGTTTGTTGAAGGTCACGTGCCTGCCGAGCAAATAATTGCGATGAGCAAACGTGACGACCTTCTCGGAATCGCCGCCCCTGGTATGCCAGCAGGTTCTCCAGGAATGGAAGTCGACGGAGTGCATGAGGTTTACCAGATCATCGGCCGGAACAAAGCTGGCACAGATCAGGTCATTGCTGAATACCCCGAAAACTAAACCCCCCGATCCCTCCCGTTACAGCATGGTCACCGTTCATGGCCATGCAGTGGGACTTGCTCTGTCGACATTATTCTCAAACAATTCGCCAAGGACGATCAGCAACAGTTGTACAGGCGCACTTAAACCACATCGGATAACCCCGCACCGCTGTCCTCAATAACAATTTGAGATGAGTTCAAGTAATTGGTGATGACGCCGTGCTCCGTATGCTGACACGCACTGCGCAGCAGATTGCTGACCGCGATAGTGATCGGTTTGGAAATGGCGTTGCCCCTCAGCTTGCCCTCCCAAACCAGGACATCTGTCTCGGCTGAAAAAGTTGAAAATGTAAATGACGGTGGTTTAAGAGTTCTTTTTTTGCAGGCTTTTCAGGCGCAGGGTCGCCCGTTGTACAGAGGCCATTTTTTCTGGACGCTTCATTCGTTTCCATTTTTTGATGTCTTCCTTGGTGCGACCGCAGCTGACGCACAGTTCGCTGTTCAGCTGGCAAACAGAGATACAGGGATTTTCGATGTCCTTGGCCATTGTTCAATTCCTCGTCGAACTCTACGTGCTACGGGTTCATTGCGAAGCAAGCACGGCGAGCTGATCGGGTGAATCAGCGACCAACTTCGTGCGGTACTCAACTGTCAAATGAGTGATCTCATGAACCGTTGCAAGCCGTTCTCGTATGTTTTCCGCATTCACTGCTGGGCTGCCCAGAACACTCACAATCGCAGCGCGGGCTTGCGGCCCCACCTGCCAGACATGAAGATCAATGATCGAAGCATCTCCCGGTTGCTCAACCAGTTCACGAATCTCTTCAGCGACATGATCATCTGTCTGATCGAGCAATACACCCGCAGTCACCCGCATCAACGACCAAGCCCAGCGCGCAATGACAACTGCACCCACAATCCCCATTGCAGGATCGAGCCATACCCAGCCAAGGTATCGACCAGCAAGCAGTGCTGCGATGGCCAGAACCGAAGTCAGTGCATCTGCAATGACGTGAACGTAAGCAGAGCGCAAATTATTGTCGTGACCATGCGCATGGTGAGATTCATCGTGGCCGTGGTCATGCCCATGGTGATGATCATGACCACCAGACAGCAAAAGCGCGCTCACCACATTCACTGCTAATCCTACAATTGCGATAAAAGTCGCTGTTCCGAATTGCACTTGAGTCGGTTGAAAGAGACGAAATAGCGACTCTCCGGCAATTCCCAAGGAGACCAGTCCCAAAATCAGAGCAGAGGCGAAGCCACCCAGGTCTCCCACCTTGCCAGTTCCAAAACTGTAGCGCGCACTTGAGGCATGTCTTTTTGCGTAACCGTAAGCAGCTGCGGCTATGCCAAGTGCTCCGGCGTGCGTTGCCATGTGAAAACCATCTGCCAGCAATGCCATTGAGCCAGTGAGATAACCGGCAGTGATTTCAGCAACCATCATTACGACGGTCAGAGCCACTACCCACAAGGTTCGCTTGGCGTTTTCTTCATGTGATTTCCCAAGGAACATATGGTCGTGGGAATAGTCGATGTACGCATTACTCATTTGGGTAAATCCTATTTGGAATACCGGCGAATGGCTTCGAGAAGCTCATCGACGCCTTTCGCTCTTTCTTCGTTGCTGAGTGTCGGATTCGCGACGTGTTCACGAGCGTGGTCTTCGATGATTTCATCCATCAGCCCATTGATAGCGCCACGGGTCGAAGCGACCAAAAGCAAGGTTTTCGAGCAGTCATCATCAGAGTCGAGTGCTCGCTCAATCGCCTGGATTTGCCCAGCGATTCGCTTCACGCGCTTAAGAAGATTGTCTTTGCTCGATCTCACATGACCCATACCATACCCCCCCTACCTATAATAAAAATATGATCACACGTTCCAACTAGCCATACAACCCAGGGAGGAAATACATCCGACCGGCAGCGTTGCAGCATTTGAACGCTGCAATCGAAACATTGAGCACGTCGCCTCGCCTTGCAGAACCAGTACAAGCCGTATGGGCAGGCCCGCACTCCAGTAATTCAATAGATAACGTATCGCCTATTTCTTGAGCTGCCATGGTCTATGGTTTAGGATCGAACCATATCCCCCCTGGGAGGATGCTCGCGCTCTTTAGAGACGAAACCAGCTGATTGCGTCTGTTCGTAAAAAGTCGGTAGCCACCTGCTTACGCACTTCGCCAATTGAGATATTTCATGTTGAAAATCTTAGCCAACCGAACCTACCGTCATCTCTTTCTCGCCCAAGTGATCGCGCTCGTAGGTACTGGTCTTGCCACAGTCGCGCTGGGCCTACTGGCGTTCGATCTCGCAGGAGCCCAAGCGGGCGCTGTCCTCGGTACGGCGTTAGCGATCAAAATGACGGCCTACATCGGCGTAGCCCCCATTGCAGCCGCTTTTGCAGAGCGCCTACCCCGTCGGGCAATGCTGGTATCGCTGGATCTGGTGCGAGCACTGGTCGCGCTCGCTCTGCCGTTTGTGACGGAAGTCTGGCAGATTTACGTTCTGATTTTTGTTCTCCAGTCAGCCTCGGCAGCGTTTACCCCTACGTTCCAGGCGACCATTCCAGACATCCTGCCCGACGAGGACGACTACACCCGCGCCTTGTCGCTATCGCGTCTGGCCTACGATCTCGAAAGTGTCGCCAGCCCGATGCTCGCCGCCACGTTGCTGACCGTGATCAGCTTTCATAACCTGTTCGCCGGCACCGTCATCGGGTTTCTCGCCTCGGCGGCCCTTGTCTCCACAGTGCTTCTGCCAAAGGCGAAGCCAACGCCGCGACGGAGCATCTACGAACGAACCACCCGAGGCATGCGTATATTCCTGGCCACACCTCGCTTGCGAGGGCTGTTGGCTCTCAATCTGACGGTAGCGGCCGCCAGTGCGATGGTCATCGTCAACACGGTGGTGCTGGTGCAGTCTCGCTTCGCTCTACCGCAGAGTTCTACGGCATTGGCGCTGGCTGCGTTTGGTGGCGGCTCGATGGTCGCGGCCCTGGTCTTGCCTCGACTCTTGAAAAACATCAAAGACCGAACGGCCATGCTGTTTGGCGGAGGAATATTGGTCGCGGGTTTAGCGGTTGGCATCAACCTGACCACCTATAACTTACTGCTGCCGCTGTGGATGGTGCTCGGGCTTGGCTACTCCCTAGCCCAGACTCCGAGCGGTCGACTGTTGCGTCGCTCGGCACATGCCGAAGATCGCCCGGCGTTGTTTGCCGCCCAATTTGCTCTATCCCATGCCTGCTGGTTGATTACCTACCCATTGGCGGGATGGCTGGGTGCCAATATCAGCCTCACCGCATCGTTTGTTGGGCTAGCTGTCGTGGCAGGCAGCGCACTGGTGATCAGCATGGTGATCTGGCGCCCTGCTCATGACCAAGAGACGATAAAACACACCCATGAGAACCTGTCAGACGATCACACACACCTAAAAGGTCAGGATGGCGTCGATCACGAACACCCGTATGTGATCGATGATCAGCATCGCCGATGGCCAGATAGACGTCAGTGAGTTCCTAGGATCTGCTAAGGCTGGTTGGTCAGCCTTCAGACCAGAAGACGTAGCGCTTGCAGAGCGACAAGATGGCCAGGATAGAACCAATAACCCCATTGCCGCACAGGCCAGACCTTGAAGATGAATGTTTGACGTAGAAGCCAGAGTCCAATCAGGGGGGCAACGAACGCAGTGCTCAAAGCCAACATTGAATAGATTTCCAAGTCCAACGCCCTGGTTACGATGCTACTGCGGGTATTGCTCAACAGGCATAGAGCCGCTGGCAGCAACCAAAGAGCACCGGGGGTTTTTATTGCTACTAAGACAGCCGCTGGAACAAGTGAACCGTAGAAGCCGTACATCAGAGAATCATCCAGCACGTAGGCAACAGCGGCGGCCATCAACGCGATAGCGCCGCTCAACAAGGTGCGATGTTGCCATCCCAAGGCAATCACCAGCCCCAATGCAAGCGTCACCAACACATTGAATGATCCCGAGGTGCTGATGTAGCGATAAAGCACTTCTGAAATGGCGGCAAAAAACAGCATCAACGCAAGGTATCGACCATTCGTCGCCGTCAGCAATTCGCCCGGTTTGGAGCGCGCTACGTTGGCCGCAATGGCGACACAGAACAGCGGAAAGGAAAGCCTACCCGGAATGAACAGGTTGCTCATTTCCGGCCACACCAATCGTAAGTGGTCGATAACCATTGTGAGCATTGCCAGCCACTTGATCAGATCCAGGCTACTGCTTCGACTCTTGAGTGGGGAGAGCGGGGTTGTATGAGCCGTCTTCATGTCCACCCCAGCGTGACGGCGGTCAGCACGAGATAACGCATGCCCTTGGCAAGGGTGACGATCAGTAGGAAACTCCAGAGTGGTTCGCGCATGACTCCGGCGACTACCGTCAGCGGATCGCCAATGATGGGCACCCAGCTCAGCAACAGTGACCAGCGCCCGTAGCGCAGATAGGAGTGCTGGGCTTTTTCTAACTTGCTCTCGCTCAAGGGGAACCAGGGCTTATGGCGGAATCGCTCAACAGAACGGCCCAGAAGCCAGTTCAGTGCGGAGCCAAGAACGTTGCCAAAAGTGGCGACCGCCAAGAGTGTAGATACGACGTATCGGTCGGAGAGCAACATTCCGACCAGCACGGCTTCAGACTGTATTGGCAATAACGTGGCGGCACCGAATGCAGCCAGGAAAAGGCCAACGTAGCTGGTGAGTTCGAACACTCAGACGTCGCCTTATGCGTTCAGGCCGATCCAGCCATGGAAGCCAACGTACAGACCAACACCGATGATCAGCACGCTGGACAGATAAGGGGCTCGACGCGCGACGGTGCCCATCCAAGGCCAGCGGTTGGAGGCCTGCTTGGCGCCAATTGCGGCGGCTGCACCGACGGTTACCAGTGTGAGCGCCAGACCAATACTGAAGCACAGGACTAGCACGCCACCCAACGCGACTTCTTTGACCTGAAGGCAGAGCAGCAGAACAGTAATGGCCGCTGGGCAAGGAATGAGCCCCCCCGTCAAACCGAACATGATGATCTGTCCCGTGGTGACCTCACGATTGGTGAATCGCTTGCGGATATCGTTGGCATGGGCACGCTCATGCGCATCCTGATAACCATCAATCGATAACTCCAACCCTTCCAGTTCTGAATGCGCGTGCCCGTGATCATGCTCCTGGAATTCCAAGTCGTAATCATGGGAATGGCCGGCATGGCCCAGACTCAAGCGTGCACTGAATTCATGGGGTTCCGGGATATTGACCGTAGACTCCAGGAAACCTTCGCGCTCAACAAATGAGAAGGTTTGCGTAATGCCATCAGGGCGGGTCGTCATCAAGCGAACGTCTGATGCTGACCAAGTATGCCCACTCAACGTTTTCACACGCCAGTGGGGAGGTATCCCCTCCTCGAATATCGACAGTTCTACGCGGCCATGGCCGGTATCAATTCGATGGGTTTCATCATGATGACCATGGTTATGCTCACCGTGGTGGTGATCATCACCTTGCTCGAACTCGAACATCTGCTCACCACGCCAGGTACGCCACAGCATCCAGAGCGCAATCATAATGATCAGGGCAGAGGACGCGAGCTGGAAGTACGGCTCCGTGGTTTGAGCGTCCAGGCCTTTGCCCAGATACATACCGCCGATGGCGACCAACCACACTACAGCGGTGTGCGACAGCGTCGCGGCCAGGCCCAACAATACGGCCTGTTTTACCGAGCCCCGGATGGCCACGATAAAGGCCGCCATCATGGTTTTTGAGTGGCCTGGTTCCAGGCCATGCAAGGCTCCGAGCAGAATGGCACTCGGAAAGTACAGCCAGGCGTGAGAACCACCCTGTTGCAAGAGTTCAGCGAAGTTGGGCATGTCAGACCTAGAGGTACTTGGTGATTTGTTTGAAAGCTTCTAGCGGAGCGCGCTCGCCGTTGTTCAGGGCCGACACGGTGTCCTCCAGACAGTGATCAATGTGATCCTGGATGAGCGTTCGCTTGGCCTGACATACTGCCTTCTCAACGGCATGCAACTGCTGAGCAATGTCCACACACTCACGACCCTCTTCGATCATGGTGATGATGCCGCGTAAATGGCCGTCCGCCCGCTTGAGGCGCTTAATGATTGCCTCGTGACTTTGGTGGGTGTGGGGATGGCTATGTTCGTGTTCTTGCTCACTCATGACTTGAGCCTCGGGCCTCAATGAATTACGCTGGCATCCTATCCCCCCCAGGGGGATATGGTCAAACGTATTGCGAACACGACAAACGAGTTAGAACCCCGGACACTATGCTCAGCAGATCCCTGACAACGACAGTGGTATTCGTGCTTGCTCTCGCCATGTTTATGGCTTGGGCTGGGCATGCCTATACGTTGTCGGTAACGACGACGTCACCTGCCTGGGAGATCGCGCAAGACACCTATCACGCCCATGACGGGCAGGCGGAGATGTCGAGCTTGAGCTACTCGGATCACTACCATTCCCCGCTGACTCCTGACCATCAGCATGAGACGCCGCAGTTCACCTCCGACTTGAGTTTGGCGGCACAACCAAAGCTCTCCATGCGAGTCGATGCCCCTCAATATTCCGTTCCTCGTCCGCCGATTTTCTTGATCGAGCGTCCACCCCGTCCGTCGTTCGCCTCCTGACCATGGCCGCACTGCGGCCTTCGATCTATGCAACGTAGGATTGATCTATGCATTCGCACTCGATGAGCGGCGTTGTCGCATTCACTGCGCCATCGCACCGCCCGCTACTGCTGTTGTTTTTACTTGTCGCTGCACTTTTCCTCGGGATGCCCGAGGCGATGGCTCACGCCGTCGCGGAAGGTGACAAGGGCTTCATCCAAGAAAATTCCGGCGTCATGTTGCTGCCCTTCATCTACATGGGCGCCAAGCACATGATGACGGGCTACGACCACCTGCTGTTTCTGTTCGGGGTGATCTTCTTCCTCTACCGCCTGAAAGACGTGGGGCTCTACGTCACGCTGTTTGCTGTAGGCCACTCGGTCACGCTGCTGCTTGGCGTACTGACCGAGGTCAGCATCAGCTCCTACATCATCGACGCTATCATCGGTTTTTCGGTGGTGTACAAGGCGCTCGATAACCTGGGTGCGTTCCAGCGCTGGTTCGGTTTCCAACCCAACACCAAGGTGGCCACGCTGATCTTCGGCCTGCTCCATGGATTCGGGCTGGCCACCAAGATCCAAGAGTACGAAATCTCGCCTGATGGCCTGATTCCGAACCTGATCGCATTCAACGTCGGCGTCGAGATCGGCCAATTGCTGGCTCTCAGCGCGATTCTCATTCTGATGGGGTATTGGCGGCGCACCGGCAGTTTCTGGCGCCACGCCTATACCGCCAACGTCGCCATGATGAGTGCTGGTTTCCTGCTGATGGGTTACCAGATCACCGGCCTGTTTGTCTCTGCGTAAGGAATTCTGACCATGTTCAATACTCCGCTTCCAACTGTTAATGAATTGCCAAGCACTCGCAAACTGGTGCGTTCGACCGTCATTGCACTGCTGACTGCCGTCGGCCTGCTGGTGACCGTTGTCATGCCTTCGGAATACGCCGTTGATCCAACGGGTGTGGGCCGAGCACTGGGGCTGACTCAAATGGGCGAACTGAAGATCATCCTTGCCCAAGAGGCTTTAGCGGATGCAGCTCCGCAGCAAGCATCAGCTCCAGCTCCAGCTCCAGCTCCGCATGTTGCGCAAGTTCAACCAGTTGCGAAACCTGCCCCTCAACCTGAAGCAACATCAACTCCTGCTTTGAAGGCGACCCAAATCACCGTAACGCTCAAGCCTGGTGAGGGGAAAGAAATCAAACTGGAAGTGCTGAAGGGCAAGACTGTCATCTATGAATGGACAGCATTTGGTGGGCCTGTGAACTACGACACCCATGGCGAGCCCTTCAACGGTGTAAAGGGTTACTTCCACAGCTACAACAAGGGCAAGCAGGTCAAAAGTGATAAAGGTGAATTCACCGCCATTTTTGACGGCACCCATGGTTGGTTTTGGCGTAATCGCAGCGACAGCGACGTGACCATCTCACTGAAAACGGCCGGCGATTACTTAAGCGTCAAACAGTAATTCGAAGCGCGCTGAATGTTCTATTTCCGAAAATGCAGCGTTCAGCCTGACCACAGACCATATATCTCATCCATTTTTTGAAGAGTCATTCCATGAAAACTCCAGCAACGCTGATTCGTTCGATGCTCCTGATCTGCTTTCTTGGCCTGATGACGGCATGCGGTGGCGGTGGCGGTGGCGGTGAGAAAGGAACAACCTCCGAAAGCGCTGAGCACGGACACGCACACGAGTAACACCCTGAATCAAACGAGGCCGCATATGCGGCCTTGTTTGTTTCTATATCTCAACCTACGTACCCAGTTCGATCACTCGGTTCAGCGGCAGATTAAAGTATTTAAGGTTGCCGTTGACGTTCTTCAATAGAAAAGTGAACAAGCTTTCTCGCCAACGAGCCATCCCGATACGCTTGATCGGAATAACCGTTTCACGGCTAAGGACGTAGGTGGGATGCATCGGGCAGAAATCCAGCTCATTCAAGTGTCAGAGACTCAAGGCTGCGGGTACGTCAGGCTCCACGATAAAGCCAAAGTGCAGGCTAACCCGGGAAAATCCTTCACCATAAGCATCAACTTCAAACCGCTGATCATCTGGCACGCACGGCTGTCTCCAGGTTCCACAGTTGGTAACACCACCTGCTCGTGCAGAACTTGTTTATGCAATAGATTGTGCGAAAGCGTACGAAGGGCAACATCAGCACTGGAATGACAGCCGGGACATACCAACAGTTATGTCAATCCACAAAAAAAGGCGCCACTAGGGCGCCTAAGCCGTCTCCAAAACCAAAGGAGAAACAAAGAGACGGGGTGTATCTGGTAATCGGACACCTGGTGCCGAGGGCTAGTGCCCGTTAAAGGAGTTGCAGTGGATATTCGACAATCAGTCGGACCTCGTCCAAATCAGATTCGAAATCGGTGGCTCGTGTCGTTGCCTGGCGAACACGCAAAGACATGTCCTTCAGAGAACCTGACTGGATGACGTACTTAGCCTCAATGTCTCGCTCCCAACGCTTTTGGTCCTGTAATGGGGCACCATCCGCTCCGCGCCGCATGTACACGCTGTTCGCGTTGGAATAGTCCGCGTCCCAACCCTTCGCGTAACGAGCCATGAAGCTAAGACCGGGGATGCCGAAAGCCTGCATATCTAGATCATAGCGTAGCTGCAAAGATTGCTCTTTCGGGGAGTTGAAGTCGCTGTACTGAATAGAGTTATCCAAGAAAATCGAATCTGATTGACGTAGGTAGTCAAAGTCGTCGTTGCCATTGTTACGCTGATACCCGACGGTCACCGTATGAGCTCCGAATTTGACCCCGGTCTTGCCGCTCCAGATGTTGTTATCGAAGCTCCCCAGAAGTTTTTTTCCCTCATCAACGGCTCGGTAATAATTAAAGCCACCGATCAGCGATACGCTGTCTGAGAGTGGATAGCTCAATGTGGTGCCCGCGTAATACTGGTTCCAAACATCCTTGAATTGGCTGGTGTAAAGACTTACACCTACGTGCTCATTGACGGTGTAATCGCCCCCTAGATAAGCAATCCACGGAGCATCAACCGCCCCGGCGTAGAAAGTCGAAAAGCCATCACGCATGCCACTGGAGTTGGGTTGGCTCATCGCATGCAGCCGACCACCCTGAAGGGTCAGGTCTTTGATGCTGGTGTTGGTAAACGTTGCACCACGGAAACTTTCCGGGAGGAGTCGGGAATCCCCATACGCCACGACAGGAGTCGACGGAAAGACATCCCCTACCTTGACGACTGTATCCAGGAAACGGACCTTCGCGGCCCCGCCTACTTTTGAATAGGCGTCTTCAGGTTGGCCTTTACTGTTGTGCGGCAAGACATCGACTGAACTTCTAGCTCCCGAGCGACCATCACCTGAATCAAGCTTGAGGCCTTCCATTGCAAACGCATCGATGCCGAACCCGATGGTGCCTTGTGTAAAACCAGACTCAAAACGACCGATAATGCCATGAGCCCATTCTGCTGAGTAGCCATTGCCCGTAGGACTTGACTGGCCTTTTCGATAATCTCGATTGAAATAAAGATTTCGATTGAGAATACTAAAGGTGCTCCCCTCAATGAACCCTTCAGGCTTTTGTTCAACGCCCACTGCAACTTGCCCCATGCTCATGCCAAGGGCAATGAGAGAAAGACCGTAAAAGCTTTTATTGTTCATTTAACACTCCAGGCTTTAGCTTGGCAGAGTTTCTTTGTGAAATATTTTTATCATTATAAAAGCCACCAGCACGTGAGGGTTTCCTCTACGCTCCGGCAGACATAATTTCATACAATAGATAACTCCAGCGTGACCTGAAAATTACTTCTATGTCAGCGAACAGTAAGCATGCCTAAAAATATATCGAGTAGTCTGGTGCAGTCATCGCTTATCTCTACTAGCTTCCGTGCGGGCAGTTTGTGCCCATGACCATGTACTCCAAGGTGTTGAGCTTGCCCGCCGAATCTTCATATGTCATGCGCGAAGGGCCTACGCTACAGGTTTTGTTAGCTTGCGTGACACTGACCACCTTCTGAACATCGAGGTTCATGCCATATTTATAATGCACAACTTCAGGTGCCGTCTTTCCGTTTTTTAAAGCGTACTGCTCCATCGCCTTCTGGTTCTCTTGCATCATTCGACCATAAACACGGTCACCGCCTCCTTCAGCCATGGCCAAAGAGGACAAGGCCAAAATGGAAACGGCAAAAAATACTTTTAATGATTTCATGAGTTTCTCCTAGAGTTCACTTACTTCTGACTAGAGGATAATCAATGATGCCTTTCAGTAAGCTGCCGCGAATATTACATATGTGTAAGCTGTCCCATAGTACTCGTGAGCTCGACTATTAAAAATTTAACTTTTTGGCGGAGTATGCTGAATGCGTCATACGAGCATCAGAAATCAACTCGCGTTCCACATGGAGTATCTACAAGCTTTTTATTAAAAACTGCATATCCTCCAGCTCATGGAGAGCTGCTTTACCGCTCCAGGTGGATAAGTCGTTGCGTGCAGCTAGATGTGACAACGAACGTATTACAAAAGCCTTATGGGTTGAGAAAATTAGGGGCTATGTTGAGCACCGAAAACACAATCGATAGGATGGTCTTTAACAGCCATAAAAAATCGTCCCTGTATTTTATCGCAGCCAGCAGCAAAGCCCCGACGATTGGCAGCAAGGACAACCCCTTGAGCAGCCGAAAGGTCCTGGTGAGGGTTCGGCCCTGCTTGTCGACTTGGTCGATAGTGATCCTGAGCAGGCCCTGTAGTTTCGGGGGATAGGTTTTTATCTTGTCCTTAAAATCATCGAAGATGACATTGAAGCTATGCAGCAGGCGCTCGGTTTGCAACATTTGATTGTGAAGGATTGCAAGCAGAACCACAGAGACCACTGCCAGCCCAAGGACAAGGATAAAACCTTCGAATCTTGAGGTCGTTTTCTCCAGAACGACCAAACCCGCTAACGATATCGGCAGAGCGAGCATCTTGCCGGCGATGTCGCCCAGCACCCCGCTAAGCTTAGTGCCATAGTCGATTTCAGCTTGGGCCACCTCGCGCCGGGCCCGCTCAAACGAGAAGCTATAGACATAGGTTTGCAGATTCGCACGGTACGTGGCGAGGACCTCCCGCCACTCCCGCACGATCACCAAGAACAGATTCGGCTCGCTCTCAAACTTCTCGATGACGCTAGCCACCGCCATCCGAATCATTAATTTTCGTTCGGAGAGGTGTGCCTTGTTTTCGTTTTTCCGATTGAGTATTTCTTCCAACAAGCTCAGGTGGTTGAGCTCATAGTCAAGAACCTTGATGTCAACCTGAGTAGGCAACAGAAAAGTTCTCGGAGGCTTAGCCCCATCAGGAGGCAGGGCAAAGAACAGATTATAACCATCTTGACTGCTGTCTTTGTCGACACCGATCGCTAGCAGTGCAAGCAGCTCGATCAGCCGGCAGACGCGTCTGAGCGCATTAATCGTCGGAGGTTCAGTGTCATCACTGTCCGCCCAACTTAGCTCAACAATGAATACGTTGCTCGGGAATTGGCCCTTGCCCAGTGAGCCATTGCGAGCGACAAACTCGCCTAAGTTAGTGTAGAACCGGCCCGACTCGTTCGATGGCAAGCGGAACTCAATATCGAGAGAGTCTGCTTCTTCAGAGCGATGCTCGAACTTGCCATAGGCTGCGGGAAGGCCATCACACATTCGCAACGCACCGATAATTTCAGGCGTTGGCCTCCCTTCATAGCGGATGACCCCGTCCTCAATGGCGGGCGCTCCGATGGCGCGGTAAAGAGCTACCACATTAGAAAACATTCTTAGCCGACCCTTGCCAGCAATTCTTTCTCGATCACACCAACCAGTTCGGCAGTCAGATTGGACAGGGTCAACTTCTTCCGTCCCTCATCATAATAAACGTCTGCGGCCGGATCCTTACCTAACGCCCCACGCTCGAATTGCAACGACCAGTTAGCCGCATCCCCCTTGATACGGGTCTTCTCTTTCAGCGATTTCGCATTGACCGTAAAGTCGTCTGGCACCTTATGTTTCTCACTATTCAAATAGTCTTTCAGACCAACAATTTCATCCACAAAGTCAGCGGGTACGTGTGCGACAGCGACGTGGCAGATAGCGTCCAAGCGCGCAGACTTGCCTGCGGCCAACTGCTCCTCCAGATACTTGATAACCGCCTCTTTAGCCTTATAACCAAAGCCTTTTAACGTTTTGTTGTCACGAAAAAACCGTGCAACGTTATCAATCGCATTTTTGGTAGCGCGTCCGGAAGCTACTCCTTTCGCACAACCAAGTGCGGAAATGAAATAGTCGGATGCCTGACTATCACGGCCGCGACTGATGAAGCACAGATAAGTTGAATCCACCTCATCCTCTACCTCATCCTCATTCTGCTCAGGCGCAGCAGCGGCCGCAGCTGCCATAGCCTTTATGGCCACGAAGCTCGCTAAGTTTATCCTGGCAGCCTGCTGAACCTTGTTGAGATCGACCTCTTGAATTTCCTTAGGCACATAGTTTTCGTCCAGCTGAATACCACCGCGCTCCTTCATGCTGGCGACCAGGAAAAAGTCGGTTGCGCCCGCGGTGTACTGGGCGCAAAGGATATGTCCACCAGTCGATAAGACTTGATTACCGGCTTGCTCCACCAGTTGGTCCATTGCCAAGTGGGTCAAGTCGATAAATTGCGCTTCATCATCTTGTACTTCTACGAACGCAGTGAAGCGCTCTGGAAACGGTCCCTGACGGTCATCATTGGCAAACTGGCCGTAGACCACGCTGTTGCCTTCTTTGCCGATGAGGCCGTGGATACCATTGACCAGAAAATGCAACGCGGGATTTTCAGTATCGAGCGCCACATCCTTCTTGACCACCTCGGAGATAAAGCTGGTCTTGGCCAGCTTCTTGAAGCTGTGAATAATGGCAGTTTTCAGCGTGATCATAGGTCGAATTCCGTTCCGATAGTATCAATATGGAATCACTGAAAATAACACCTTAACCAGCAAACTTCAGGGCTTATCTCGACACTCGACACCACTTACGGGCTTCAACACTTAGGTGATCAGTAAGACCGCACGAACCCATTAACTGTATATGCATACAGCTTAATAAGCTATGCCGTTCATTAACACGAAGATCGGAGCGTTGAAGCGCGGACCGCGTCATCTCGGAGAGTCACAGACCATGGTCTTTATCATAGACTCAGTCTGAGAAAGTTTTCCCAGCCTTATCCGTCGGTGCTGGAGCTCAACTGGGGCGTGTGGACCACTATCGCGAACTCTCGCGCTTGATCGCTTTGAAGCAACTTTTCAATGGAACCTATCCCAAAGATCCCCATGGTTCTGTGTAATGCCGCAAGAGGCCTTTTGCCTGCTGACGAACAGATTCTTGAGGGTCTGATCTCGAGACAGCTCACGCAAGAGCTCGCACGTTTGGACAATACTGCGGGTGCGCTCGCAGGGCATGGCCATATGTCACCACTCCGCTAGAATTTGCACTTAACCTTAGAAATCCCACTACCATCGTCAAGGCCTCAGTGGGTGCGAGCCATTCGTTTGAATTGAAGCAAGCACGCCGCTTGACTCACCAGAAGTAAACAAGGTCCCCATGGGCCTATTCTCAGGGACGATTACTGATACGTGGCCAACACGATGTTTTGGTAAGCACCGAGAAAATACCGGGATGGTTGAGTCGGTCGAAGCCTAAAATATTAAACGACTCTCAGTACAGGCTCTGCACTACGTCCAGGTTTGCTCGTACCCTTCGGCCGGGCCCCATCAACACATAAACGGTGTTTTTTGTCTCGAACAGGCAATCGTGAGTGAAGGAAACACCCAATGAGGTTCTTACCCAATGACCACGTGGGAAACGTCCTTTGCTATCGTGGAGAACAAATAAAGCGTTGACCAGAGTAGGAGTCACTCCTCTGCTAACAACGACCTTTAACTGACGGGGGGAGACCGCTAAATCAAACACCGCCCATTCAGCGACTAGGCAGTAGGGGCGTCCTGGGAAGTGAAATCCGACCAGAGCCACCGCGTCTGAATGAGCAAGGTCACATCCAGGTATTTTTTCACCCCCGGAAAGCAGTTCTACTAGGTCCGCCAGATTCATTCGTCCCTCCGACCCACTACAAAAATCGAGTCGAATGATCAATCACACCAATCAGCATAGCTGCCCGTAAATCGCCCGGTCTTAACTCCGATGAACAGCAGGCAAAACTTCGCTCATCTCCTCAACAGCTGACGGTTAGCCCTTTCGCTATGGTCTGATTTACGCCGAGATATCACTGATTGTGGGCTCACGTTCTCAAGACCTACAGCTCTACGTATACCCCGCCTCACTGAACACCACTATTTCAATGGGTGATGTTGCCGTCTGGAGTGGATTGCGCCAGCTACCGACGTAATGCCATTGCACATGCTTGAATCCGACGTAGAGATAGATGCCGATGTCTGCGGCATTGACTGGGCGATATTGGCGTGTGCGGCATAGACCCGTATCTGCGGAAGCCGCTGATATCGGTGCACGTCCAATGCCCCATCGATACGCAATTGGCGTCGGTATAAATAGTGACATCCACCGCGCAGCAATTCGCCTCAGAGATCATCGGATCCAGAGCATTGCTGTGCCATTTCATAAAAATGTCTACTAGAGCTTTGTATTGGACGCGATCATCTCCAAGTATGCATTGCCACCCATGGGAATATCATAACCTGGTGGCCCTTCCCATTGCCGAGAGACGCCGGTATTTCTAAGCGTAACTTCACAATCAATACCTTCTTTAACCATGTTATCTAAATCCCACTCAAAGTGATTTATGAAAGCTTGGCAGGCCACATGAGGTACTGTAGTCAATAACCTTAAGCTGGAGCTGTTTGGGGGTAACTTAAGTCTCGCGATCTCCGACATCGTCCATATAAATCTCCGTAACCGGAAATGCCAAAGAGATTCTAGATGAAGTTCAAGTTGTTCTGACACCAACGGAAACGACTTACGAGTCGCACGCTCCCTACTTACTTTTCGCGGCAAAAGTGCAAGCATGTTAGTGATATTTACTCGAACCTGTTTTTGGGTGATGCGGTACAAATTTTCAACACCTTTCTTAAGAATGGTTGCGTATTTTTCGTCCTCATCGCTCACCACCGACTCGATACGATTTTTCTGCTTTACGTCCCTTGTAATTACACTCAACAACCAATCCTTATCGTTTTCGTTGAGCCAGCGTGTTACTTGATAGGCATTGACCCAAAGATAGTCCATACCAATACCTGGCTTAACCTCAAGTAGTATTGAGATTTTCTCTCGATAAGCCTTTTTTTTACTTTCTGGCAAAGCTTTCCCTTTAAGACGGACCGTCGGGTTTACTGAGCTAGTAAGTAGAGCCTCTTCCGCTAAGCATTTCTCAAATTTCTCTGCACTATCAAAAAGATGGAGAGATATTAGAAGGTGCCGCGCCAACGGCATATCGATTTGACCTCTTGTTGTCGATAGTCTAATCCATTGGCGTCGGATGCCAGCTCCGTATGCCAGGTCAATTTTCGAAATAGTTTCATCGCCGAACCTATCGCGAATACTGCTAAACAATTTAGCAGTGCCAATGAGATTTCCGTGAACAAACCCACGTTTCTTTGCTTGACGCCGATAACAGGCCGCCAAAACCTTATAATCCACCGATGGCAGATTGCATTGCAGAATATCGTTTACAAAAACTGCATACTGTCGCTCTTCAGATGAGGCCAGTAAACGGTTCGCAGGTGTAATAGCGTTCCATCCACAAGTACAATCCTCGGTTAAAACAGGTAATAACTTGTTTTTACGAAAGAAAGGGTGAGAGCAATTCGGACAAGATTGAAGAAGCTCCTCGCCGTGCCGCCAGCAGGCCGTAACGCCCGGCACATGATGAGCGCGGTGCCAATATGCATAACCTGACTCTATGAGGTCGGCTTGCACACAGGCTAAGCAAATCTTGGCTCTGCTATTTTTGGTGCCCTCCCACCTAGGCACTCGAGCAACATCTGACAAAACTCTGTCCAGTTCCTTAGAGGGGTCTTTTGATAACCCTATAAAAGGCCTGTATGCAGGAAAATGAGTATTAATTTCAAGCAACTCATTAAAATTGCTTTCTTTAATTCCGGGCAATCGAGATGCAAGATTTTCTAATTGCTTTGGTATAATCGAAAGCTGAAATGGCGCAACTCCAAAAAGATCATGAAACGTTTCTGCCTCAGTTTTGTTTCCGGACAAAAAATGGTACCTCGTAATACGAGATAACAGTGTCTCGTCTGGCATCGATATTGGGAAAAAAAGAATACTGGACATGAGTAACCGACTTTCTAGCGTGGGTTCTGGTAGGACGTGGATCCTGTGAAGGAGTACTTTTATCACATATCACCCTGTACCCAGGCAAGGATTTTTATGAACGCAGCACAGAGCGAGCAGCCATCGACTACAACTTTAAAAACCGGCCGTTTTATTCGGTGTCATAATATAATACCGAACACATATAAATATCCTTCGTGTATCGCTTCGCCAAAAATTCACACAGCCAATCTACTCGCTGCTCATTGACGGGACTTCTGGCGACGGCGTTTCAGAACAACATCCATACTAGAATCAGAATGCAGCTCACCTGTGTACGGTTTTCTGATACACGCAGTTCGATATATCGATGATTGAGTAATGGGTTTGCCGTCCAGTTTTAGCTTACGCTTGGCCCAGCTCGAACGCCTCATATGGAATGCATCAAGGGTTTCGCATTCGGCTGCCAGCGCGGCCGCACAGAGCGGCAGCTTGTTGAGCTGCTTTTCAAACCTAGATAACACATGAAGCTCTCTACCTATTTTTGTCCGTGAGATACGAACAGGTTTACCTGGAAGCGTTCGTAACATCTCAGCGCATTGAACCACTTCGTTGGCAAGGTTAAGGTCGAGGGCCTTGAATCTATCTGCCCGCTGTCCGCACGGTTTGTGGGCTTTACTTGGCTCTTGTGTACGCTCGGACAGCCATTGCCGATCGTTTCGATGAAGCCACACATAATCTCGACACTCATGAGCTAGGCGAGCTCTGTAGTCCCCCTCAAATCGATTCCTCCTATCGCCCAGCTGTTTCGAAAGCCTCGCCTCTTTCCATCGGTCGGGTCCATCCGAAATCGCGCGTATCATTCGGTAGACGCATGTAACCGAATTCCTTGTTTCTGACGCTATGGTCTTCGCGTTAGCCCCCGAGAGCGCCAGCGTCCAGATCGCTTCAGATGCCTCACTCTTATACTCATTGGTGTTTGAGCGATTGGTTGGAGATCCGTTGGCAGCTCGTCCACCAGGAGTTTCTGTACTGGCTGTTCTATTAAGCGACTCGGTAATAGGCCCGTTCTGCCGCAGTATCCTTTCCATGTCGACCTTAAGCGCGCAGGCCAGCAGGATGAATTTCAGCGGATGATGGGTGCCCCTCGGCTTACGCAAAAGCTTCACAACCCAGGCCGCCGGTATATCCGCAGACGATTCGCTCAGTATCGAGTACTCCCCTGAGGAAGGGAGAGTCTCAAAGAACGCAGACATGTGCCGTGCCAATCTGCCTAAGTGCAGCCGACCAGTGTCAGAAGCCATTTCTAAGGCAATAGCGCTATCCAGAAACACCGATCGAATGGCATCAGGACATAATGGAGGAACATCGGTCTCAAGCACCTGCATCGAACGCCGCGCTATTTCGTGCAGAGCACTTTGTAGATTTTGAGGGATGTCTAACGAAATGGAGTGAGACTGAACGTCCTCATCGTCCGGCAAGTGCATTCTTCGAGAATTTCGGCTCAACCAGCGGTAATCAAGGAACTTCAACGGGTTTCTATGGTGGGGACAGATCAAAACACCTGGAAGCTGATGCACACGGTGCCAGTACGCTGCTCCCACACAGGCCATGTCCTGGACGATACAGTCGAAGCAAAATCGCACTCTCGAAGCGAACTCGAGTCGACTCGCGATTAACCCCAACTTTAGCATCAACCCCTCGCCGTTTCCCGCCATCAAGGTAATGGCGTCGTCCACCTGTTGCTTGGTCAAAAAAGGTTCGTAGTAGGGCAGCTGCGTATGACGCTTTATGACTGCGTCTAGCGATAAGCCCGTGCCACACGGCAGCGCGTCGGCAAGCTCAGCTAGTCGACATGGAAAAGCCACGTTCTGCGAGAAGAAGCTCGCGGACTGCGCTCCATCGAAAACTGCTCCGCAGCTACGTACGCCACAGAGCCGGGCGTATCTTGAAAGGACGCTGTGAAGCGTCTCATCAGGAAAAACGGCCGGAAAGAAATGGAATTTGAGCCCCATTTCGTCACCTTTTATTCACCCCTTCCGGTACAACGGAGAGAACTCAAATAGATCACTGTTTATCCAACCGGCGCTCTTCAACGCCTCAATGGAGTCTTCACTTTCACTTAGCGCCTGTGCCTCTGACGTCTCAACCGCCACCGCCATAGGCGACTGCGATTTGACTTGGTTAACGGCCGCCACATTAGATTTGGTGGCACTACTGTCGCTGCGATTGATGACACTGCGCAGCAGCGCCAGTCGCTCCGGCCGAGCCAAACCATCGAACGTCATCATGTCGCTTAGCTGGTCTTCAATCGGAAGCAAATCATCGAACTGCCGCATCCGTTTCGGATCTCGGCTTCGCAGGGCGGACAAAGCTGGCTTCAATATCTGCATCTTGGTGTTGCTCACCAACGCGATTGTCTCGGCGGTGACGCATTCCAAACCGCTCTGGATAGCATACCTCTGACTGAGCACCAAAAGCTTGACCAAAAAGTCGGTGACGCCTTGTGTATGCTCATACAGCGCATCAAACACATCCTCGTTCAGTTCGGCCGGCTGCTGGTACCACTGATAGCTCCAGAGGTTTACAACGAGCATGCGCCACTCGTCATCGTCCTTCTCAAAGCGTTTAAATTCGAGTACCCCTACACCGCAGCAACGCCTTGCGTTGCGCATGACGTCCGAAAATAGGCTGATCATCGAATTCGTCCCGATGAACACCACGGGAATGCCGATGTTGTTCACTAGATGGAGGAAGAAGTTCAGCATGTTGTCCTTGCCCCCAGTTTTCGCCAGGTGCAGGTTCTGAAGTTCGTCGATCAGCAGAGCGCCGATGAAAAATGTACTCGCAACTTGTTCCATTTGTTGCAACGAGTCATTGATGTTCCGAGCCCGATACCGCTTGTAGTAATCCTCATCACCTAACGCTCGCCCGACCGCATAGAAAAATTGCTGACAGAAGCCTGCCAGCGATCCATCTCGGGGGCAGTCAAGCTTGAGCCAGGTGATCTGGGTATGGACGAACTGCTTTCCTTCATAACGCTCGTGTCGAATCGTTTGAGGGTAGAGACTCAAAATGGCTTCGAGTGCGGTGGACTTTCCAATGCCACTAAGGCCGACCAGACTGAACGTTTCGGCAGTGGACTTGAATCCATCGTGGTAGCGCTGTGCGCCCGAAAGCGAGTGTAGATGTCTCACAGTGTCTGGAGAGGTCGGATTGCGTCCGACGTACCCACGTCGGACCAACAATGAAAATACGGACTCCAGATCAATATGGACTAACAGAGGCTGAACCACCGTCCTCAACCGGTCGATACAGTGGATCCGAGCCGATGGGGCAAGGGTGAGCTCCTCGGGATCAACACGACGGGGAAAATTAGAGATCAGCTGGCCTGCCACCTCCTCTGAGAAGATCGGTGGCAGCGCTTCAATAAGCGGATTTCCCGCGTAGTCCGCTATCACCTGCTTGGTGTAGCTTGCGAAAACTTGGGCGCCTTTCATTAGTTTTGTCCTGGGCGGAGTCGTTTGAGCATATCGATGACCTGAGCGCTGCGAGGGCCGGCAAAGTTCTCCGAGCGTTCTCGGGCGGTCTCTGCCTTCTGCCCAGACGGTTCAACCCTCACACCCTCTGGCACATGGGCGGTCTCCCGCTCCTTGAGGCGTTCAACAGCGCGGTTCTCACGAATATTTCCAATCATCTCGGCTTTGGTCGCAGGCGCTGGCTCTTCCTTTCGCTCAGCCATCGCACCGCTGACGATTTGATTAACTTCCTCTAGAAGCGAAATCCGACTCTCCAACTCAGCGCGTTTATGAGCCGGTGGAGTCTGACGGTAAGCTTCGAGCAGGTCGAAAATTTCATCGGATCGATAATCAGCATATTTGCTATCAGACTTACGCAAATCGCAACGGATGAACTGTTTGTTGTCTCCCCGGATCCAAATATGTGCTGAGGAATTCGGGTCATACCAACACTCTATCGACCAAACCCCGCGGCTACGGGCTTTCGCAAACCAGTTGTTCTCGATTGCTACATCACAGACGTAGTGCATCCCTCGGAATAGCACACCACTCTTTTGCACCGTTGCTTGCTCGCGCGGAAGCAAATGGAGATAGACCAGCTCGTCGGGATGATTGTTTGGTTCGACATGGCCATTTTCTAATGCCCAAGTCCAGATACCTATCGGCGTCGGATCGACACCGTCGTTCATCATCTCTTGAGTGAGCCTGTCGGGCTGTCTGTTGAAGCGGTTATAGTGAAGGACGCACTGGATGATGATCTTGGTGAACTCTTTAATACTCAGCGTCGCGTCGAGTCGGTAATCGCGCTCGCCACGCTCCTTCTCCCTAGCCGCTACACCACCTGGAAGCCACCTGATACCTGTCAGATCGTTCAGGATACCGAACCGGCTCTCCACCATCGACTTCCAGTCCGGTCGGTAAGGCGGAGCGATTCCCAGCTCGATATTCAGGCCAGTGGCAAGACCTTCAGCTGCTTTCCCCAACATCTCGCCTCGATCAGCGTAGATGTGATGTGGGAGGTGGTGACAGGCCCATTCCTCTGGATCGATCGTGACCCCATTGGTAGCGCAAAACTGAACCTTCGAAGTGAAAGCGTTGAACAACGCTTGCCTGGCTCCGTTCCAACTCGGCCCCTCCAACCCGATGTAGAGACCGACGATCATGCCGGAAAAGCTATCAATGACGACGTACACAACCGGCCGTCCAATGAGCATTCGCCTGGAATAACCGTTCACGAGATAAATGTCAGCAATGGTGGCATCGATCTCAAACTGATGGCAGGGGCCGCGAAGCCAGTCACGCACGGTTCCAGAAAGGGGGCGGCAATCTTTTAGCCACTTCCGCATTCCCTTACGGCCACGTTCAGTTTCAACCTCGTCGAAATATTGCTTTCCCCAATAATCGAACTGTCTAAAGGAGGGAATTTCCGATTCGGGCAGGAGACGACCACTCGATTCTGGGTTTTTCGACAGGTCTTTCGCTGTGTAGAACCTCCTGAGCATCTCGACATAGGAGCTGGTTATCGTAGAAGTCTTATCCCCCACAAATAACGAGTAACCGATACGGATACAACGCTTATCCAAGGTATCGATAACCTTGGTCGGTGAAACGGCAATACCTTGATACTTTGGTTTCCTGCCCGGGGGTTTTGCGGGATCATACTTGCGCTCAGGAACTCCGACGCCCGCGTAGTTTTTCAAGAGCGCATTTCGAACTTGGCCATTGATCCAGTAACGGTACAGAAGTCGATAGATACTCTTGCGCTGTAAACCGAGCTCAACAGCTCTAGCGCCGACCATTCGCCCCATCTCACCGGGAGCAAATATCTGACCTGGATAACCTGAGTCGATCAGGGGTGCGATGATGTTCCACTTTTCATCCCTTTCCCGCTTCTTTTTCTCATCCAGGTCATCCTCTAACACTAAGAGAAACTCAGGCGTAACAATCTTGGCTGGCTTCGTATCACCTGCAATGAGGGAGCCGCGAAGCTCCTCCAAGCCCACACCAATCGGTTGGCGGGGCGGGGCCGTTAATTGGATCAAAACGACCGCATCGTATAGCTCATTGACGTACAAGACCCTAACAATGCCCGGCACAACTGAAAACTCAGTGAGCGGTTCGAAACAATCATTGACTTGGACTTTCATGATAAGCCCTCCGCCGCCAGTGAAATTTTTATTGGGCTTTCGATGATTTCAAAGGTTGGTAGTGGTGCAGTCATTTGAATTGGAGTACCAACCAAATCTACCTTGATCGACTTGGCCCATATCAGGTGATGGTACAAAGCCCGAGAATCTTGATAGGTGATAAATAAACGTGCCGCAATCTTCCGCAGACTTTCAGCAGTACTCCACGGGTAAGGACGACAGCTCGCTAAGTGCCCCAGAAAATCGGAGTGTAATGATGGCTCTGCCAAGGCGCGCGGCAGCTGAGCGAACTTTCTAAGTAAGCCTAAATTCTTGATCAAATCGGGGCTGAACATTTCTTCAGTGACAATGGCCCAATCAACGTGCTGGCCAGCCCAGAAACGCTTTTCGATCTCAAATTTTTCCAACGTCCTCTTGGCTGGTTTGCCTTCGAGGTCGCTGCGGTATTTGATTGTTCGGGCTACAGATTTAAAGCTGCCGTCAGGCTTTTTTATTGTTAATAAAAAATCCGTGGTCATGACGTAAGGAAGCACTGTCTTCGGATACCTGGGGTATCGCACTCCGATAGAGCTCGCGATTGCTTGAGCGCTTTCTCGCGGCAGCAATGGATACTGCTCGCGTATATCCACAACATCCTCCGAAAATTCGCATACCAAAAAATAGGCGCGTTCTAGGTCAGAAAAGAGGTGATGGAGGCGATCGATCTTCACACCTTGGATCTTGTGGGAGCGTCCTCTGGAAGGCACGTCTTGGACGCGCAGCCACGGCAGATAACTGGCACCAGCTCCGCTACCGAATCCATTCGAAATATGCCGCTGAATATCTGTCTCAGACGAAAACCTACGACCGCGCAATGCTACCTCCTTCGTCCGCCGGGACCGCCTCTCCTCCCCATGAAAATAGTGATAGGAAAAAATCGTCCACCATCTACCGATGGTACAGCGATCTTTAGCCTACTCCCGGAGCGGAACGAAGCGGAGAATCTAGACCGATGGCTCAGCCCCAAAATGGAAACCCCCTAGATACGGGGGTTTCGGCCTTGTGTCAATCTATGTTGTGTCGTGTCAATCTTTATTGTTTTGTGTCAATCTTTATTGTTAGAAACCAGTGCGGGCCTCCAGCGTGTGCCGTGTTACTCCACCGTCACCGACTTCGCCAGGTTACGCGGCTGGTCCACGTCGGTGCCCTTGAGCACGGCAACGTAGTAGGACAGCAACTGCAGCGGGATGGTGTAGAGGATCGGCGACAGGGTGTCGTGGATGTGCGGCATGTTGATGACGTGGGTGCCTTCGGCGTTGGTCATGCCAGCTTTTTCGTCGGCGAACACGATCAGTTGGCCGCCACGGGCACGCACTTCCTGCAGGTTGGATTTGAGCTTTTCCAGCAGTTCGTTGTTCGGCGCGACGGTGACCACTGGCATGTCGTCATCCACCAGGGCCAGTGGGCCGTGCTTCAGCTCGCCGGCTGGGTAGGCTTCGGCGTGGATGTAGGAGATTTCCTTGAGCTTGAGCGAGCCCTCCATCGCCACCGGATATTGCGCGCCACGGCCGAGGAACAGGGTGTGGTTTTTGTCGGCGAACAGTTCGGCGACTTTTTCCACGGTGCTGTCCATGGCCAGGGCTTCGCCCAGGCGGGCTGGCAGGCGGCGCAGTTCTTCGACCAGCGTGGCTTCGACGCCTTCGGCAAGGGTGCCGCGAACCTGGCCCAGGGACAGCGTCAGCAGCAACAAGCCAACCAGCTGGGTGGTGAAGGCTTTGGTGGAAGCCACGCCGATTTCGCGACCGGCCTGGGTCAGCAGGGTCAGGTCGGACTCGCGCACCAGGGAGCTGATGCTGACGTTGCAGATCGCCAGGCTGGCGAGGAAGCCCAGCTCTTTAGCGTTGCGCAGTGCCGCCAGGGTGTCGGCGGTTTCGCCGGACTGGGAGATGGTCACGAACAAGGTGTCGGGTTGCACCACCACCTTGCGGTAGCGGAACTCGCTGGCGACTTCGACCTGGCACGGGATGCCGGCCAGTTCTTCGAGCCAGTAACGCGCAACCATACCGGCGTGGTAGCTGGTGCCGCAGGCGACGATTTGCACGTTGCGTACTTTGGCGAACAGCTCGGCGGCTTGTGGGCCGAAGGCGTTGACCAGCACTTGGTTCTGGCTCAGGCGGCCTTCCAGGGTGCGTTGCACCACGGACGGTTGCTCGTGGATTTCCTTGAGCATGAAGTGGCGGAATTCGCCTTTGTCAGCGGCTTCGGCACCGTCACGGTATTGCACGGCTTCGCGCTCGACGGAGTTGCCGTCAACGTCCCAGATCGCCACGCTTTCGCGGCGGATATCGGCGATATCGCCTTCTTCCAGGTACATGAAACGGTCAGTCACTTGGCGCAGCGCCAGTTGGTCGGAGGCGAGGAAATTTTCGCCCAGGCCCAGGCCGATCACCAACGGGCTGCCACTGCGCGCGGCAACCACGCGGTCTGGCTGGCTGGCGCTGACCACGGCCAGGCCGTAGGCGCCGTGCAGCTCTTTAACGGTGGCCTTAAGGGCGACGGTCAGGTCGCCGAGGTCCTTGAGCTTGTGGTTCAGCAGGTGAGCGATGACTTCGGTGTCGGTGTCCGAGGTGAACACATAGCCCAGGCCTTTGAGCTGCTCGCGCAGCACTTCGTGGTTCTCGATAATGCCGTTGTGCACCACCGCCAGGTCACCGGAGAAATGCGGGTGGGCATTGCGTTCGCACGGCGCACCGTGGGTGGCCCAGCGGGTGTGGGCAATGCCCAGACGGCCGACCAGCGGCTCACCTAGCAGGGCTTGCTCCAGTTCGCTGACCTTGCCCGGGCGACGCATACGCTCAAGCTTGCCGGCGTTGGTGAAGACCGCCACACCGGCGCTGTCGTAACCGCGGTATTCCAGGCGCTTGAGGCCTTCAAGCAGGATGGCGGTGACGTTGCGTTCAGCGACTGCGCCTACAATTCCACACATGGTTTTTCTCCTAGATGATTGCCGCGCATATCAGCGTAATGCCGCGGGCTTGGATCTGGTCGCGGGCCTCAAGCGGCAGGCGATCATCGGTAATAAGGGTATGGACGCTGCTCCAGGGCAGTTCCAGGTTGGGAATCTTGCGGCCAATCTTGTCGGACTCGACCATCACCACCACTTCACGGGCGACCTCGGCCATCACGCGGCTCAGGCCCAGCAGTTCATTGAAGGTGGTGGTACCGCGCTGCAGATCGATGCCGTCGGCGCCGATGAACAGTTGATCAAAATCGTAGGAGCGCAGCACTTGCTCGGCCACCTGGCCCTGGAACGAGTCCGAATGCGGGTCCCAGGTGCCGCCGGTCATGAGCAACACCGGTTCGTGTTCAAGCTCGCTCAAGGCGCTGGCCACGTGCAGGGAGTTGGTCATCACCACCAGGCCGGGCTGATGGCCCAGCTCAGGGATCATGGCGGCGGTGGTGCTGCCGCTGTCGATGATGATGCGCGCGTGTTCACGCAAGCGCATCACGGCCGCACGCGCGATGGCGCGCTTGTAAGCCGAGATGGGCTGGGCCGCGTCCCCCACCAGTTCCTGAGGCATGGTGATGGCGCCACCGTAGCGGCGCAGCAACAGGCCATTGCTTTCCAGCGCGGCCAGGTCCTTGCGGATGGTGACTTCCGACGTTTCGAAACGCTTGGCCAATTCGTCCACGCTGACTTCGCCCTGTTCATTGAGCAAGGTCAGGATGTTGTGGCGTCGTTGGGGTGTATTTCGTTTCGACATGGTGATGATAAGTTTCGTTTCGAAAGATAACGAGGGCAATCAAAACCTATTGGCGAAAGATCGTCAAGCGGGGCGAACAAAATTTTTAAGCCCACCACACAGCACATGTGGGAGGGGGCTTGCCCCGATAGCAGAGTGTCAGTCGATTCATAAGCTGACTGATCTACCGCCATCGGGGGCAAGCCCCCCTCCCACATTGGTTGTGGATAACTCAGGTCTTTTTGATTTTGACCGGGCGTTTCCAACCGTCGATGTTGCGCTGGCGGGCGCGGGCCACAGCCAGTTGAGACTTATCCACATCCTGATTAATGGTGGAACCCGCTGCGGTATTGGAGCCATCGCCGATAGTGACGGGAGCAATCAGCGAGTTATTGGAGCCGATGAATACATCCTCACCAATCGTCGTCTGATACTTGTTCGCGCCGTCGTAGTTGCAAGTGATCGCCCCCGCACCGATGTTGCTGCGAGCACCAATCACCGCATCGCCCAAATAAGCCAGGTGGCCGGCCTTCGCGTCGTCGCCCATGCGCGCGTTTTTCAGTTCGACAAAGTTACCCACATGCGCCCTGGCCCCCAGCACGCTGCCCGGACGCAAACGCGCGAATGGGCCAGCATCGCTGCCCTCGCCCATCACCGCACCGTCAATATGGCTGTTGGCTTTGATCACCACGCCTTTGCGCAGGGTGCTGTCCTTGATCACGCAGTTCGGGCCGATCACCACGTCGTCTTCAATGATCACGCGGCCTTCAAGGATCACGTTGATATCGATCAGCACGTCGCGGCCGACGGTGACTTCACCGCGCACATCGAAGCGGGCGGGGTCGCGCAAGGTCACGCCTTGGGCCATCAGACGGCGGCCTTCACGCAGCTGGTAATGACGTTCCAGCTCGGCAAGCTGCTTGCGGTCGTTGGCGCCCTGCACTTCCATGGGGTCGTGGGGCTGCTCGGTGGCGACCAGCAGGCCATCACTCACGGCCATTTCGATCACGTCGGTGAGGTAGTACTCGCCCTGGGCGTTGTTGTTGGACAGGCGGCTCATCCAGTCGGCCAGTTTGTTGGCCGGCACCGCGAGAATCCCGGTGTTGCCTTCAGTGATAGCGCGCTGGGCTTCGCTGGCGTCCTTGTGCTCAACGATGGCCGCCACCTTGCCATCGGCATTGCGCACGATGCGGCCATAGCCGGTCGGGTCATCCAGCTCTACGGTGAGCAGGCCCATCTGGCCAGGCACTACGTGCTTGAGCAGACGTTGCAGGGTTTCCACTTCGATCAACGGCACGTCGCCGTAGAGGATCAGCACCGTGTCGGCGCTGATGAACGGCACGGCCTGCGCGGTGGCGTGGCCGGTGCCCAGTTGTTTGTCCTGCAGCACGAAATTCAGGTCATCCGCCGCCAGGCGTTCACGCACCACGTCGGCGCCGTGGCCGATCACTACGTGAATCCGCTGGGGGTCCAGTTGCCGGGCACTGTGGATAACATGACCGAGCATGGAATTACCCGCGACCGGGTGCAGCACCTTGGGCAGGGCCGAACGCATGCGAGTGCCCTGGCCTGCGGCGAGGATGACGATTTCAAGAGACATGAATGGCTACCAATCCTGGGCGGTCCGGCTTCAGACCAGAGAAGTGTTTTGCTAAAAAAGAAAAAGGGTAGCCGAGGCTACCCTTTTTAATCAATCGCACATGAAGCATGACGGCTGGGCCGCTTACTTCTTGCGGATCTGCTGGAGCGTGCGCAGCTGAGCTGCAGCTTCGGCCAGACGTACAGCAGCAGCGCTGTAGTCGAAGTCCGCGCCCTTTTCGTTCAGGGCCTTCTCGGCAGCCTTGACGGCTTCCTGAGCGGAGGCTTCATCCAGGTCGCCAGCACGTTGCACGGTGTCGGCAAGTACCTTGACCATGTTCGGCTGAACCTCGAGGAAACCACCAGAGATGTAGAACACCTCTTTTTCCCCGCCTTGCTTGGTCAGAGTGATCGGACCTGGCTTCAAGCTGGTGATCAACGGCGCGTGGCCCATGGCAATACCCAGGTCACCGAGTTCGCCGTGTGCAATCACCATTTCTACCAGACCGGAGAAGATTTCCCCTTCCGCGCTGACGATATCGCAATGGACTGTCATAGCCATCTGATTGCCTCAACCTGATGAGCGCCCGTTGCCGGGCGCCGGGATTACAGTTTCTTGGCTTTCTCGATCGCTTCTTCGATGCCGCCGACCATGTAGAACGCTTGTTCTGGCAGGTGGTCGTAGTCACCGTTGAGGATGCCTTTGAAGCCAGCAATGGTGTCTTTCAGGGAAACGTATTTACCCGAAGCACCGGTGAAGACTTCAGCCACGAAGAACGGCTGCGACAAGAAGCGTTGGATCTTACGAGCACGGTTTACCAACTGCTTGTCGGCTTCCGACAGCTCGTCCATACCCAGGATCGCAATGATGTCCTTCAGTTCTTTGTAACGCTGCAGCACGTACTGAACGCCGCGAGCGGTGTCGTAGTGCTCCTGGCCGATCACGTTCGGGTCCAGCTGGCGCGAAGTCGAGTCGAGTGGATCGACCGCTGGGTAGATACCCAGGGAAGCGATGTCACGGGACAGAACGACGGTGGCGTCCAAGTGGGCGAAGGTGGTCGCAGGCGATGGGTCAGTCAAGTCATCCGCAGGTACGTATACCGCTTGGATCGAGGTGATCGAACCTTCTTTGGTCGAAGTGATACGTTCTTGCAGAACGCCCATCTCTTCAGCCAGGGTCGGCTGGTAACCTACTGCCGAAGGCATACGGCCCAGCAGTGCGGATACTTCAGTACCGGCCAAGGTGTAACGGTAGATGTTGTCGACGAACAGCAGAACGTCGTTACCTTCGTCACGGAACTTCTCGGCCATGGTCAGGCCAGTCAGTGCTACGCGCAGACGGTTTCCCGGCGGCTCGTTCATCTGACCGTAAACCAGTGCCACTTTGTCCAGAACGTTGGAGTCCTTCATCTCGTGGTAGAAGTCGTTACCCTCACGAGTACGCTCACCCACACCGGCGAACACGGAATAACCGCTGTGCTCGATGGCGATGTTACGGATCAGTTCCATCATGTTTACGGTTTTGCCTACACCGGCACCACCGAACAGACCGACTTTACCGCCTTTGGCGAACGGGCAAACCAGGTCGATAACCTTGATGCCGGTTTCCAGCAGATCGTTGCCGCCAGCTTGCTCGGCGAACGAAGGAGCTGGACGGTGAATGCCCCAGCGCTCTTCGGTGTCGATCGGACCAGCTTCGTCAATCGGGTTGCCCAGTACGTCCATGATCCGGCCCAGGGTCGCTTTACCGACCGGTACGGAGATGGCTGCGCCAGTGTCGACAACGTCCAGACCGCGCTTCAAGCCTTCGGTGGAACCCATCGCAATGGTACGAACTACGCCGTCGCCCAGCTGCTGCTGAACTTCCAGAGTAGTTTCCGCGCCTTGTACTTTCAGCGCGTTGTAGATGCTCGGTACGCTGTCGCGTGGAAATTCCACGTCGATAACGGCGCCGATGATTTGAACGATACGTCCGCTACTCATAGCTGGATCCTCTGAATATTTGAACCGTTAAACCGCGGCAGCGCCGCCGACGATTTCCGAGATCTCTTGGGTGATCGCAGCCTGACGCGCCTTGTTGTAGATCAGCTGCAAATCGCTGATCAGATCACCGGCGTTATCGGTAGCGTTTTTCATCGCGATCATCCGCGCCGCTTGTTCAGCTGCGTTGTTCTCGACCACCGCCTGGTACACCTGCGACTCCACGTAGCGCACCATCAAGCCGTCAAGCAGCTCTTTGGCGTCTGGTTCGTAGAGGTAGTCCCAGTGGTGCTTGAGTTCCTGATCCGGAGTCGCCACCAGTGGAATCAATTGCTCCACGGTTGGCTGCTGGGTCATGGTGTTGATGAACTTGTTGGATACCACGGACAGGCGGTCAATCCGGCCTTCCAGGTACGCATCCAGCATCACCTTCACACTGCCGATCAAATCATTGATCGACGGCTCTTCACCCAGGTGGCTGATAGCTGCAACGACGTTACCGCCGAAGTTACGGAAAAAGGCCGCACCCTTGCTACCAACAACACACAGATCGATCTCGACGCCGTTTTCGCGGTTTACCGCCATGTCCTTGACCAGGGCCTTGAACAGGTTGGTATTCAGACCACCGCACAAACCACGGTCACTGCTCACTACCACATAACCCACACGCTTAACGGCGCGGTCGATCATGAACGGGTGGCGGTATTCCGGGTTGGCGTTGGCCAAATGCCCAATTACCTGGCGGATACGCTCCGCATAAGGACGGCTAGCAGCCATGCGCATTTGTGCCTTGCGCATTTTGCTGACCGCCACTTTTTCCATGGCGCTGGTAATCTTTTGCGTGCTTTTGATGCTCGCAATCTTACTGCGAATCTCTTTTGCGCCTGCCATGTAACACCTATCAGGTTAGCAAGCGGGAGCCTTGCGGCTCCCGCTGCGGCTTACCAGGTTTGGGTGGCCTTGAACTTCTCGATACCGGCTTTCATGCCAGCGTCGATTTCGTCATTGAAGTCACCCTTCACGTTGATCTTGGCCAACAAGTCGGCGTGATCGCGGTTGAAGTAAGCAATCAGCGCTTGTTCAAAGCTGCCGACCTTGGTGATTTCGACGTCAGTCAGGAACCCACGCTCAGCGGCATACAGCGACAACGCCATGTCAGCGATCGACATTGGGGCGTATTGCTTCTGCTTCATCAGCTCGGTAACGCGCTGACCATGCTCAAGTTGCTTACGGGTGGCTTCGTCCAGGTCAGAAGCGAACTGGGCGAATGCCGCCAGTTCACGGTACTGAGCCAGAGCGGTACGGATACCACCGGAGAGCTTCTTGATGATCTTGGTCTGAGCGGCACCACCCACACGGGATACCGAAACACCGGCGTTCACAGCAGGACGGATCCCGGAGTTGAACATGGCCGATTCCAGGAAGATCTGACCGTCAGTGATGGAAATCACGTTGGTCGGAACGAACGCGGAAACGTCGCCAGCCTGGGTTTCGATGATCGGCAGTGCGGTCAGGGAACCGGTTTTGCCGGTCACTGCGCCGTTGGTGAACTTCTCTACGTACTCTTCGGATACGCGGGATGCGCGCTCCAGCAGACGGGAGTGGAGATAGAACACGTCGCCTGGGTAAGCTTCACGGCCTGGTGGACGGCGCAGCAGCAGGGAAATCTGGCGGTAAGCCACTGCTTGCTTGGACAGATCGTCATAAACGATCAGCGCGTCTTCACCGCGGTCGCGGAAGAATTCACCCATGGTGCAACCGGAGTACGGTGCCAGGAATTGCAGCGCAGGAGATTCCGAAGCACTGGCAGCCACGATGATCGTGTTGGCCAGGGCGCCGTTTTCTTCCAGCTTGCGAACCACGTTGGCGATGGTCGATTGCTTCTGACCAATGGCTACGTAGACGCAGAAAATGCCGCTGTCTTTCTGGTTGATGATCGCGTCGATCGCCAGAGCGGTTTTACCGATCTGACGGTCACCGATGATCAGCTCACGCTGGCCACGGCCGACCGGAATCATGGCATCGACAGCCTTGTAGCCAGTCTGTACAGGCTGGTCTACCGACTTACGCCAGATCACGCCTGGAGCAACTTTCTCGACCGCGTCGGTCTCGGTGTTGCCCAGTGGACCTTTACCGTCAACAGGGTTACCCAGTGCGTCGACTACGCGACCCAGCAGTTCCTTACCAACCGGAACTTCCAGGATGCGGCCTGTGCACTTGGCGCTCATGCCTTCAGCCAGACTGGTGTACGCGCCCAATACAACGGCACCTACGGAGTCTTGCTCCAGGTTGAGGGCCATACCGTAGACGCCGCCCGGAAACTCGATCATCTCGCCGTACATTACGTCGGCCAGACCGTGAATCCGCACGATGCCGTCAGATACGCTGACGACAGTGCCTTCGTTACGGGCTTGGGAGGTCACATCGAGCTTGTCGATGCGGCCCTTGATAATTTCACTTATTTCGGAAGGATTGAGTTGCTGCATTGCTCTGCTGCCCCTTCAAACTCAAGATTTCAATGCTTCGGCAAGTTTCGCGATTTTGCCGCGAATCGAGCCATCGATAACCAGGTCGCCGGCACGGATAACAACACCCCCAATCAGGGATGCGTCCTCCGACGCTTGCAGGCGCACTTCCCGATTGAGTCGTGCACTGAGAACCTTGGCGAGTTTGTCTTGCTGTTCTTGGTTCAATGCAAAAGCACTGGTCACTTCAACGTCTACCGACTTCTCTGCGTCGGCCTTGTACAGGTCGAACAGAGCGGCGATCTCCGGCAATAGCGAGAGACGGTCGTTTTCGGCAACGACGTGGATGAAGTTCTGCACTTTCACATCAAACTTGTCGCCGCACACTTCAATAAAAGTGGCGGCCTTGTCTGCGCTCGTCAGGCGCGGGGCCTTGAGCACGCGCTGCATGGTGTCGTCTTGCGACACTGCTGCAGCCAGGCCGAGCATGGCTGACCAAGAGGCCAGCTGCTGGTGGGCCTGGGCGTGCTCGAAGGCTGCCTTAGCGTAAGGTCGGGCCAACGTGGTCAGTTCTGCCATGATCGCCCTCGCTTAAATTTCAGCAGCCAGTTTGTTAACCAGCTCCGCGTGCGCGTTTTGATCGATTGTGGCACCGAGGATCTTCTCAGCACCGTCGACCGCCAGAGCACCCAGTTGGGCACGCAGCGCGTCTTTGACGCCGTTCAGTTCCTGTTCGATCTCGGCATGAGCCGAAGCCTTCACACGGTCAGCTTCGACGCGGGCTTTATCAACAGCCTCTTCGACGATCTGGTTACCGCGTTTCTTGGCTTGCTCAATGATTTCAGCTGCCTGTGCTTTAGCTTCGCGCAGTTGATGACCCGCTTTCTCTTGGGCCAACTCCAGGTCGCGAGCTGCACGGGTGGCAGCGTCCAAGCCGTCTGCGATCTTCTTCTGACGTTCGTGCAAAGCCGCGATGACCGGAGGCCACACGAACTTCATGCAAAACACTACAAAAATGAAGAACGCAACGGATTGGCCAATCAGGGTTGCATTAATGTTCACGCCAACACCTCGCTCATTCGTTGTCCATCACCCCAATCAACTCGAAAAATTCGAGTGATTAGCCAGCGAGTTGACCAACGAAAGGGTTCGCGAAGGTGAAGAACAGAGCGATACCAACGCCGATCATGGTCACGGCGTCGAGCAGGCCGGCGACGATGAACATTTTAACTTGCAGCATTGGAACCATTTCTGGCTGACGCGCTGCGCCTTCCAGGAATTTGCCGCCCAGCAGGCCGAAACCAATGGCAGTACCCAGGGCGCCCAGGCCGATCAACAGTGCAACAGCGATAGCGGTTAGACCAACTACAGTTTCCATCTTTCCTCCCGACTTTTACGTCGTATGGTTTAGGTTTTTTAGATTTTAAAGCGGTAAAACAAATCGTTTCATAGCCCGGTAGGGCCCACCTTCCCGTGTTACCGGGAAGGACATCAGACTAGTCGAGACTGGTCTTAATGGTTCTCTTCGTGCGCCATCGACAAGTAGACGATGGTCAGCATCATGAAGATGAAGGCCTGCAGGGTAATGATCAGGATGTGGAACACAGCCCACGCCCACTGCAGAACTACGCCCAGGCCGCTAAGCCAGAGCAGACCACTGCCGAACATCACAGCGATCAGAATAAACACCAGCTCGCCGGCATACATGTTGCCGAACAGTCGCAGGGCCAGGGAAATCGGCTTGGCGACCAGCGTTACGAACTCCAGCAGGAAGTTCACCGGGATCAGCAGGGCTTGAACAAAGATGTTCTTGCTGCCGAACGGGTGCAGGGTCAGTTCGCCGATGAAGCCGCCGATGCCCTTGACCTTGATGCTGTAGAAAATGATCAACGCAAACACCGACAGGGCCATGCCCAGGGTGGCGTTAGGGTCCGTGGTGGAAACCGCACGGAATGGAATGTGGTGATCGCCGGTGATCAGGATGGCCAGCTGAGGAATCCAGTCGACCGGAATCAGGTCGACGGCGTTCATCAGGAACACCCAGACGAAGATGGTCAGTGCCAGCGGTGCAATCACTGGGCTACGGCCATGGAAGCTGTCTTTCACGCTGCCATCGACGAATTCGACCAATACTTCAACGAAGTTCTGCAAAGCACCCGGCTGACCGGAAGTCGCCTTCTTTGCCGCCATGCGGAAAATCAGGACGAAGATCAGACCCAATGCGACAGACCAACCCAGAGTATCCAGGTGGAATGCCCAGAAGCCCATTTCTTTGGCTTCTGCTGCGGTGTGGGCGAAGCCCCAGCCGCCGTTGGGAAGCTGACCGAAGGTCAGGTTCTGCAAGTGGTGCTGGATATAGCCCGAAGCGGTTGTTTCTGCCATGGTTGCCTCAAACGCCCTAAGGTTTCGAAAGTCTTGTTTTCATTAGCAGGGGAGCGAACCAGCTGACCAGTTGGGTCAACACGAAGACGCCGAATACAGCCAGCGGCGCCAATGGCTTCACACCTGCAAAGGTCAGTGCAAACAGCACTGCCGTCAAAATCAGTTTCCCTGCTTCGCCGGCATAAAAAGACCGGACGATAGCCTGGGCTGCTCGGGCGCCGGAAAACCGAAAGGCCCTGTGAGCAAAATACATATTGGGCAGCAAGGCTATCAGGCCTCCGCAGAGTCCTGAATATCCGGCTACGACTCCATGCCAATACCAAAGCGCCAATGCGGCGATCAGCAAAATGACAAATTGAGCCAATAAAACCGGGAAAACGGCCAAGCGATGGAACGGCAACGTGTTTGGCGTGCGGGTTTCCATCACTCTTGCTCCTCAATGGTCGGCTGCCGAGAATCAATAACTTGGCATAATTTGTGCCGACAAAATGCGCGCAGAGTATAGGGGCGGTTCAGCCCCTATTCAACTGTCGGGTAGTGTTTTCCGATCGCGCGCTACATAAGCAAATGTTTCAGCGGATGTGGGCAAGGACGCCCTGAAGCTCATCGAGTGAGTTATACCCGATGACCAATTGCCCTTTGCCTTTCTTGCCATGCCGGATTTGCACCGCAGAGCCCAGCCGCTCGGCCAGGCGCTGCTCGAGGCGCGCAATATCCGGATCAGGTTTGGCCGTTTCGACCGGTGCAGGTTTACCGCTGAGCCACTGGCGAACCAACGCCTCAGTCTGACGAACGGTGAGGCCGCGTGCGACAACGTGTCGCGCCCCTTCAACCTGTTGATTTTCCGGCAAACCGAGCAAAGCACGGGCGTGACCCATTTCCAGGTCGCCGTGGGACAGCATGGTCTTGATGACTTCCGGCAGCGCAATCAGGCGCAACAAGTTGGACACGGTCACACGGGACTTGCCCACCGCATCCGCGACTTCCTGCTGCGTCAGTTTGAATTCCTGTTGCAAGCGCTGCAGGGCGATCGCTTCCTCAATGGGATTGAGGTCTTCACGCTGGATGTTTTCGATCAACGCCATGGCGATCGCAGTTTCGTCCGGCACATCGCGCACCATCGCCGGGATGGTGTCCTTGCCCGCCTGTTGGCTGGCGCGCCAGCGGCGTTCACCCGCGATGATTTCAAAGCGACCGCCGCCAATCGGGCGCACCACGATCGGCTGCATCACGCCTTGGGCTTTGATCGAATTGGCCAGTTCCTCCAGCGCCTGGGGATCCATGTCCCGGCGCGGCTGGTATTTGCCGCGCTGGATCAGGTCCAGCGGCAGGTGCTGCAGCTCGCGCTCGTCGGCCTGCACCGCTTGTTCTTCAAGCGAAGTGACAGTCGGACCACTCAGCAGTGCATCCAGTCCACGTCCGAGACCTCGTTTCTTGACGGCCATGGGGATTCCTTAAGTTGGCTGGGCTGCAGCGGTGCGTGAGTTGCGGCGTTGACGGCGAACCATCTCGCCGGCCAGTGCCAGGTAGGCAATGGCGCCGCGGGATGACTTGTCGTACGCCAGCGCGGGCATGCCATAGCTTGGCGCTTCGGCCAAACGGATGTTACGTGGGATCACCGTGTCGTAAAGCTGATCGCCAAAGTGCTCTTTGAGCTGCGCCGACACATCATTCATCAGGCTCAGGCGCGGATCGTACATGGTCCGCAACAGGCCTTCGATTTGCAGGTTCGGGTTAAGCAACTCGGCAATACGCTTGATGTTATCCACAAGGTCGCTCAAGCCTTCGAGTGCGAAGTACTCGCACTGCATGGGGATAATCACCCCATCGGCTGCCACCAAGGCGTTCAACGTCAGCATCGACAGCGACGGTGGGCAGTCGATCAAAATGTAATCGTAGTTCTCGCGGATCGGCGCCAGGGCGCTGCGCAGACGGCTTTCTTTCATCTGCATTTCCAGCAGCACCACTTCGGCCGCGGTCAAATCGCGGTTGGCCGGCAGCAGTTGGTAACCACCGTGCTCGGAATAGTGCATAGCCTGGGCCAGGTCACACTCGCCAATCAGCAAGTCGTAGACCGAGTTTTCCAGGCCGTGTTTATCCACACCGCTACCCATGGTGGCGTTGCCCTGTGGATCGAGATCGATCAACAGCACCCGGCGCTTGGTAGCGACCAGGGATGCTGCGAGGTTGATGCAGGTGGTGGTTTTGCCCACGCCACCTTTCTGGTTCGCTATCGCGAATACCTTAGCCATTCTTGCTTGTGTTCCCAATCATGCCGTGCGGCGCAGTATCAGCAGATGGCGTTGGCCTTGGCAACCGGGTACGGCCAAGGCGTGTTCGCTATCGAGGTGGAAGTCTGCCGGCAATGCTAACAGCTCGTCGCTTGGATGAACGCCCTTCATTGCCAGCCAACGGGTGTCGCGGTCGCCTAAGTGGCGGGTCCAGTTGCTGAAGTTCTCCATGCTGCTGAACGCCCGGGAAACAATCCCGTTGAAAGGCTGTTCAGGCACGAAGGCTTCGACGCGACTGTGGATAACATTCAGGTTATCCAGCTTGAGTTCGAGTTTGACCTGGGTAAGGAAGCGGGTTTTCTTGCCGTTGCTGTCCAGGCACGTCACTTGTGACTCTGGAAACAGGATGGCCAGCGGAATGCCAGGCATGCCGCCGCCGCTGCCAACGTCCAACCACCGGCCGTTTTCGATAAACGGCATCACGCTCAGGCTGTCGAGCAGGTGACGCGAGACCATTTCGTCCGGGTCGCGCACCGCTGTGAGGTTGTAAGCCTTGTTCCATTTGATCAACAGGGCCAGATAGCCCAACAGCAAGTCGTGCTGTGCATCGGTCAGGTCCACGCCCAACTGGCGTGCACCTGTGGATAACTCTTCGGCGTGTTGCGAGGTGACCAACGAACTCAAGCGCTTTGCTCCAACTGACGGCCCGCGCCGCGTTTTTTCAAATGAATCATCAACAGCGAAATGGCTGCCGGCGTGACGCCAGGGATACGTGAAGCTTGGCCGAGTGTTTCCGGCCGAGTTGTCCCCAGCTTGCTTTGGATTTCTTTCGACAGCCCGGAAATCCCGGTGTAGTCGATGTCCACAGGCAGCTTGGTGTCTTCACTGGCGCGCAAGCGAGCGATCTCGTCCTGTTGGCGGTCAATGTAACCGGCGTATTTGGTCTTGATTTCAACCTGCTCGGCGACCTGTGGGTCTTCGGCACCGTGACCGGTCACTTCGACCAGGCCAGCGTAGTCGATTTCCGGACGGGACAGCAGGTTCAGCAAGTTGTATTCGTGGGTCAGCGGCGTGCCGAATTTTTCGGCAATCGCGTCGCCTTGCTCGGTGCCGGGGCGAACCCAGGTACTTTTCAGGCGCTGCTCTTCCAGTGTGATGCTTTCGCGTTTTTTGCAGAAGGCGGCCCAGCGTGCGTCGTCGACCAAACCCAGTTCGCGACCTTTTTCGGTCAGGCGCAGGTCGGCGTTGTCTTCGCGCAGGATCAGGCGATATTCGGCCCGGGACGTAAACATCCGGTACGGTTCCTGAGTCCCGAGAGTAATCAGGTCGTCGACCAACACACCGATGTACGCCTCGTCGCGGCGCGGGCACCAGCTGTCTTTGCCTTGTGCACGCAGTGCCGCGTTGGTTCCGGCCAGCAAACCCTGGGCGCCGGCTTCTTCGTAACCGGTGGTGCCGTTGATTTGCCCGGCGAAGAACAGGCCGCCGATCACTTTGGTTTCGAGGCTGTATTTCAGGTCACGCGGGTCGAAGTAGTCGTACTCGATGGCGTAGCCCGGACGCACGATGTGTGCGTTTTCCATGCCGCGAATCGATTGCACGATCTGGATTTGCACGTCGAACGGTAACGACGTGGAAATCCCGTTCGGGTACAGCTCGTGAGTGGTCAAGCCTTCGGGCTCGATAAAGACCTGGTGGCTTTCCTTGTCGGCAAAGCGGTGAATCTTGTCTTCAATCGAAGGGCAATAACGCGGGCCAATGCCTTCGATCACACCTGAATACATCGGCGAACGGTCGAGGTTCGCGGCAATGATTTCGTGGGTGCGGGCGTTGGTGTGGGTAATCCAGCAACTGACCTGTTTTGGGTGCTGTTCCTTGGAGCCCATGAACGACATCACCGGGATTGGTGTATCGCCGGCTTGTTCGGTCATCACCGAGAAATCCACAGAACGCCCGTCGATACGCGGCGGGGTCCCGGTTTTCAAGCGGCCGACACGCAACGGCAATTCACGCAGGCGTTTTGCCAGGGCAATCGACGGCGGATCACCGGCGCGACCGCCCGAATAATTCTGCATGCCAATGTGGATAAGTCCGCCGAGGAAAGTACCGGTGGTCAACACCACGGATTCTGCGAAGAAACGCAGACCCATTTGGGTGACAACACCGCGTACCTGGTCTTGTTCGACGATCAGGTCATCCGCTGCTTGCTGAAATATCCACAAGTTCGGCTGGTTTTCCAGGGTTTCACGTACCGCGGCCTTGTAGAGGATGCGGTCAGCTTGTGCCCGGGTAGCCCGAACGGCTGGGCCTTTGCGGCTGTTGAGCACGCGAAATTGAATGCCACCTTTGTCGGTAGCCATGGCCATCACACCGCCAAGGGCATCGATTTCCTTGACCAGATGGCTTTTGCCGATCCCACCAATGGCGGGGTTGCAACTCATGGCACCGAGGGTTTCCACGTTGTGCGTCAGCAACAGGGTTTTTACGCCCATGCGTGCTGAGGCCAGTGCTGCCTCGGTACCGGCATGACCGCCGCCGATGACGATCACTTCAAAACGGGAAGGGAAATCCACCACGCACCTCGTGCCTGCTTATGTAGGTAATCAGGAATTGATTGTTGAAAGAGTTTTAGAGCTTTGGCGGCAAGTATAGGGACTTAGCCCTTCCTAAAGAACCCTTTGCACAAAATTTAACCAGCTGTGGATGAATCACAGACAATAGAAATTAAAAGAGAGAAATTTATAAGATCTTTGTTTTTATGTTTATTTCTACTGAGCCTACTTTCTGTGGATAGATCTCTACAGGCCTTGATTTACTTTATGTACAGAGATTCAAAAGTCTGTGGTCATGTGGCAATGAGGCCATTGGATAAGTGCTTTAAGCCTGTGGATTAAACAGGTGGTTATCCACAAGGGGGTTTTTACTCAGGTTTCAAGCCCTGTTATCAACTGGGCACAGGGGCGGTTATTCACAGGGCTTAATCCACAGAAACCGCGTGTTTCACCCACGGCGAAGCCACCGCGTTTTTTGAACCCAGTGAGGAATGCTGAAAAAAGAGAGCTATTGTGAGAAACAGACGGCGCAGTTAATAATAGCGATTATCATTAACCTGCCTTAACGCGCCCTATGCCACCTTCACACACGGCTGCAGTCCAGCACATCTATGAGCATCACCATTCGTGGCTGCAGGGATGGCTCAACGGTAAATTGCATAACGCTTGCGATGCGGCCGATGTGGCACACGATACTTTCGTGCGTATTTTGGGCGGGCGCAATGCGGCGCAGATCCTCGAACCCAGGGATTACCTGGCAACCATTGCCAGGGGCTTGGTTATTGATCGTTATCGCCGGCATGCGATTGAACGCGCTTATCAACAGTCGCTGGCCGATCACCCTGAAGCTGTCGCCATCAGTGAAGAAGACAAGGCCATCATCATTGAAACGCTAGTAGCTGTGGATAAAGCTCTGGCTGATCTGGGCGATCGGGCCCGGCGCATTTTCATGCTGTCGCAGATCGAAGGCCTGACTTATCAACAGATCGCCGACCAGTTGCAGGTGTCCCTGACCACTGTGAAGAAACACATGATCCGCGCGCTTACCGAGTGTTCACTGATCATGGCTAGCCTGTAATGGTTGCCCCGGATCGAAAGGTCTTCGAAGCCGCTGCCACTTGGTATGTGCAGTTTCAGTCACAGCCGCCAACGCCTGCTGAACACTGTGCCTGGCAACAATGGCTCAATGACGACCCGGCACACTTGGCCGCGTGGAAACAGATGGAACAGCTGCAACGCAGCCTGGGCACCCTGCCTCAGGATCTTACCCGTCGCGCCTTATCGGCCACGCAGCAACGACGGCAGGTACTCAAGTGGATGCTGGTGCTCGGCGGCACCGGCTACCTGGGCTGGAATGTTCAACACGCGCCTTCCCTGGGCAACGTGTGGGCGGACTACCGCACGCACATCGGCGAACGGCGCCGGATCGAACTGGCCGATGGCACTCAAATAGACCTCAATACCGGCACCGCCATTGATGTGGTGTTTGACGGGCGCCAGCGTTTGATCCGCCTGCGCGAAGGCGAAGTGCTTATCCACACCGGAAAGCAGGGTGGGCAGACGCCCTTTTATGTTGAAACCCGCCAGGGCCGAGTTCAGGCATTGGGAACCTGGTTTACCGTGCGCCAACTGGCGGATTCGACGCGAGTTGGGGTACTGGAAGACCGGGTGAGCGTCTCGCCTGCCGACCAACCTGATCGCACTCGGCTGCTGGCGGCCGGCGAAAGCGTTGACTTCGACCGGGAGAATGTCGGCCCCAACCACGCCTATCGCCGAACCCAAGCGGCTTGGGTCGATGGCCAAGTGATCGTCCTGGATGCGCGACTTGGGGATCTAATCGACGACCTGGCACGCTATCGCTCAGGTGTTCTGCAGTGCGATCCCGCCTCGGCGCACCTGCGAGTTTCTGGCACGTTCCGCCTCGACGCTACCGATGCAGTGCTGGCTAACCTGCAAGCTACGCTGCCGATCCAGGTGAAATATTTCACCCGCTATTGGGTTTCGGTGACGCGCGTTGCTTGAGCGCAAAAAATAATCCACAGGGGGGTTATCTTTTTTTTACCTGGCCCGGCCCTACAGGTAATCACGACGCTACCTTCAGGGCTTATCTACCTATGCGCCTTCCCACCAAACTCCGCCAGCGACTCTGTTACCACGGCATGACCTACGGTTTACTGCTGTCCTCGGCCGCCACCGCCGGTGCCTTTTTGTCCACAGGCGCCCTGGCAGCCAGTGCCACGCATTACACCATTGCCGCGGGGCCCCTCGATGCAGCGTTAAGCCAATTTGCCGCCAAGGCCAACGTGATCCTGTCCTTCTCACCCCAGCAGACTGCGCGCTTGAATACGCCGGGCCTGGAAGGTGACTATTCGGTGGATCAAGGCTTTGCGCTATTGCTGCAAAACTCGGGGTTACAAGCTGTAACGCAGGCGCCCGGAAGCTATGTACTTCAGGCCTCGCAAGATGGGCTGTTGACCCTCGCCCCCACCACCGTTAGCACTTATCAACAGGCCGGTTTCAATCAGGACATTGCCGGTGATGTTGGCTATAAGGCGCAAAACAGCCGCGTCGGTACCAAAACCAGCACGGCACTGTCGGAAACCCCGCGCTCGGTATCGGTGGTCACAGGCCAACGCATCAAGGACCAGAAGTCGCAGACGCTGACGGAGGTGCTGGGGTATGTGCCGGGGATCTTCGCGCCACCGTTTGCGGCCGGTGATAGCCTTGCGGGCGACCTGTTTTTCATTCGTGGTTTCAACGCCACGGATTATGGCTACGGCCTGTTGCGCGATGGCCTACGTGTGCAGGGCAATCGGTATGACACCACCAGTGAACCCTATGGCCTGGAGCGCGTAGAGATTTTCCGCGGCCCTTCTTCACTGCTCTATGGGGAAAACGCGCCCGGCGGGTTGGTCAACCTGGTCAGCAAACACCCCACCGCCACGCCCCAAGGCGAAGTGCAATTGGGTTACGGCTCCAACAATCGGCGCCAGCTGGGTGTGGATATCTCAGGGCCACTCAATGACAGTGACAACGTCCTGGGCCGCGTGGTCATGTTGGGTCGAAAATCCGACACTCAGACCGACCACGTGCCCGATGATCGCCTGTACATCGCGCCATCGCTGACCTTGAACTTTGATGACTACAACACGCTGACGCTGCTGACCAACTATCAGAAGGACCACACCAATCTAGAACTGGGCCTGCCCGCGGCCGGCACTTTACTGACAAACCCTAACGGCAAGCTGTCCAAACACACCATGCTCGGCGACCCGGACTGGAACACGTTCGAACGCGAAGCCTGGAGCGCCGGTTACGAGTTCAGCCACAGTTTCAATGACGATTGGCAGTTCCGACAGAACTCGCGCTACATGCAGTCGCGCATCAACCGTCATGAAACCTGGCCCGGCGCGCTGAACAATCGCGGCTTTGGCACCCAGCTGAACATGACCGCCTACGACCGCTACAACAAGTCGATGGTGTATTCCCTGGATAACCAGCTCGAAGGCAAATTTCAGGTGGGTGACCTGGAAAATACCCTGCTGGTTGGCGCCAGCTACGACCGCACCTCGTTCAATCAGGACTGGGATGCGGGCTTCGCCGGCACCATCAATGTGTATAACCCGGTCTACCTGCGTGACCCGCTCACCCCAATCGCGGTACAGAACACCCTGCTCGAACAGCAGATGAAAGGCGTTTATGCACAGGTCCAAAGCAAATACGACCACTGGTTGTTCCTGCTCGGCGGTCGCCAGGATTGGGTGGACAGTGATTTTCGCGACAAGGTGAACAAAGCCAGCAACACAGGCTCCGACGACAAGAAGTTCACGTATCAGGGTGGAGTGATGTACCAGTTCGACAACGGCCTGACGCCGTATGTCAGCTATTCCACCGCCTTCGTCCCGGTGCAGCAGATTTCCAACGCGGGTTCGCCGCTAAAGCCGATCACCAGCAGCCAGTACGAAGTGGGTGTGAAGTACGAGCCGATTGGCTGGGACACCGCCATGACGCTGTCGGTGTATGACCTGCGCAAGCAGGATGACACCTACCTCGATGCCACCACCAACAGCTATCGCCAAGTGGGCGAAAGCCGCGCCAAAGGTGCGGAGGTGGAAATCAACAGCAACCTTACGCCGAACTTGAACGTCACCGCGGCCTACACCTATACCGATGCAAGGATTACCAAGGATTCCGCGACTTCACTGGTCGAAGGGCGTCAGATGACCGGGGTGCCACGTAACCAGGCGTCGGTGTGGGGCAAGTACCGCTTTCTGGATGGCCAGCTCAAGGGCTTGTCCCTGGGTGGCGGGGTGCGCTACTTCGATAGCACTTTTGCCTACACAGCGCCGACGCTGTACGGGAAATTGGATGCCGGAAGCGTGACGTTGGTGGATGCCGCGATTGGTTATCAGCTCGACAAACACTGGTCGGTGGATCTGAACGCGAAGAATCTGTTCGACAAAGAATATGTATCCGGTTGCAACGATGCAGGCCGCTGCTACTGGGGCGACAGTCGGACACTGCTTGGGACGGTTTCCTATAACTGGTAAAGGCGCACAGTAGCCCTGAAGAACTCAGGCGTTCTTCAGGGCATTGTTGCCGGCAAGCCGGTTCCCATGGGATGTGTGGATAACGGGGCTATTTGCCGATGCAGAAACTGGAAAAAATCCGTCCCAGCAGATCGTCCGAACTGAATGCGCCAGTGATCTCGCCCAGCAGCTGTTGTGCCTGACGTAAATCCTCAGCCAGCAGCTCCCCTGCCCCCGCCAAGGTCAGCTGCGCCCGACCGTGCTCCAGCGCCGCGCTGGCATGGCGCAACGCCTCCAGATGCCTGCGACGTGCACTGAAGCTGCTTTCCGAGGTTTGCTCATAGCCCATGCAGGCTTTGAGGTGGTCGCGCAGCAGCTCCAGGCCATCGCCGGCCGACTTCGCACTCAGGCTGATGGTGACATGGCCATCCTCGCTGGTTTCCATGGCAATAGCTTCGCCGGTCAGGTCGGCCTTGTTGCGAATCAAGGTGACCTTGGCCGGGTCCGGCCGTTGCTCGAGAAATTCCGGCCACAAGGCAAAAGGATCCACAGCCTCTGGCGCGGTGGCATCCACCACCAGCAGCACTCGATCCGCTTCGCCGATGGCCTTGAGTGCGCGCTCTACACCAATCTTTTCGACCTGGTCGTCGGTGTCGCGCAAACCTGCGGTGTCGACCACGTGCAAGGGCATGCCATCAATGTGGATATGTTCGCGCAAGATATCGCGGGTGGTGCCGGCGATCTCGGTAACAATGGCCGCCTCGCGACCTGCCAGGGCATTGAGCAGGCTCGACTTGCCGGCATTCGGCCGTCCAGCGATCACCACGGTCATGCCATCGCGCAGTAGAGCGCCCTGCCCGGCTTCGCGCAGCACTGTGGATAACTCATCGCGGACCTTGTCGAGCATGGCCAGAACGTGCCCATCGGCGAGGAAGTCGATTTCTTCTTCCGGAAAATCAATTGCTGCCTCGACGTAGATACGCAGGCTGATCAACTGCTCGGTCAGGTTATGCACACGCAGCGAAAAGGCGCCCTGCAATGAGCGCAATGCGTTGCGCGCGGCCTGTGCAGAACTCGCCTCGATCAAATCGGCAATGGCTTCAGCCTGGGCCAAATCAAGTTTGTCATTGAGGAAAGCCCGTTCGCTGAACTCCCCCGGACGCGCCAGGCGGCAACCCAATTGCAGGCAGCGCTGCAGCAGCATATCCAGCACGACTGGACCACCGTGCCCCTGCAATTCAAGCACGTCTTCGCCGGTGAACGAGTTGGGGCCGGGAAAATACAGCGCCAGGCCTTCATCCAGTACGGTTGCATCGGCGTCCAGAAAAGGGCCGTAGTGGGCGTAGCGCGGTTTCAACTCGCGGCCGCTGATGGCCTGGGCCGCATAACCGGCGAGCGGCCCGGAAATTCGAACGATACCGACGCCGCCGCGACCTTGAGCGGTAGCGACAGCAGCGATGGTTTCACGAGGAGCGCTCATCAGCAGGTTCCAGAACAAAAGTGACGGAAAGCAAAACGCCCCACTAGGGGGCGTCTTGAGTGGTTATCCACAGAGTAAATTACGCCGCAGCTTTTTTGGTAGCCGCTTCGATTTTACGTGTGATGTACCACTGTTGAGAGATCGACAGGCAGTTGTTGACGACCCAGTACAGCACCAGACCAGCAGGGAACCACAGGAAGAAGAAGGTGAAGATGATTGGCATCATTTTCATCACTTTGGCCTGCATCGGATCCGGCGGAGTCGGGTTCAAGCGCTGCTGGATGAACATGGTCGCGCCCATGATGATCGGCAGGATAAAGAACGGGTCTTTGATCGACAGGTCAGTTATCCACAGCATGAACGGAGCCTGGCGCATTTCCACGCTTTCCAGGAGTACCCAGTAAAGCGACAGGAATACCGGCATCTGCACCAGAATCGGCAAGCAACCACCCAGCGGGTTGATCTTCTCTTTCTTGTACAGCTCCATCATGGCTTGCGACATTTTCTGCCGGTCATCGCCATGTTGCTCTTTCAGAGCGGCCAGTTTCGGGGCCACGGCACGCATACGTGCCATCGACTTGTAGCTGGCGGCCGACAGAGGGAAGAAGATCCCCTTGATCAGCATGGTCAGCAAGATGATCGAGAAACCCCAGTTACCGACGATGCTGTGGATATGTTGCAGCAGCCAGAAAATTGGCTGGGCAATGAACCACAGAATCCCGTAATCCACAGTCAGTTCCAGACCTGGGGACAACTCTTTCAGCACAGCCTGGCTTTTCGGGCCGGCATACAGCGTGGCGCTGGTTTCAGCCTTGGCACCTGGTGCGACGGTCAACGCCGGGCCAGTAAAACCAATGATGTAGTTGCCTTGGCTGTCTTTGCGGGTTTGAACCAGGTTGGCTTCACCCTTGTTCGGGATCCATGCGGTCACAAAGTAGTGTTGCAACCAGGCAACCCAGCCGCCTTGTACAGTTTCTTTCAACGCGCCCTTGTCGATATCTTTCATCGACACTTTTTTGTACGGCTCGCTACTTGTCCACAGGGCAGCGCCCAGGTAAGTCGCGGTGCCGGTGGCAGTGCTGGAAGATGGGTCGGCGCTGTTGTCACGCTTGAGCTGGGCAAACAGGTTGCCGCTCCATGGCTTGGCGCTTTCGTTGTCGATCAGATAAGTGACTTTCAGATCGTACAAACCGCGGGTAAAGCTGAAACGTTTGATGTAGTTGACGCCGTCCTGACTGAATTTCAGGTCAACGTTCAACTGGTTCTGGCCGTCAGCCAGTTGATAAGTCTTCTGTTCGGTCGAATAAACCGGACGACCGGTAGCACGAGCATCCGGACCGTCAGTGCCGGTCAGGCCGCTTTGTGCCAGATAAGTGCGTTCACCACCGTTGTCGAACAGTTGGAACGGCACATCTGGATGGTCTTGGCGACGTGGATACAGCGGCAGTTTCAACTGCGCGATATCACCACCTTGTGGGTCGATAGCCAGGTCGAGCACATCCGTTTTCACGTGGATGAGGTCTTTGTTGGTGACCACTGGCGTTTCTAGAGGGGCGCTTGTCTCGCCATTCGCGCTGGGAACATCGGCACTCGCGGACGCATTGTTACCCAACGGGGTGTCCGGAATAGCCGGCGCAGCCTGATTGGCAGCAACATTCTGAGTCGGCAGGGCAGCCTGGCCGTAGTCCTGGTTCCACTTAAGAACCATGACGTAGGACACGATTGCCAGGGCGACGATCAGGATCGTGCGTTTAATATCCATGATTACTCGGCCATCGAAGAAGAACGGGAGGTAGGGATAGGTGGAACCGGGTCAAAACCACCGGGATTCCACGGATGACAGCGGCCTAAACGACGAAAGGCCAGCCAGCCACCGCGCAGAAGACCATGATTTTCTATGGCCTCTAACGCGTAGCAGGAACAACTGGGGTAGAAACGACAGTGGTCGGCCATCAGAGGACTAATGGCATAACGGTAAAACTGGATCGGAACGAGGGCCAGTTTACGCATTGGTGCTGTCTACCCCTACAGTTTCGGTGCTGACTGCTGGTGCTGGCTTGTTGGTACGCGCCAAACGTTTCCAGAGCTTGCCGAAATGCTGAATCAATTCGGGGTTTTCTACATCCCCCAAGCCTTTGCGCGCGACGATAACAATATCCCAACCAACCAGAGTTTCCTGGTGGAGGCGAAACGATTCGCGCATCAGACGCTTGAGGCGATTGCGCTCAACGGAGAGCTTTACGCTCTTCTTGCCGATCACCAACCCGAGGCGGGGGTGATCCAGATCGTTGTTACGCGCAAGGAGCAGGAGATTTTTCCCCGGAACCTTGCCGGTGGGGGAGTCAAAGACTGCCTTGAAATGCCGGGGGGTTAGCAGACGCTTTTCCCGACTGAAGTCCTGACTCACCACCAGTACCGGATTATCAAACTGCCAGACGCGCACGACCTTTGGCGCGGCGACGCGACAGGACAGCACGGCCGTTCTTGGTGGCCATGCGAGCACGGAAGCCGTGAGTACGGGCGCGTTTGATGGTGCTTGGTTGGAAAGTACGTTTCATGGCGTTGTTACCTGGTTCGTCCACAACGGGCCGGAATGGCCCCCGTTTTAAGAGACCGGCGATTCTAGAGAAAGCAAGCCTCTAGGTCAATTTCCAACCAGCTTTTCCTTTAATTAGATCTCTGCAGGCGATTGGGCCTTTTCGGCTCGCCCGGCTTTCACGAGCAATGCCATAGATATAAAAATAAAGAAGGAAGTTATTTAAAGCTTTTCTGTAAAGCTTATAAAAGCTAGGGAGGCGATCCTCTGTGGATAACTGCTCTGAGCCCATATTCCACCTGATGTACAGAGAATGACAACTAGGGGGAGAAACGGTGCTCTGCCTGTGCTGCGCTGTCGGATAACCTGTGCGTGGAATGGGTTGTTATCCACAGGCCAGTTACCCACAGACTTTCGACCCCACTTGTACAACGAGCTTAGGTGCGCTTATCCACAGAGCTTATGCACAGACCATTGGTCGGCTTTTTTGCGCTTAACGCATTGATTTTGGGTGCCCTGTGAGCAACCTACATGTGGATAAGTGGGCGGCTGGCCGCTACAATGGCGGCTGTTTTTGCCTCACCGGCTTTCAACTTAGGGGATATCCGTGTCAGTGGAACTTTGGCAGCAGTGCGTGGAGCTTTTGCGCGAAGAGCTGCCTGCCCAGCAATTCAACACCTGGATCCGTCCGCTACAGGTCGAAGCCGAAGGCGACGAGTTGCGCGTCTACGCGCCGAATCGTTTTGTTCTCGATTGGGTTAATGAGAAGTACCTGAGCCGCGTTCTCGAATTGCTCGACGAACACGGCAATGGCCTCGCGCCCGTACTCTCCCTATTAATAGGCAGCAAACGTAGCTCTGCCCCGCGTGCCGCGCCGAATGCACCGTTGGCAGCGAGCGCCTCGCAGGCTCAGGCCGCAGCCGCGCCTGTTAATAACTCGCCAGCACCCGTTGCCCAGACGCCTTCGAAATCATCGGCGCAGAAAAACGCGCCTATAAATGAAGAACCGTCCCGCGACAGCTTCGACCCAATGGCCGGCGCCAGCTCGCAGCAAGCACCGGTACGCGCCGAACAGCGCACCGTGCAGGTAGAAGGTGCGCTCAAGCACACCAGCTACCTGAACCGTACGTTCACCTTTGAAAACTTCGTCGAAGGTAAATCCAACCAGTTGGCCCGCGCGGCCGCCTGGCAGGTCGCCGACAACCCCAAGCATGGTTACAACCCGCTCTTCCTTTATGGTGGCGTCGGCTTGGGTAAAACCCACTTGATGCACGCTGTGGGTAATCACCTATTAAAGAAGAACCCGAATGCCAAGGTTGTGTACCTGCACTCGGAGCGTTTCGTCGCTGATATGGTCAAGGCCTTGCAGCTCAACGCAATCAACGAGTTCAAGCGGTTCTACCGCTCGGTTGATGCGTTGCTGATCGATGACATTCAATTTTTCGCCCGCAAGGAACGTTCTCAGGAAGAGTTTTTCCACACCTTCAACGCCTTGCTCGAGGGCGGTCAGCAGGTCATCTTGACCAGCGACCGTTACCCGAAGGAAATCGAAGGCCTGGAAGAACGTTTGAAGTCGCGCTTCGGCTGGGGCCTGACCGTTGCGGTAGAACCGCCAGAGCTGGAAACCCGCGTCGCGATCCTGATGAAAAAGGCAGACCAGGCGAAAGTTGATCTGCCACACGATGCGGCTTTCTTCATTGCTCAACGCATTCGTTCCAACGTGCGTGAGCTCGAAGGCGCGCTCAAGCGGGTCATTGCTCATTCGCACTTTATGGGCCGCGATATCACCATCGAGTTGATCCGCGAATCCCTCAAAGACTTGCTGGCCCTGCAAGATAAGCTGGTGAGTGTGGATAACATCCAGCGCACGGTGGCTGAGTACTACAAAATCAAGATTTCCGACCTGTTGTCCAAGCGCCGTTCGCGCTCGGTGGCACGTCCACGTCAGGTGGCGATGGCGCTCTCCAAAGAGCTGACCAACCACAGCCTGCCGGAAATCGGTGATGTGTTTGGCGGTCGCGACCACACCACGGTCTTGCACGCGTGCCGCAAGATCAACGAACTTAAGGAATCCGACGCGGATATTCGCGAGGACTACAAGAACCTGCTGCGAACACTGACTACGTGATGACACCAGCGCAGCTTATTAAGGCAAGGGACTAGACCATGCATTTCACCATTCAACGCGAAGCCCTGTTGAAACCCCTGCAACTGGTCGCAGGCGTCGTCGAGCGCCGACAGACCTTGCCGGTGCTTTCCAACGTATTGCTGGTTGTCGAAGGCCAGCAATTGTCTTTGACCGGTACCGACCTTGAGGTCGAGCTGGTCGGTCGCGTACAGCTGGAAGAGCCTGCAGAGCCGGGCGAGATCACCGTACCTGCGCGCAAGCTGATGGACATCTGCAAAAGCTTGCCAAACGAAGCGCTGATCGACATCAAGGTCGATGAGCAGAAGTTGGTGGTCAAGGCCGGCCGCAGTCGCTTTACGCTGTCCACCTTGCCAGCCAATGACTTCCCGACCGTCGAAGAAGGTCCGGGCTCGCTGACTTGCAGCCTGGAACAAAGCAAACTGCGCCGTTTGATCGAGCGCACCAGCTTCGCCATGGCCCAGCAGGACGTGCGCTACTACCTCAACGGTATGTTGCTGGAAGTCTCTGAAGGCATCATCCGCGCCGTGGCCACCGACGGTCACCGTCTGGCGATGTGCTCGATGCGCGCTGATATTGGTCAGCCAGATCGCCACCAAGTTATTGTCCCGCGTAAAGGTATCCTCGAGTTGGCGCGTCTGCTCACCGAGCCGGACGGCAACGTCAGCATCGTTCTGGGCCAGCACCACATTCGCGCCACTACCAGCGAATTCACCTTCACCTCCAAGTTGGTCGACGGCAAGTTCCCGGATTACGAGCGCGTGCTGCCTAAAGGTGGCGACAAGCTGGTGATCGGCGATCGTCAGGCCTTGCGCGAAGCGTTCAGCCGTACCGCGATTCTGTCGAACGAAAAGTACCGCGGTATCCGTCTGCAACTGGCCAACGGTCAGCTGAAAATTCAGGCGAATAACCCCGAGCAGGAAGAAGCGGAAGAAGAAGTAGGCGTTGATTACAACGGCGGCTCGCTGGAGATCGGCTTCAACGTGAGCTATTTGTTGGACGTGCTGGGCGTGATGACCACCGAACAGGTTCGCCTGATTCTGTCCGACTCCAACAGCAGCGCCCTGGTGCAAGAATCTGATAACGACGACTCGGCTTACGTAGTTATGCCGATGCGCCTGTAATCATGCTCAGCAGAAGCTAGATGTCCCTTAGTCGCGTCTCGGTCACCGCGGTGCGCAATCTGCACCCGGTGACCTTCTCCCCCTCCCCCCGCATCAATATCCTCCACGGCGCCAACGGCAGTGGCAAAACCAGCGTGCTGGAAGCCATTCATTTGCTGGGGCTTGCCCGCTCTTTTCGCAGTGCACGTCTTTTGCCGGTGATTCAATACGAGCAGTTGGCATGCACGGTATTCGGCCAAGTTGAATTGGCTGAAGGCGGACACAGTAGCCTGGGCATATCCCGTGATCGCGGCGGGGAATTTCAAATTCGCATTGATGGGCAAAATGCGCGCAGCGCGGCGCAGTTGGCGGAAATTCTGCCTTTGCAGCTGATCAACCCCGACAGCTTCCGCCTGCTGGAAGGTGCACCGAAGATCCGCAGGCAGTTCCTCGATTGGGGAGTGTTCCACGTGGAACCGCGTTTCATGGCCACTTGGCAGCGCCTGCAGAAGGCCCTGCGGCAGCGGAACTCATGGCTGCGGCATGGTACACTTGACGCCGCTTCGCAAGCAGCCTGGGACCGGGAACTGTGCCTGGCCAGCGACGAAATAGATGAATACCGCCGCGCCTATATCAAAGCCTTGAAACCAGTCTTTGAGCAGACCTTGAGTGAGTTGTTGGATCTCGAAGGACTGACGCTGAGCTACTACCGTGGTTGGGATAAAGAACGTGAGCTGAGCGCAGTGCTCGCCACGTCCTTGCAACGGGATCAGCAAATTGGCCATACCCAGGCAGGCCCCCAACGGGCTGATCTGCGCCTTAGATTAGGCGCACATAATGCCGCGGATATCTTGTCCCGCGGTCAGCAGAAGTTGGTGGTGTGCGCACTGCGTATCGCCCAGGGGCATTTGGTCAGCCAAGCCCGACGCGGTCAGTGTATTTATCTGGTGGATGACTTGCCGTCCGAACTCGACGAGCAACACCGCCGCGCGTTATGCCGCTTGTTGGAAGACTTACGCTGCCAGGTATTTATTACCTGTGTAGACCACGAATTATTGAGGGAAGGCTGGCAGACGGAAACGCCAGTCGCTTTGTTCCACGTGGAACAAGGCCGTATCACCCAGACCCACGACCATCGGGAGTGAAGGCATGAGCGAAGAAAACACGTACGACTCGACCAGCATTAAAGTGCTGAAAGGTTTGGATGCCGTACGCAAACGTCCCGGTATGTACATTGGCGACACCGATGATGGTAGCGGTCTGCACCACATGGTCTTCGAGGTGGTCGACAACTCCATCGACGAAGCGTTGGCCGGTCACTGCGACGACATCAGCATCATCATCCATCCGGATGAGTCCATCACCGTGCGCGACAATGGTCGCGGCATTCCAGTAGACGTGCACAAAGAAGAAGGCGTTTCGGCGGCAGAGGTCATCATGACCGTGCTCCACGCCGGCGGTAAGTTCGACGACAACTCCTATAAAGTCTCCGGCGGTTTGCACGGTGTAGGTGTGTCGGTAGTGAACGCTTTGTCTGAAGAGCTGATTCTGACCGTTCGCCGTAGCGGCAAGATCTGGGAACAGACTTACGTGCACGGCGTGCCACAAGAGCCGATGAAAATCGTCGGTGACAGCGAATCCACCGGTACGCAGATCCACTTCAAACCATCGGCTGAAACCTTCAAGAATATCCATTTCAGCTGGGACATCCTGGCCAAGCGTATTCGTGAACTGTCCTTCCTCAACTCCGGTGTAGGCATCGTTCTCAAGGACGAGCGCAGCGGCAAGGAAGAGCTGTTCAAGTACGAAGGCGGCCTGCGCGCATTTGTTGAATACCTGAACACCAACAAGACTGCGGTCAACCAGGTGTTCCACTTCAATATCCAGCGTGAAGATGGCATCGGTGTAGAAATCGCCCTGCAGTGGAACGACAGCTTCAACGAGAACCTGTTGTGCTTCACCAACAACATTCCTCAGCGCGATGGCGGTACTCACTTGGTGGGTTTCCGTTCCGCGTTGACGCGTAACCTGAACACTTACATCGAAGCCGAAGGCTTGGCCAAGAAGCACAAGGTCGCCACCACCGGTGACGACGCACGTGAAGGCCTGACCGCGATTATCTCGGTAAAAGTGCCAGATCCTAAGTTCAGCTCCCAGACCAAAGACAAGCTGGTGTCTTCCGAAGTCAAGACCGCTGTGGAACAGGAGATGGGCAAATACTTCTCCGACTTCCTGCTGGAGAACCCGAACGAAGCCAAGCTGGTTGTCGGCAAAATGATCGACGCTGCACGTGCCCGTGAAGCCGCGCGTAAAGCCCGTGAGATGACCCGTCGTAAAGGCGCGCTGGATATCGCCGGCCTGCCGGGCAAACTGGCTGACTGCCAGGAGAAGGACCCTGCCCTCTCCGAACTGTACCTGGTGGAAGGTGACTCTGCTGGCGGTTCCGCCAAGCAGGGTCGTAACCGTCGCACCCAGGCGATCCTGCCGTTGAAGGGTAAGATCCTCAACGTTGAGAAAGCCCGCTTCGACAAGATGATTTCCTCTCAGGAAGTCGGCACGTTGATCACAGCCCTGGGCTGCGGTATCGGCCGTGACGAGTACAACATCGACAAGTTGCGCTACCACAACATCATCATCATGACCGATGCTGACGTCGACGGTTCGCACATCCGTACCCTGCTGCTGACCTTCTTCTTCCGTCAGCTGCCTGAGCTGATCGAGCGTGGCTATATCTACATCGCTCAGCCGCCGTTGTACAAAGTGAAAAAAGGCAAGCAAGAGCAATACATCAAAGACGACGACGCCATGGAAGAGTACATGACGCAGTCGGCCCTGGAAGATGCCAGCCTGCACTTGAACGACGAAGCCCCGGGTATCTCTGGTGAGGCGCTGGAGCGTCTGGTTAACGATTTCCGCATGGTGATGAAGACCCTTAAGCGTCTGTCGCGTCTGTACCCTCAGGAGCTGACCGAGCACTTCATCTACCTGCCGGCCGTCAGCCTGGAGCAGTTGGGCGATCACGCAGCGATGCAGGATTGGCTGGCCCAGTACGAAGTGCGCCTGCGTACCGTCGAGAAGTCTGGCCTGGTGTACAAAGCCAGCCTGCGTGAAGACCGTGAGCGTAACGTGTGGCTGCCTGAGGTTGAACTGATCTCCCACGGCCTGTCGAACTACGTCACCTTCAACCGCGACTTCTTCGGCAGTAACGACTACAAAACCGTCGTTACGCTCGGCGCGCAATTGAGCACCTTGCTGGACGATGGTGCTTACATTCAGCGTGGCGAACGCAAGAAGCAGGTCAAGGAATTCAAAGAAGCCCTTGATTGGCTGATGGCAGAAAGCACCAAGCGTCACACTATTCAGCGATACAAAGGTCTGGGCGAAATGAACCCTGATCAGCTGTGGGAAACCACCATGGACCCAGCTCAGCGTCGCATGTTGCGCGTGACCATCGAAGACGCCATTGGCGCAGACCAGATCTTCAACACCCTGATGGGTGATGCGGTCGAACCTCGCCGTGACTTCATCGAAAGCAACGCCCTGGCAGTGTCCAACCTGGACTTCTGATCAGGTCAGCCTGCTAAAACAAAAAGGCCAACGCTCAGCGTTGGCCTTTTTTTATTGCGTCGAAATAAGCCGTTTTTCCAATGCTCCACGTGGAACATAAGCTTATTGGTTCGAGTTTACTGCCGCCACACTCTCCAACCGATAACCGTATCCGTAGATGGTCAACAGTTGCCAGCCACGGTCGGCGGTCAGTCCCAGCTTGTTGCGCAGGCGATAGATATGAGTGTCCAGCGGCCGCGAAGAGACCATCTCCTCATGAGACCAGAACCGTTCATACAGGTATTCACGAGACAACGGACGCGCTAGATTGGCGAACAAGCAACTGGCCAGGCGGTATTCACGCTCAGTCAGGTTGATAGGTTTGCCCGCACGAGTGACGGTCAGCTCAGCATCGTCGAAGGTCAGATCGTTGAAGCTCTGCACTTCATGGGCAGTCGCTTTTTGCAAACCATGGCGACGCAGAACGGCCGTGATCCGGGCTTTCAGTTCATTGGGCCGGAAAGGTTTACTGACGTAATCATCCGCCCCACTGTTCAACGCCGTGACGATATCGCTCTCGGCGTCCCGACTGGTGAGCATGATCACGGCGGGCGGTGATTCCATGTGCTCGCGGGTCCAGCGCAGCAACGCGATACCCGTGATGTCGGGCAGTTGCCAGTCGAGTATCAGCAAGTCAAAGGTCTCCCGGCGCAGCTGGCGCAGCAGATCTTCACCACGCTCGAAGCAATGCACGGACCACGGCTGTTCCGCGGTGCTGGGAATCTGTCGCAGTGTCTGCTCAACCCGGCGCAACTCAGCGGGCTCGTCATCCAGTATTGCGACACGCATGGGTGGGTCCCTTCTACTAAAAAAACGGCGCAAATGCCGGCCATCGAATCTGAATAATTGTGGTCAGATTCAGCGGACCATGAATCTATCGATACGCTGATATCAAAGAGCCTTTAATCCGTTGGAAGACCTCGATACCTTGGAGGAAAGATACCCACTCCTGCCCGTAAGGAAAAGGTTCAGCATGAAGCGCTCAGGAAAGTCTAACAGTGAGACCGATATGAGCTTCACTGGGTTCAGTACACCGCTCATATCGAACAGGGAGAAGCCGGGGCATATGGCGCGTTCAACTATCCACTCTCGACACCTCTACACGCCTGCGACGGTGGCCCGGTGATGCTGTGGCGAAAATCCGAAAAACGCCAACCCACCCGAGCGCAACTGCTGTTCCACGGTTTGATACGTGAGTGGCTGTTGATTGGCCTGGTCCTGCTGCCCTTCACGGTTTACCTGTCTTTGAGCCCAGGTCTGGCCCTCAATAACCCGCTGTACGACAGCCTTCGTCGCCTGACACCATTGCCGGTCGACCCGCGGATCCTGCTGGTGACTATTGATGACCAAAGCCTGAAAAAGCTAGGCCAATGGCCCTGGCCACGCAGCGTGCATGCTGACCTGATTGACCGGCTCAGTGCTGCTCGACCGGCAGGCATATTGTTTGATGTGATCTTCAGCGAGCCCGGCGAAGCGGCGGATGACCAACGACTGGCCGACGCGGTGTGCAAGGCCGGCAATGTGTTGTTGCCCACGGCGAGTTCAGACGCGCCGGATGAGCAACTGTTGCCACTGCTCAAATGCGCCAAAGGCATGGGCCAGATCAATGTCGAAGCCGATAACGATGGTGTCGTACGCAGCCTGTATATGCGCGAGGGGCCGCCCGGTAACACGCTTGCGCAGCTGGCATGGCTCGCCTATACGTTGACTGGGCAAACATCACCCATGCCGGGGCTCGCCAAGGCACCTGACGGTCAGCATTGGCATCGTGAACACGCGGTTCGTGTTCCTTATACCGCGCAGGGCCATTTTCCCAGCGTGTCCTACGTCAGCGTATTACAGGGCGAGGTACCGCCCGACGTGTTGCGTGGCCGGTTGATATTGGTCGGTGCCACGGCCTATGGAATGGGTGATCGCTTTGTCACGCCCCTCTCCTCCACGGTGGGCTCCACGGCCGGAGTGGAGATCCAGGCCAACATCCTAAATGGATTGCTGCTGGGGCGCAGCATCGTCGATCTTCCAGGCTGGCTTGCCGCATTGATGGCCGCTTCGCTGGTGGCGTTGCTGCTGGGGCTGCTGTTGTATCGGCCGCGCTATGCGCTATGGATGACCCTGGCTTGCATGGTCACCGCACTGCTCGGCTCATGGGCCTTGCTGCGCCTGGGGCATTGGTGGTCACCCGCAGCGTGTCTGATCGGGCTGCTGCTCAGCTATTTGATCTGGAATTGGCGCCGCCTGAGCGTGATCCTTGCTTACTTCGGCTGGGAACTGGCACGCCTGGATAACGAACCCAAAGTGCTGCCCGAGCGTCGCCGTGCGCCCGCCAGCAAAGGTGACGTATTGCAGGGGCGGATCTTTGCGCTTGAGCAGGCGGTAAGCCGCACGCGCGACACGCGGCGCTTTATGGCGGACGGGTTGGAGTGCCTGCCGGTGGCGACCCTGATTACCGATCCCCACGGCAGCATCCTGCTGGCCAACCGCGTCGCCCGTGAGGTGTTCGGCAACGATCTGGTGGCCACAAATCTATTGGAGCAACTCGCCGACCTCGGCTACCCGCCGCTGCACAATGGTGTTCGCCCTGCCCTGTCGGCGCTGCAGCTTATCGAGTTTCGTGATATCCACCAGCGCAGTCTGCGCATGGAGCTGGCACCCTTGCTGCCGGCCGAAGGTGATGTCGCCCTTGGCTGGCTGCTGAGCCTTACCGACTTGAGCAAGGAGCGTGAAGCCCAACAGCACCGCGAGACGATGTTGCGCTTCCTGTCCCATGACCTGCGTGCACCGCACTCGGCGATCCTGGCATTGCTGGATGTGCACAACGGCGATTCACCGATATTTGCCCAGATCGAACAACAGGTGAAACGCGCATTGAGCCTCACCGAATCCTTCGTGCAGTTGGCCAAGGCCGAAGCTGACGGCTACCACTTCCAGCCGACGCTATTTGCCATGCTGGTCATGGATGCCTTTGACCAGGTGGCAGTGATCGCGCAGCTCAAAGGCATTCACCTGGTGCACGACCTTGATGAGGCGGACGAGGGCATGGTGTCAGCCGATCAATCATTGCTGACACGGGCGCTGTTCAACGTGCTGGAAAACGCCATCAAGTACTCCCCGTCAGGCACCACCGTCACGCTGAGCCATGGCAGCGCGCAAGGTTGGTTGGAATGTCGCATCAGCGATCAGGGGCCAGGCATCGCGCCTGGGGATTTGCCGGAGTTGTTCAGCCAGTACCGACGCTTCGATTCAGCCCAGGGCAGTGAGGGTTTGGGACTGGGGCTGACCATGGTCAAAGCCGTGATTGAGCGCCATGGCGGTCGTGTCCTGTGCGAGAGCGAGTTAGGCAAAGGCTCGACCTTCAGCCTGAAACTGCCACTGCTTGATACGTAAAAACCTGGTTTTCTGCTGTGCATAAAAAACCGGTCAAAAGGACCGGTTTTTTAATGCGCAAAAAAACTTATGCACGTTTTTCGCGATTTTATTAGCTTCAGAAATATGTAAGTAAATCAGCTTCTTATGAACCAAAAACGTCGATTCGCCAACAAACCGTACACAGGTTATCCACAGACGCTCAAATCGCCGGCGTCTCTACCACCACAGGCTCGGGAGGCAATGAGCCCATGGCTCGTTGCTGCGCTTCATTCCACGCTGCGGCGCGGTCATTCAACGCTGCAATGGCACGTGGTCCTTCGCCTTCTGCGTACATCGGCTCGCCAATCACCACCGTGATGGTGCCTGCGCGTTTGGCCCAACCGGTCTTCGGCCAGAACTTGCCGGCGTTATGCGCAATCGGCAATACCGGCAGGTTGGCGTTGACCGCCAGGGCGGTGCCGCCCCGCGAGAATTTACCTACGGTGCCGTAAGGCACACGCGTGCCTTCCGGAAATATCAGTACCCAGACGCCATCCTTGAGCAACTCATCGCCTTTTTTGGCGACGTGCTTGAGCGCGGCCTTGGGGTTGTCACGATCAATGGCGATCGGGCGCAACATGGCCATGGCCCAGCCGAAGAACGGCACATACAGCAGCTCGCGCTTGAGCACCTGGCTCAACGGCGAAAAGTACGCGGAGAGGAAGAACGTTTCCCAGGTGCTCTGGTGGTTCGACAGAATCACGCAGGGCTGCTCCGGGACATTTTCAGCGCCCTTCACTTCGAAACGGATGTTCAGGAACACCTTGGTCAGCCACAGCGCACAGCGGCACCAATAAACGTTGATAAAGCGATAGCGCGCCTTGAACGGCAGGAACGGCGCAATAAAAAAGCTCAGGGTGCACCAGAGAAACGAACTGGTGCCCAGCAGCAGGTAAAAGAAAAAGGTTCTGATGGCCTGCAAGATCGACATGGCGGCATTTACCGTTGCGGGACACGGCCCGCCTGTTAAAAGCGCACTCCCGAACAGTCCTTGGTCAGGAAGTCGAGGGCGGCTAGTTGTTGATAAGTTCTGCGGCAACTGCCGCCAGATCGTCAAAAATCAAAGTGCCTACCGGCAGGTCTTTCGCCTGGGTCTTTTCGCCTTTCCCGGTCTTAACCAAAACTGGCTGAGAGTCGACGGCTTTGGCCGCCTTCAGGTCACCGAGGCTGTCCCCGACGAACCATAGCCCAGCCAAGGGCACCTTGTAATGTTCTGCAATGGTTTTCAACATGCCAGGCTTGGGTTTGCGGCAATCGCAGCCCTCATCCGGCCCGTGGGGGCAGTACACCACCAGCCCCACCTCACCGCCCTGCTCGGCCACCAACGTGCGCAAGCGCGCGTGCATGGCGTCCAGGGTAGCGATGTCGTAATAACCACGGGCGATGCCGGACTGGTTGGTGGCGATGGCCACTGTCCAGCCGGCTTTGCTCAACTGCGCGATGGCCTCGATCGAGCCGGGCAGTGGAATCCATTCCGCCACCGACTTGATGTAAGCGTCGGAGTCGTAATTGATCACTCCGTCTCGATCGAGAATCAGCAGTTTCAACATGATCAGCCCAGTACGGAAATGTCAGCGATGTTGATGAACAAACCACGCAGACGCGCCAGCATGGCGTAGCGGTTTTTCCGCACGCCGGCATCGTCGGCATTGATCATCACGGCTTCGAAGAACGCATCCACCGGCTCACGCAAGGTGGCCAGGCGCGCCAGTGCTTCGGCGTAGTTACGTTCAGCGAGCAGCGGCTTCACTGCGTTTTCGGCCTTGGCGATGGCCGAGTTCAACGAGAACTCCTTGGCATCGGCAAACAGGCCCGGGTCGACTTCGGTATTGCCGAGGTTGTCGGCCTTGCTCAGCAGGTTCGACACGCGCTTGTTCACGGCAGCCAGTGCATCGGCTTCCGGCAGCTTGCGGAAGGCCTGTACGGCCTGCACTCGCTGATCGAAGTCCAGCGCCGAGCCGGGTTGCAGGGCACGGACCGACAGGTACACCGAAACGTCCACGCCTTCGTCTTCGTAACGCGCACGCAGGCGGTCGAACACGAACTCCAGGACTTGCTCGGCCAAACCGGCTTGCTTGACCTTGCCACCGAACTGGCCGACCGCAAACACCACGGCCTGGGTCAGGTCGAGGTCGAGCTTTTTGTCGATCAGGATACGCAGCACGCCCAAGGCAGCACGACGCAGGGCGTACGGGTCTTTGCTGCCGGTGGGCAACATGCCGATACCGAAGATACCGACGAGAGTGTCCAGCTTGTCGGCGATGGCCACGGCCGCACCGGTCAAGGTGGTTGGCAGCTCAGCACCGGCACCGCGCGGCATGTACTGCTCGTTCAGCGCCAGGGCTACATCGTCCGGCTCGCCGTCGTTGAGGGCGTAGTAGTAACCGGCAACGCCTTGCATCTCCGGGAACTCGCCGACCATTTCGGTGGCCAGGTCACACTTGGACAGCACGCCAGCGCGGGCAGCCCAGGCAGCGTCACCGCCAATGCGCGGCGCAATGTAGGCCGCCAGCTTGGAAACGCGCACGGCTTTGTCGTAGACGCTGCCGAGTTTTTCCTGGAACACCACGTTCTGCAGGCGCAGGTTGAAGTCTTCGAGCTTCTGCTTCTTGTCTTGCTTGAAGAAGAACTCGGCGTCGGTCAGGCGCGGACGAACGACTTTCTCGTTACCGGCGATGATCTGCTGCGGGTCCTTGCTTTCGATGTTGGCCACGGTAATGAAGCGCGGCAGCAACTTGCCGTCCACGTCCAGCAGGCAGAAATACTTCTGGTTGTCCTGCATGGTGGTGATCAGCGCTTCTTGTGGCACGTCGAGGAAACGCTCTTCGAACGAGCACACCAGCGGCACTGGCCACTCAACCAAAGCGGTCACTTCATCGAGCAGGCTTGGCGGCACGATGGCGGTGCCTTCCTGCAGGCGGGCCAGCTCTTCGGTGCGCTTGCTGATCAGCTCGCGACGCTCATTGGCATCGGCCAGCACGTAGGCGGCGCGCAGGTCGGCGGCATAGTTGGCGGGCGAAGTGATGCGCACGGCTTCTGGGTGGTGGAAGCGATGACCACGCGAGTCACGGCCCGCCTGCTGAGCGAGGATCGTGCAGTCGATGACCTGATCACCGAGCAGCATCACCAGCCACTGGGTTGGGCGTACGAATTCTTCTTTGCGAGCACCCCAGCGCATGCGCTTGGGGATCGGCAGGTCGTTGAGGGAATCTTCAACGATGGTCGGCAACAGGCTCGCCGTCGGCTTGCCGGTGATGACCTGGCTGAAACGCAGTTTCGGGCCGCTCTGGTCGATCTCGCTCAGCTCGACGCCGCACTTCTTGGCAAAGCCCAGGGCTGCTTGAGTCGGGTTGCCTTCCGCATCGAAAGCGGCCTGGCGCGGCGGGCCGTCGAGGTTGATGCTGCGGTCCGGCTGCTGGGTTTCCAGCGCGGTCAGCAACACAGCCAGACGACGTGGCGCGGCGTAGACTTTTTTCGCCGCGAATTTCAGGCCAGCGCTGTGCAGGCCTTTCTCAATACCGGCCAGGAACGCGTCGGCCAGGGTGTTGAGTGCCTTGGGTGGCAGCTCTTCGGTGCCCAGTTCAACCAAAAAATCTTGAGCACTCATTGTGCAGCCTCCAGCTTAGCCAACACTTCATCACGCAGGTCCGGGGTTGCCATCGGGAAGCCCAGCTTGGCGCGCGCCAGCAGGTAGGCTTGGGCGACGGAACGCGCCAGGGTGCGCACACGCAGGATGTATTGCTGGCGCGCGGTGACCGAGATGGCACGGCGGGCATCCAGCAGGTTGAAGGTATGGGAGGCCTTCAACACCATTTCATAGCTTGGCAACGGCAGCGGCTGGTCAAGTTCGATCAGACGCTTGGCTTCGCTTTCATAGAAGTCGAACAGCTCGAACAGCTTGTCGACGTTGGCGTGTTCGAAGTTGTAAGTGGACTGCTCCACTTCGTTCTGATGGAACACATCGCCATAGGTGACCTTGCCGAACGGGCCGTCAGCCCACACCAGGTCGTAGACCGAGTCCACGCCTTGCAGGTACATGGCCAGGCGCTCCAGGCCGTAGGTGATCTCGCCGGTCACCGGGTAGCACTCGATGCCGCCCGCTTGCTGGAAGTACGTGAACTGCGTCACTTCCATGCCGTTGAGCCAGACTTCCCAGCCCAGGCCCCAGGCACCCAGGGTTGGCGATTCCCAGTTGTCTTCGACGAAACGGATGTCGTGCACCAGTGGGTCCAGGCCGACATGTTTCAACGAGCCCAGGTACAGCTCCTGGAAGTTGTCCGGGTTGGGCTTGAGTACCACCTGGAACTGGTAGTAGTGCTGCAGGCGGTTCGGGTTTTCGCCGTAGCGGCCGTCAGTCGGGCGACGACTGGGCTGCACATAAGCGGCGTTCCAGGTTTCCGGGCCAATGGCCCGCAGGAATGTAGCGGTGTGGAAAGTGCCGGCGCCTACTTCCATATCGTAGGGCTGAAGTACCACACAACCTTGCTCGGCCCAGTATTGCTGGAGGGCGAGGATCAAGTCTTGGAAGGTACGCACGGCTGGCGTAGGCTGGCTCACGAAATTCACCTGTTACTTGGGCTGCGATTTAAAGAGCGGGAGTATACCCGATTCGGCCGCGCCACCATCCCCTGGAGCCTTATGCCACGCTGCTTTTGGTGTTCTGAAGATCCGCTGTACATGGCTTATCACGATCAGGAGTGGGGAACGCCGCTGCGCGATGCGCAGGGTCTGTTCGAGTTGCTTTTGCTCGAAGGGTTCCAGGCGGGCCTGTCCTGGATCACCGTTTTACGCAAACGCGAGCATTATCGAAAGGTCCTGTTCGGCTTTGATGCACAGCGTCTGGCGCGCCTCAGCGATGCCGAGATCGAGGCGCTGATGCTCGACCCTGGCATCGTGCGCAATCGCCTGAAGCTCAACGCGACCCGCCGCAATGCCGCGGCCTGGCTGGCGCTGGAAGACCCAGTGGGTTTGCTCTGGTCGTTCGTGGGCGGCGTGCCCAAGGTCAATCACTTCAAGGACCGCAGCGAGGTCCCGGCAATCACGCCCGAGGCTCAAGCCATGAGCCGAGCCTTGAAAAAAGCCGGCTTCACCTTCGTCGGCCCGACCATTTGCTACGCCTTCATGCAGGCCAGCGGGATGGTCATGGACCACACTCAAGACTGCGACCGTTACGCGGACTTGGCCAACGCCGGTTAGAATGCCGGCTTTGCGCACCACACACGATCAGGAGTGACCTGTGGAAAAGTTTAAAGGCGCCTTGCTGGTAGGCGCTCTTCGGTTGTTTGCCTTGTTGCCTTGGCGCGCTGTTCAGGCCGTGGGCACGGCAATTGGCTGGATCATGTGGAAAACCCCCAACCGCTCCCGCGAAACAGTGCGGATCAATCTCTCCAAATGCTTCCCGGACATGGACCCCGCCGCCCGCGAGCGCCTGGTCGGCCAGAGCTTGATGGACATCGGCAAGTCCCTGACGGAAAGCGCCTGCGCCTGGATCTGGCCGGCCCAGCGCTCCATCGACCTGGTGCGTGAAGTCGAGGGCCTCGAAGTGCTGCACGAAGCCCTGGCCTCGGGCAAAGGCGTGGTGGGCATCACCAGCCACCTGGGCAACTGGGAAGTGCTCAATCACTTTTATTGCAACCAGTGCAAACCGATCATTTTCTACCGCCCGCCCAAGCTCAAGGCGGTGGATGAACTGCTGCAAAAACAGCGCGTGCAATTGGGCAACCGCGTGGCGGCGTCCACCAAGGAAGGCATTCTCAGCGTGATCAAGGAAGTGCGCAAAGGCGGTCAGGTGGGCATTCCCGCCGACCCGGAACCGGCGGAATCGGCCGGGATCTTCGTGCCGTTCTTCGCCACCCAGGCGCTGACCAGCAAGTTTGTACCGAACATGCTTGCGGGCCATAAGGCGGTGGGCGTATTCCTGCATGCGCTGCGGCTGCCGGACGGTTCAGGTTACAAAGTGATTCTGGAAGCGGCGCCGGAAGACATGTACAGCACCGACACCGCCACATCCTGCGCGGCGATGAGCAAGGTGGTGGAGCGCTATGTCGGCGCCTACCCGAGCCAATACATGTGGAGCATGAAACGCTTCAAGAAACGCCCGCCGGGTGAGGCGCGGTGGTATTGATACTCGACTGACTCAAGGTCGATGCAAAACCAATGTGGGAGCGGGCTTGCTCGCGAAGGCGGTGTATCAGCTACACATTCAGTGACTGACACTCCGCCTGCGCGGGCAAGCCCGCTCCCACATGTGTGATCGCCATTCAGGCCTGGCGGTCGAGCTTTTTCAGGAACACTGTCATCTCTTTTTCGGCCTGCTTGTCGCCATGGGCCTGGGCCGCTTCAATGCCCTTCTCCCACGCCAGCCGCGCCGCCGCACTATCGCCCAACGCCGCCTGCGCCTTGCCCAACAACTTCCACGCCGCCGAATACTTCGGATCAAACTCGACACACTTGTGCAAATGCTCGGCCGCCTTGGCGTTGTCCTTCGCGTCCAGATAACCCTTGCCCAAGCCAAAGCGCAGCAATGAATTATCCACACCCTTGGCGAGCATTTTTTCCAGGGATTCGAGCATGGTGGCGTGTCCTTTCAGCTGGGTAAGGTTTTCAATCGCGTCATCGCGGGCAAGCCCGCTTGCGCGCTGAAAACGCGATCACCTGTGGGAGCGGGCTTGCCCGCGATGACGACGGCAGGCTCACCTGAATGTTTTGATCAGAAAAAGCTCAAGCCCACGTGGAACAACTTCTCCACATCGCGGATATGTTTCTTGTCCACCAGAAACAGAATCACATGGTCGCCCGTGACGATCACCGTATCGTCGTGGGCGATGAGCACCTCTTCGTCACGAATGATCGCGCCAATGGTGGTGCCCGGCGGCAAGCCGATATCGCGGATGGCCTTGCCGATCACCTTGCTCGACTTTGAGTCGCCATGGGCAATCGCCTCAATGGCTTCCGCCGCGCCCCGGCGCAGTGAGTGCACGCTGACGATATCGCCACGGCGCACATGAGCCAGCAAGGTGCCAATGGTGGCCAGTTGCGGGCTGATGGCGATGTCGATATCGCCACCCTGGATCAAGTCGACGTAGGCCGGGTTGTTGATGATGGTCATCACCTTCTTCGCCCCCAGCCGCTTGGCCAACAGCGAGGACATGATATTGGCCTCGTCATCGTTGGTCAGTGCCAGGAAAATATCGGCGTCGGCGATGTTCTCTTCCATCAGCAGGTCGCGGTCCGAGGCGCTGCCTTGCAGTACGACGGTGCTGTCGAGGGTGTCGGACAAATGCCGGCAGCGCGCCGGGTTCATCTCGATGATCTTTACCTGGTAGCGGCTTTCGATGGCTTCGGCCAAGCGCTCGCCGATCTGCCCACCGCCGGCGATGACGATGCGTTTGTAGGTCTCGTCCAGCCGGCGCATTTCGCTCATGACCGCGCGAATATTCGCTTTGGCGGCGATGAAAAATACTTCGTCGTCGGCCTCGATCACGGTATCGCCCTGGGGCAGGATCGGCCGGTCGCGCCGGAAAATCGCCGCCACGCGGGTTTCTACATTCGGCATGTGCTCGCGCAACTGGCGCAGTTGCTGGCCCACCAGCGGACCGCCGTAATAGGCTTTAACGGCGACCAATTGCGCCTTGCCCTCGGCAAAGTCGATCACCTGCAAGGCACCCGGAATTTCGATCAGGCGCTTGATGTAGTGAGTCACCACTTGTTCGGGGCTGATCAGCACGTCCACTGGAATCGCGTCGTTGTCGAAAAGCCCTGCACGGGTCAGGTAAGCCGCCTCACGGACGCGGGCGATTTTGGTGGGCGTGTGAAACAGGGTGTGAGCGACCTGGCAGGCGACCATATTGGTCTCGTCACTGTTGGTGACGGCCACCAGCATGTCGGCATCGTCGGCACCGGCTTGGCGCAGCACCGTCGGGAATGATGCGCGGCCTTGCACGGTGCGGATGTCGAGACGGTCGCCGAGGTTGCGCAGGCGCTCGGCATCGGTGTCGACCACCGTGATGTCGTTGGCTTCGCTGGCCAAATGCTCGGCCAGCGTGCCGCCGACCTGCCCTGCCCCAAGGATGATGATTTTCATCCGGTCACTCCCTTAAACCCATTAGCCGCGCGCGGCGGCAATCTTGATCAGTTTGGCGTAGTAGAAGCCATCGTGTCCGCCTTCTTGCGCGAGCAGCTGACGGCCGTGAGGCTGCTTGATGCCGGCTGCCGTGGCGAGGTCCAGCTCGCGCGCGCCGCTGGTGCGGGCGAGGAAGGCTTCGATCACTTCGGTGTTCTCGGTGGGCAAGGTCGAGCAGGTGGCGTAGAGCAGAATGCCGCCGACTTCCAGGGTTGGCCACAGGGCGTCGAGCAATTCGCCTTGCAGCCCGGCCAGGGCGGCGATGTCGTCGGGTTGTCGGGTCAGCTTGATGTCCGGGTGGCGGCGAATCACGCCGGTGGCGGAGCACGGCGCGTCCAGCAGGATGCGCTGGAAGGGTTTGCCGTCCCACCAAGTGGCGGTGTCGCGGCCGTCAGCGGCGATCAGCTCGGCGCTCAGGCCCAGGCGGGCGAGGTTTTCACGCACGCGCACCAGGCGCTTGGCCTCCAGGTCGACGGCAACGACAGCGGCGAGGTCTTTTTCGACTTCCAGAATGTGACAGGTCTTACCGCCCGGCGCGCAGCAGGCGTCGAGCACGCGTTGGCCGGGCGCCAGGTCGAGCAGGTCTGCGGCCAGTTGCGCGGCTTCGTCCTGCACGCTGATCCAGCCTTCGGCAAAACCAGGCAGGCTGCGTACGTCGGTGGCCGCTTCCAGCACGATGCCGTCGACGCTGTACACGCACGGCGTGGCGTTGATGCCGGCGTCGGTGAGCAGTTGCAGGTAGGCGTCGCGGCTGTGATGGCGACGGTTGACCCGAAGAATCATTGGCGGGTGCGCATTGTTGGCCGCGCAGATGGCTTCCCATTGCTCAGGCCAGAAGGCTTTCAGGGACTTTTGCAGCCATCGCGGGTGTGCGGTGCGCACCACCGGGTCGTGTTCCAGCTCGGCCAGCAGCGCCTCGCTCTCACGCTGGGCGCGGCGCAGCACGGCGTTGAGCAGCGCCTTGGCCCAAGGTTTTTTCAGCTTGTCGGCGCACCCAACGGTTTCACCGATGGCGGCATGGGCCGGCACGCGGGTGTAGAGCAATTGATAGAGGCCGACCAGCAGCAGCGCTTCCACATCCGCATCCGCCGCTTTGAACGGCTTTTGCAGCAGCTTGGCCGCCAGCGCCGACAAGCGTGGCTGCCAGCGTGCGGTGCCAAAGGCCAGGTCCTGGGTGAAACCGCGATCACGGTCTTCAACCTTATCCAGCTGCGTTGGCAGCGAACTGTTCAGTGAAGCCTTGCCATTCAGTACGGCGGCGAGGGCCTTGGCGGCGGCCAGACGCGGGTTCATTGAGCGACCGCCCCGAGAACCGTGCCCAGGGCAAATTTCTCACGACGGCTGTTGAACAAATCGCTGAAATTAAGCGCTTTACCGCCGGGCAATTGCAGACGGGTCAGGCACAGCGCCTGTTCACCGCAGGCGACCAACAGGCCTTCTTTGCTGGCGCCGATGATTTCGCCGGGGGCGCCCTTGCCTTCAGCCAGGGTGGCGGCCAGCACTTTCAGGGCTTCGCCACTGAGTGTGCTGTGGCAGATCGGCCATGGGTTGAAGGCGCGCACCAGGCGCTCCAGCTCTACGGCCGGGCGGCTCCAGTCGATGCGCGCTTCGTCTTTATTCAGTTTGTGGGCGTAGGTGGCGAGGCTGTCGTCCTGCACTTCGCCTTCGAGGGTGCCGGCAGCCAGGCCGGCGATGGCCTGGACCACAGCGGGCGGGCCCAGCTCGGCTAGACGGTCATGCAGGCTGCCGCCGGTGTCTTGGGCGGTGATCGGGGTGGTGACTTTCAGCAGCATCGGGCCGGTGTCCAGGCCCGCCTCCATGCGCATCACGGTCACACCGCTTTCACGGTCGCCGGCTTCCACGGCGCGCTGGATCGGCGCCGCACCGCGCCAGCGTGGCAACAGCGAAGCGTGGCTGTTGATGCAGCCCAGGCGCGGGATATCCAGCACCGCCTGAGGCAGGATCAAGCCATAGGCCACGACCACCAGCAGGTCTGGCTTCAACGCCGCCAGCTCCGTCTGGGCCTCGGCGTTGCGCAGGGTTGGCGGTTGCAGCACAGGGATGTTGTGTTCCAGCGCCAGCTGCTTGACCGGGCTCGGCATCAGTTTTTGCCCGCGACCGGCCGGGCGGTCCGGCTGGGTGTACACCGCGACAATGTCATAAGGGCTGGCAAGCAGCGCCTTGAGGTGTTCGGCAGCGAATTCGGGAGTGCCGGCAAAAACAATGCGCAGTGGCTCGGTCATGGGAGGTCTCGGTTAAAAACAGTCACAAAAGAAAAAGGCTTGCCGCAGCAAGCCTTTGGAAGAAGGGCATCAAGCTTGCTGGCGATGCTTTTTTTCCAGCTTCTTCTTGATCCGGTCGCGTTTAAGCGTGGACAGGTAATCGACAAACAGCTTGCCGTTGAGGTGGTCGCACTCGTGCTGGATGCACACGGCCAGCAGGCCATCGGCGATCAGCTCGTAGGGCTTGCCGTCACGGTCCAGCGCCTTGATCTTCACGCGCAGCGGGCGTTCGACGTTCTCGTAGAACTCCGGCACCGAGAGGCAGCCTTCCTGGTATTCGCCCATCTCTTCGGTCAGCGGTTCGAACTCGGGGTTGATAAACACCCGCGGTTCGCTGCGATCTTCCGACAGGTCCATGACCACGACGCGCTGATGCACGTTGACCTGGGTGGCGGCGAGGCCGATGCCCGGGGCTTCATACATTGTTTCAAACATGTCATCGACCAACTGACGAACCTTGTCGTCCACTACGGCCACCGGTTTGGCGATCGTGCGCAGGCGCGAGTCGGGAAATTCGAGGATGTTCAAAATAGCCATAAGCGTAATTGCTGCACATGTGAGGTAGAGGCAAATCGGCGGTGGGATGGACCCAGGCAGCCGGTGTGAAAGGTGCGAAAGCCGCGAAGGCTATGGCATTTCACGCGAACGCACATAATAAAGGAGATTGACCCCATGAGGAAATCGCTACTCGTCTTGCTGCTGTGGACGCCGCTCACGATGGCCTTGATCCCACCGTCCGGCCAGCGCCTGGAGCCGGCGACGCAGCAGGCCATCCAGTACTTTTTACTGCACAACCGCATACTCGACACGGCCCACGACCTGGACAACGCGCCTTACATTGTCGCGGCCGACGCGGGCCGGGTGCTGGGTGCCAACGGCGACCGTGTGTATGCAAGGGGCGCCCTGGACCCCACACAGCCCAATTACGGGATTTTTCGCCGCGCCAAGGTCTACACCGACCCCGACACTCAGGAATTGCTGGGCATCAACGCCGACAACATCGGCACCGCGCGCTTCGTAATGGCCGGCGATCTCACTACGCTGGCGGTGCAGCGAGTCACCCAGGAAGTACGTCCCGGCGATCGGCTGCTGCGCGCCGAACCTCCGGTTGACCCGGCCCCGGTGAAGCGTGCGTCCTTTGTTAAGGGGCACATCATCGACATTCCCAAAGGCGTCACCCAGATTGGCGTACTGGACGCCGTTACCCTGAACAAAGGCCGACGCGACGGGCTGGTTGAAGGCCAATTGCTGACCGTGATCAAAGCCGGCGAGACGATCCGCGACACCCTCACCGGAGCGGCAACCCAACTCCCCGATGAACGCGCCGGCACGCTGCTGGTGTTTCGCACCTATGAAAAGCTCAGCTATGGCCTGGTTCTCAGCGCCTCACGCTCGCTGGCAGTCATGGACCGATTCGAGACTGCCCAACAAACACAATAAATAGCCTGCTAAATAAGTTACCAACAGAGTTATCCACAGCTTGTTCCGGTCAAGGATGATCAAATGTATCCGATAAACAGCAGCGAAATTTCCCCGTCAGAACTGGAAGCTCGACTACGCTTGCACAGGCTGCCAGAACTGGGTTCCAAGCGTTTTCGTGTGTTGCTCGAAGCCTTCGGCTCTGCCTCAAAAGCCATCAGCGCCCCTGCCAGTGCATGGCGTTCCCTCGGGTTGCCGGCCGTGAGCGCCGATGCCCGCCGCAGCCCTGAAATACGCGACGGTGCCAGTGAAGCATTGGCGTGGTTGGAGCAGCCGGCCCAGCATTTGCTGATGTGGGACCAACCTGAGTACCCGGCACTCCTCGCCCAGATCGACGATGCCCCGCCGCTATTGTTCGTCGCCGGTGACCCCAAAATCCTGGAAAAACCGCAGTTGGCCATGGTCGGCAGTCGCCGTGCGTCGCGACCCGGCATGGACACCGCAGCGGCCTTTTCCCGCAGCTTGGCGAGCGCCGGTTTTGTCATCACCAGTGGTCTTGCGTTGGGCATAGACGGCGCGGCTCACCAGGCAGCGCTGGATGTCGGCGGCCAGACAATCGGCGTGCTCGGCACCGGGCTTGAAAACTTTTATCCACAGCGCCACCGGCAGCTCGCAGCCACGATGATTGCCCAGGGCAGCGCGGTGGTTTCCGAGTTTCCGTTGGACGCCTCGCCACAGGCTGGCAACTTCCCCCGGCGCAACCGGATCATCAGTGGCCTGTCGCTGGGCGTGCTGGTGGTGGAAGCCAGCATGGCCAGTGGCTCGCTGATCACCGCGCGGCTGGCGGCGGAGCAAGGGCGCGAGGTGTATGCGATCCCGGGTTCGATCCATCACCCCGGTGCCAAGGGCTGCCACCAATTGATCCGCGATGGCGCGACGCTGGTGGAATCCATCGAGCACATTCTGGAAGGATTACGTGGCTGGCAGGCGCTGTCCCGTCCGGCGCCCATGCCGGTCACGCATCCGCTGGTGGCGTTGCTGCATGCCGCGCCTCACACCAGCGAGGGCTTGGCCCTTGCCAGCGGGCGGCCGTTGTCCCAGGTGCTGGCTACTCTCACTGAGCTTGAGCTCGAAGGCCAGGTGATCTGCGAAAGCGGGCGCTGGCTTGCGCGCTGCTAGGTTTTGTAAAGAAGATCGGTAAACTGCGCAGAGCTTTAGTCCGGAGAGTGAGTAATGGTCAACAGGTGGCGTGTGCTGGAAACCGCACGGGAAATTCGCGCAGGCGCGGTGATTGCCTACCCGACCGAAGCGGTCTGGGGCCTTGGCTGCGATCCGTGGAACGAAGAAGCGGTGGACCGGCTGCTGGCGATCAAAAATCGGTCGGTGGACAAGGGCCTGATCCTGGTGGCGGACAATATTCGCCAGTTCGATTTTCTCTTTGAAGACTTCCCGGACACCTGGATCGAGCGCATGGCCAGCACCTGGCCTGGGCCCAATACCTGGCTGGTGCCCCATCAGGACTTGCTGCCTGAGTGGGTAACGGGTGTGCATGACACGGTGGCGTTGCGGGTGACTGATCATCCGCTGGTGCGGGATTTGTGCTCGCTGGTCGGGCCGCTGATTTCCACCTCGGCTAACCCGCAAGGGCGCCCGGCTGCGCGCACGCGGCTTCGCGTGGAGCAATACTTCCGTGGCCAGGTAGATCGGGTATTGGGCGGCGCTCTGGGTGGGCGCAAGAACCCGAGCCTGATTCGCGATTTGGCGACGGGTGAGGTGGTGCGGCCTTCCTGAGAGCCCGGTGCGGCCATCGCGGGCAAGCCCGCTCCCACATTCGGTCGCGTTCCTTCAGTTGGAATGCGATCAAAGTGTGGGAGCCGGGCTTGCCCGCGATGAGGCCATTACTGACCCCAGCGATCTATCGCCTCACGGCAACAAAATGGTCGACCCGGTAGTCCGCCGCCCCGACAGCTCAGTCTGCGCTTTCGCCGCGTCCGCCAGCGAAAACCGCTGGTTGATGTCAATGCGCACCTTGCCGCTCTTGATCATCGAGAACAAATCATCTGCCATCGCCTGCAAGTCTTTCGGGTTGCTGGCGTAAGTCGCCAAGGTCGGCCGGGTGACATACAGCGAGCCCTTGGCCGCCAGAATGCCCAGGTTCACCCCGTCCACCGCGCCCGACGCATTACCAAAACTCACCACCAGCCCACGTGGCGCCACGCTGTCCAGCGAGGTCAGCCAGGTGTCCTTGCCGACGCCGTCGTACACCACCGGGACTTTTTTGCCGTCGGTCAATTCCAGTACGCGTTGTGCGACGTTTTCCTTGCTGTAGTCGATCGTTTCCCAGGCGCCGAGGGATTTGGCCAAGGCGGCTTTTTCCGGCGAGCTCACCGTACCGATGAGCTTCACGCCCAGGGCTTTGGCCCATTGGCAGGCCAGCGAGCCCACACCACCGGCGGCGGCGTGGAACAGAATGGTTTCGCCGCCCTTCAATTCGTAGGTTTGACGCAGCAGGTACTGCACGGTCAGGCCTTTGAGCATCGCACCGGCAGCCTGTTCGAAGCTGATGCCGTCCGGCAGGTGCACCAGGTTGGCGGCGGGCAGTACGTGCAATTCGCTGTAGGCGCCCAGCGGGCCGCTGCCGTAAGCCACGCGGTCGCCGACTTTGAATTGCGTAACCTCGCTGCCCACGGCATCGACCACACCGGCGCCCTCTGCGCCCAGGCCCGAGGGCAGGGCCGGCGGCGCGTAAAGGCCGCTGCGGAAGTAGGTGTCGATGAAGTTCAGGCCGATGGCCTCGTTGCGCACACGAACCTGCTGCGGGCCAGGCTCTGCCGGCGTGTAGTCCACATATTCAAGCACTTCGGGGCCGCCATGGGCGCTGAACTGGATACGTTTGGCCATCTGCACTTCTCCTGAGGTCGAATTCGCGTAGCCCTCTATCCCACTCCTATGCTTGATCTTCGTCAACTGCGGCGCACCTAAGTGCAGTGCCACGTAATCGCAGTGGTATCCTGTGCGCCCATTTGCCGCCGACGCCGCATGGCCTCGCGTAGCTTTGCCCGATTCAAGGTGATGCCATGACTACCCGCACCGAGGCTGTTAAAGCCTACCTGCTCGACCTGCAAGACCGCATTTGCAGCGCCCTGGAAACCTTCGAGACGGACACTCGCTTTATCGAAGACGCCTGGACCCGGCCTGCCGGTGGCGGCGGTCGCACCCGTGTGATCGAAAACGGTACGGTCATCGAAAAAGGCGGCGTTAACTTTTCCCACGTGTTCGGCAGCGGTCTCCCACCGTCCGCCAGCGCGCATCGCCCCGAGCTGGCCGGTCGCGGGTTTGAAGCCTTGGGCGTGTCGTTGGTGATCCACCCGCACAACCCGCATGTGCCGACGTCCCACGCCAATGTGCGCTTTTTCATCGCCGAAAAAGAAGGCGAAGAACCGGTGTGGTGGTTCGGGGGCGGCTTCGACCTCACGCCCTACTACGGCAACGAGGAAGACTGCATCCACTGGCACCGCGTTGCCGAGCAGGCCTGTGCGCGGTTCGGGCCGGACGTGTACTCGCGCTACAAAGCCTGGTGCGATACGTATTTCCATATCAAGCACCGCAACGAACCGCGCGGCATCGGCGGCCTGTTCTTCGACGATTTGAACGAGTGGGACTTCGACACCTGCTTCGCCTTCATACGCGCCATCGGCAATGCGTACATCGACGCCTACCTGCCGATCGTGCAGCGCCGCAAGGCCATGGCTTACACCGAACAGCAGCGCCAGTTCCAGGAGTTCCGCCGAGGACGCTACGTCGAATTCAACCTGGTCTACGACCGTGGCACCCTGTTCGGCCTGCAGTCGGGCGGGCGCACCGAGTCGATCCTGATGTCGCTGCCACCGCAAGTGCGCTGGAGCTATGACTGGAAGGCCGAGGCCGGTAGCGAAGAGGCGCGTCTCACCGATTACTTCCTGCAAGACCGCGACTGGCTCGGCCTCGCCGCGCCCAAGGCGGCTGTCTGATGGACCGTTATGTGGTGTTCGGCAACCCTATCGGCCACAGCAAGTCGCCGTTGATTCATCGCATGTTCGCCGAGCAGACCGGCGAGCAACTGGACTACAGCACCTTGCTCGCGCCTTTGGAGGATTTCACCGGCTGTGCCCGTGAGTTTTTTCAGCAAGGCCGTGGCGCCAATGTCACGGTTCCATTCAAGGAAGACGCCTACCGCTTGGCCAACAGCCTGACTGAGCGTGCCCAGCGCGCCGGCGCGGTGAACACCCTGAGCAAGCTGGCCGACGGCACCCTGCTGGGTGACAACACCGACGGCGCCGGCCTGGTGCGCGACCTGAAGGTGAATGCCGGGTTGAACCTGCAAGGCAAACGCATCCTGTTGCTCGGTGCTGGCGGCGCGGTGCGTGGGGCGTTGGAGCCCCTGCTGGCCGAGCAGCCTGCCGCGCTGATCATCGCCAACCGCACGGTGGAAAAAGCCGAGTTGCTCGCCGAGCTGTTTGACGATCTGGGCCCTGTGTCGGCCAGCGGTTTCGACTGGCTGCGTGAGCCGGTGGACCTGATCATCAATGCCACGTCCGCGAGCCTGTCAGGCGATGTACCGCCGATTGCCAGCAGCCTGATCGAGCCGGGCAAGACCTTTTGCTACGACATGATGTACGCCAAGGAACCCACCGCGTTCTGCCGTTGGGCGACAGAGCATGGCGCAGCAGTGGCGATGGATGGCCTGGGCATGCTCGTGGAGCAGGCGGCGGAAGCGTTCTTCCTGTGGCGCGGTGTGCGCCCGGATTCGGCGCCGGTCTTGGCTGAGTTGCGCCGCCAGTTGGCTGCGGCCTAAATCTAAAAGTGAACACGGTCTAATGTGGGAGCTGGCTTGCCTGCGATGGCGGTGTAACAGATACAGAGGTGCTGGCTGATCCACCGCTATCGCAGGCAAGCCAGCTCCCACATTGTTTAACCGTGTTTATTCTTCGAAATGGATGGGGCAGTTGTCGGCCCCTTCGAGTTTTTTCAGCTCTTCCACCACCTGCGGCCTGGCCCTGCGCAACGTCAGGCTACGCCCCAACCCCTTCAATCGACGCGCCTCCTGGTGCAGCATCTCCACCCCGGAATAGTCGATAAAGTTGATCTGCTGCGCTTCGATCACCACCCGCTCACCCTGCAAGCTCTGCAGGCGCATTTGCAAGTAATGGCTGGCGCCAAAAAAGATCGAGCCTCCCACCCGCAATACATCCTCATCACCGTCGCGCCACTGCTGAACACGCGGTTGTGAGGTGCGTTTGAGGTAGAAGAACAGCGACGCCAGCACCCCGGCGTAAATCGCCGTTTGCAGCTCCAGCAGCAAGGTGGCAACGCACGTCAGGCTCATCACCACAAATTCTGCGCGGCTCACGCGAAACAGCGCGCGGATGCCGCGATGATCCACCAGGCCCCAGCAAATCAGCAGGATGCTCGCGGCCATGCTGGGGATTGGTATGTGCGCGATCAATGCCGCCCCAAATACGGCAAACAACGCCACCCAGCCGGCGGAAAACACGCCCGCCAAGGGTGAGCAAGCGCCCGCCTCGTAACTGAGGCCGGAGCGTGTAAAGGAACCGGCCGACAAGTAGCCAGAGAAAAACCCGCCGACGATATTGGATAAGCCCTGCGCGCGGACTTCCTGATTGGCGTCGAGCAATTGCTGCGAACGTGCCGACAGCGAGCGCGCAATCGACAAACTGGTCACCAGCCCGAGCATGCCCACCGCCACCGCGCTCGGCAGCAGGCGCAGGAGCATGTCCAGGTCCATTGGCAATGGGCTGAACGGCGGCAGTGTGCCCACAAACGAACTGACGCGCGCCACATGCCCGAACATCGACGGCCACAACCACGCCGCCAGGCTGCCCAAGGCCAGGGCGATCAACAGTGTTGGCCAGCGCGGCACCCGGTATTTGAGCAGCGCGCCCACCAGCAAAGTGCCCAGGCCCAAGGCGAGGGAGGTGTGGTCCCATTCGCCGGCGTGATCGATGAGCGCCAGCAAGCTCTTGATCGCTGTGGCTTGGCTGGGCAGGTCCAACCCCAGCAGGTTGGGCAACTGCCCCAAGGCGATCACTACGGCCGCGCCGAGGGTGAAGCCCAGCACCACCGAATGAGAGACGAAATTGACCAGCGCGCCGAAGCGCAGCAGACCCAGCAGCCACTGGAAAACGCCGGCGAGGACGGTCAGCAGCAGGATCAGCGTGATGTAGTCCTTCGACCCTGGCACGGCCAAGGGGCTGACGCTGGCGTAGAGCACGATGGAGATGGCGGCGGTAGGCCCGCAGATCAGGTGCCAGGAGGAACCCCACAGACAGGCGATCAGTACCGGGACGATGGCGGCGTACAAGCCGTATTCGGGTGGGAGACCGGCGATCAGCGCGTAGGCAATCGACTGCGGCAGCGCGAGCACGGCACCGCTTAAGCCAACCATCGCGTCCCGGCCGACGCTGGCGCGGGTTTGGCGCGGGAGCCAGGCGAGGAAGGGGAAGAGAGTGTGTCGGTTGGGCCGGGGCATGAAAGGCTCGGTTCGAAAGGTTTGCATCAGGGTATCAGCACACACAGCCCCCCGTGGGAGCTGGCTTGCCTGCGATAGCATCATCTCTGTCTAATTGACAGACCGAGTTGTCTGCATCGCGGGCAAGCCAGCTCCCACACAAGCCAGTTCCCAAAAGGATCGATGTCGGGGGGTTAGAGCTTGGCTTTGACTGCCGCCAACGCATCCTGGCCGTCCACGGTTTTTACGCCATCGAGCCACTTATCCAGCACCGCCGGATTGGCCTTGATCCACGCCTTCGCCGCATCAGCGTTGCTGACTTTTTTATTCACCACCTCCGCCATGATGCTGTTCTCCATTTCCTGGGTGAAACTCAGGTTGGTCAGCAGTTTTCCGACATTCGGGCAGGCTTGTGCATAGCCCTTGCGGGTCAAGGTATAAACGCTGCCGGTGTCACCGAAGTACTTCTCGCCACCCTTGAGGTAATGCATTTTCAACTGCACGTTCATCGGGTGCGGCGTCCAGCCGAGGAAGGTCACGAATTTCTGTTTTTTAACCGCCCGCGACACTTCGGCCAGCATCGCCTGTTCACTCGACTCGATCAGCTTCCACTGGCCGAGGTCGAAGTCGTTCTTCTTGATGATGTCCTGCAGCGAGATATTGGCCGGCGCGCCGGAGCCGATGCCGTAGATCTTCTTGTCGAACTTGTCGGCAAACTTGTTCAAGTCAGCAAAGTCATGCACCCCGGCGTCCCATACGTAGTCCGGCACGGCGAGGGTGAACTCGGTGCCGTCGAGGTTTTTTGCCAGTTGCACCACATCGCCATTGGCCACGAACTTGTCATAGAAGCCCTGCTGCGCCGGCATCCAATTGCCCAGGAACACATCCACCTGGCCGTCCTTGAGCCCGCCAAAAGTGATCGGCACCGCCAGGGTGTCGACCTTGGCCTTGTAGCCCATGCCGTTCAACAGAAAACCGGTGATGGCATTGGTGGCGGCGATATCGCTCCAGCCTGGATCGGCCATCTTCACCGTGTCGCAGCCAGTGTCCGCGTACGCATTGGCGCTACTGAGCACCAACATGCCCAGCACTACAGTCAACTTTTGCATGGCCTTCCCTTTGTCTATTTATGGGTGTTGGCAGGGTTGTGGGTAACGTGCCTCGCGCTCCAGGTCGTCGAGGTCGATGTGGTTGCGCATGTATTGCTGACTGGCGTCCACCAGTGGCTGGTGATCCCAGCTCTTCAGCTTGCCTTGGGTCAGCGCCTCAAACACCAGGCGGCGACGGCGTTGGCTGGCGAGCACCTGCTGGTGGATCGCCGGGATGTCCCATTTGGCCCGCGCCTCACTCAAAAACGCCTCGAACAGTGGCCGGTGTTCCGGTGACTGGCTGAGGTTTTCCCGCTCGTGCGGGTCGTTGTGCACATCGAACAGTAGACAAGGATCGTCCTCGCTGTAGATGAACTTGTACGCGCCACGGCGAATCATCATCAGCGGGCTGATGGTGCCTTCGGCCATGTATTCGCCAAACACTTCGTCGTGCCCGCCCTGCCCCTGCAAGTGCGGGACCAGCGAGCGTCCGTCCAGCGGCAAGCGTGGGTCCAGCTCGCCGCCGGCCAGCTCCACCAACGTCGGCAACAGGTCGGCCGTGGAAACCGCTTTGGTTACGCGGCCCGCCGCAAACTGCCCCGGCGCACTGACCAGCAGCGGCACGCGGGCGGCCATTTCAAACCAGTGCATTTTGTACCAGAGGCCGCGCTCGCCGAGCATGTCGCCGTGGTCGCCGGAGAAGATGATGATCGTGTCATCGGCAAGGCCGGTGTCTTCCAGGGTTTGCAGGAGTTTGCCGACGTTGCTGTCGATGTAGCTGCACGCGCCAAAATAGGCGCGGCGCGCATCACGGATCTTGTTCAGCGGCAGCGGCTTGTCCCACAGGTCGTAGACCTTGAGCAGGCGCTGCGAATGCGGGTCGAGGTCGGCCTGGGCCGGCGTCGTAGGCAATGGGATGTCGGCATCGTCGTACAGGTCCCAAAACGCCTTGGGAATGGTGTACGGGTCGTGTGGGTGAGTCATCGACACGGTCAGGCAGAACGGCTGGTCACCCTCATTGCGGATATGGTCGAACAGGTACTGCTGGGCCTTGAACACCACCTCTTCGTCGAAATCCAGCTGGTTGGTGCGCACGCACGGGCCGGCTTGCAGCACCGATGCCATGTTGTGATACCAGGTGGGGCGCACGTCCGGCTCATCCCAGTTCACCGCCCAGCCATAGTCGGCGGGGTAAATGTCGCTGGTCAGGCGTTCTTCATAGCCGTGCAACTGGTCAGGGCCGCAGAAGTGCATCTTGCCCGACAGCGCGGTGCGGTAGCCGAGGCGGCGCAGGTAGTGGGCGTAAGTCGGCACATCGCCAGGGAAATCTGCCGCGTTGTCGTAGGCGCCGATCTTGCTCGGCAACTGGCCGCTGACCAGCGTGAACCGCGATGGCGCGCACAGCGGGCTGTTGCAATAGGCGGCGTCGAACACCACACCCTGTTCGGCGAGGCGGCTCAGGTTTGGCAGTTTGATCGGGGAAGGTCCGTAGAACGGAAGCAGCGGCGCGGCCATTTGATCGGCCATGATGAAAAGAATGTTCTTGCGCTTCATGAGTCTTCGGCATTCCATAGGCGGTGTTTATGCGAATGAGCATGCGGCCCATGGAAAATGGGGTAAAGCCCATGAAAAGCAATGTCTAGGATAAGCACAGCTTATGTATGAAGCCCTCGGCGATGTATCCCTCGACCTGCTGCGCGCGTTCGAGGCGGCGGCGCGTCATCGCAGCTTCACTGCTGCGGCCATGGAGCTGGGCACTACCCAGCCTGCCATTAGCCAGCAGATCAAGCGCCTCGAAGAACAGCTGGCGATTCGCCTGTTTGATCGCATTTACCGTGGCATTGAATTGACCGATGCCGGCGCCCTGCTGTTCGAGCATGTGCAAGGCGGGTTGCAGACCATCAACCAAGGCCTGAGCGCGATCACCCAGCAGGACCAGCATGAAGTGCTGCAAGTGGCCACCGACTTCGCCTTCGCCGCCTATTGGCTGATGCCGCGCCTGCACCGCTTTCACCAGGCCAACCCGCAGGTAGACGTGAGCCTGGTCACCAGCGAACGCAACCATGCCACTTTGCGCAGCGATATCGACGTGGCGGTGTTGTTTGGCGATGGACGTTTCAAACAGGGCGACAGCCTCTGGCTGTTCAACGAGGAAGTGTTCCCGGTGTGCAGCCCGCAATGGCTCAAGGACCAGACCACGCCGCTGACCGTGCAGACGCTGCAGGACTGTCCGCTGCTGCACCTGCGCCAGGAAAACAATAGCCAATGGTTCGACTGGAGCGGCGTGTTTCGCGAGCTGGGCATTACCACCGCGCCCACACCCGGCCAACTGCGCTTCGACAACTACACCCTGTTGATCCAGGCCGCGATTGCCGGCCAGGGCGTGGCCATTGGCTGGCGCCACTTGGTGGATAACCTGCTGGAGCAGAACTGGCTGTGTCGGCCGATCAGCGACACGGTGATCTCACGCTTCGGTTATTACGTGGTCCAGCCCCAGCGCAAACGTCGGGGGCAGTTGGTCGAACGCTTTGTCGACTGGCTGGTGGCCGAGCAAGCCCGCAGCGCACAGTCGCTGACCGGGCTGGCCCTGCCGTCGATTGCGGTCTAGGATCGGCGCATATTGGATCCGGATTTCGCCATGCAACGTATCAAGGGCTACCACGCTCATATCTACTTCGACGCCAGCACCATCGACCAGGCGCGCCAGCTCTGCGAGGACGCGGCCAAGCTGTTTCCGTTGCGCATGGGCCGCGTGCATGAACGCCCGGTGGGCCCGCACCCGGACTGGAGTTGCCAGCTGGCGTTCGAGCCGGAATACATCGGTGTGGTGTTGCCATGGCTGGCTTTGCATCGCGAGGGGCTGGTGGTGTTCCTGCACCCTGATACCGGCGATGACCTGAAGGATCACACCGATTACGCGATCTGGATGGGCGCGATGCGCGAGCTGGACCTGTCTATTTTTTAACCAGTGCGTATAAAAATCCCATCCCCTTGGGCAGAGGCGGTGGGATTTTTTATGATTTAGCCCACTATATGGGACTGTTATTTATATATTGAGATATCGCCAGTCATAGGTTTATATTCGCCCATCTGCTTTTTTCAGCACCCACTCATTTCAGGTGAAGCGATGCAGGCGCAATTGATCGCGCTCGACTGGGGGACCAGCTCCCTTCGTGCTTATAAACTCGGCCCAGCCGGCAAGGTGCTCGACCAGCGCGCACTGGCGTTCGGCATCATGCACCTGCCCAGCGAACCCCGGCACATTGCCGGCGTGTGTTGCAGTGATGGCTTCGAGTTGGCGTTTGACGCGGCCTGCGGCGACTGGCTCGACGCCCAGCCCGACTTGCCGGTGATCGCCTGCGGCATGGTCGGCAGTGCCCAGGGCTGGAGTGAAGCGGCGTATCGCAACACGCCGGTCGATGTCGCGAGCCTCGGCCAGGCGCTGCACAGCGTGCGCAGCCTGCGCGGCGTGACGGTGCATATCGTGCCCGGCGTGATCGAACAGGTGGGCTTGCCCAATGTGATGCGCGGCGAAGAAACCCAGGTGCTGGGCGTGCTGCAAGGCCTCGCGGCTGAGGTATTGATCGGCCTGCCGGGCAGTCATTCCAAATGGGTCGAGGTGGTGGATGGCTGCATCACACACTTTGACACCTTCATGACCGGCGAACTGTTTGCCGTGCTGAGCCAGCACAGCATTCTCGGCCGTACGCAAAAAACCTCCGACCACTTCCAGGCCGAGGCCTTTGATCGCGGCGTGCAGGTGGCACTCTCCAACGACGGCCAGCGTGGCGTGCTCTCGACATTGTTCAGCGCCCGCACACTCGGGCTGACCGCCGAACTGGCTCCCGACCAGCAACCGGATTACCTGTCCGGCCTGCTGATCGGGCATGAACTTGCCGGTTTACCGGCCCCTGCAAAACACAAGCCCATCGTCCTGGTCGGCACCGCAGCGCTCTGCGCCCGTTACCAGCGCGCCCTCGCCCTCTGCGGCTTCGCCCACGTCAGCCTGGCGCAAGCCGCCACCGAACGCGGCCTGTGGCAATTGGCCGTGGCGGCCGGGCTCACTCAACCGGCCCTGGAGGCCTGACATGCTCAAGCAAGCACTCGCACACAACGGTTTGATCGCAATCCTGCGCGGTGTACGGCCGGACGAAGCTGAAGCAATCGGCCAAGTGCTCTATCAGGCCGGCTTTCGCGTGATCGAAGTTCCGCTCAATTCGCCGGACCCTTACACCAGCATCCGCACGCTGCGCGACAGCCTGCCCGCCGATTGCCTGATCGGCGCGGGCACCGTGTTGACGCCCGAGCAGGTCGAGCACGTCAAAGCCGCCGGTGGCCAAGTGATCGTCATGCCCCACAGCGATGCCAAGGTGCTACGCGCCGCGAAAGCGGCGGGCTTGTACCTGTCGCCGGGTGTGGCCACGCCCACCGAAGCCTTCGCCGCGTTGGCCGAGGGCGCCGACGTGCTGAAGCTGTTCCCGGCCGAGCAAATGGGCCCGGCAGTGATCAAGGCGTGGCTGGCGGTATTGCCGGCCGGCACATTGCTGCTGCCGGTCGGCGGCGTGACCCCGGACAACATGCAGGTGTATTTCGACGCAGGCGCCAAGGGCTTCGGCCTGGGGTCCGGGTTGTTCAAGCCGGGCATGTCTGTGGGTCAGGTGGCGAGCAGTGCCCAGGCGTATGTCGCCGCCTGGAATGCGCTGAATTGATGCCCTGAAAAGAACGCAAGTTTTGCGCCCTCGGCGCTGCATCGACAAGAGAGATAAGAAGATGAAAATCACCAAACTGACCACCTTCATCGTCCCGCCGCGCTGGTGCTTCCTAAAGGTCGAAACCGACCAGGGCGTGACCGGCTGGGGTGAACCTGTGGTCGAGGGCCGCGCGCACACTGTGGCGGCGGCTGTCGAAGAACTTTCCGACTACCTGATCGGCAAAGACCCACGCAATATCGAAGACATCTGGACGGTGCTCTATCGCGGCGGCTTCTACCGGGGCGGCGCCGTGCACATGAGCGCTCTCGCCGGTATCGACCAGGCGCTGTGGGACATCAAGGGCAAGGCGCTCGGCGTGTCGGTCAGCGACCTGTTGGGCGGCCAGGTGCGCGACAAGATTCGCGTGTATTCATGGATCGGCGGCGACCGCCCCGCCGATACCGCGCGTGCCGCCAAAGAGGCCGTGGCCCGTGGCTTCACTGCCGTGAAAATGAACGGCACCGAGGAGCTGCAGTTTGTCGACAGTTTCGAAAAAGTCGACCTGGCCCTGGCTAACGTTGCCGCCGTGCGCGATGCGGTGGGCCCGAACGTCGGCATTGGCGTCGACTTCCATGGCCGCGTGCACAAGCCCATGGCCAAGGTGCTGATGAAAGAACTCGACCCTTACAAACTGATGTTTATCGAAGAACCGGTGCTCAGCGAAAACTACGAAGCGCTCAAAGAACTGGCGCCGCTGACCAGCACGCCGATTGCCTTGGGCGAGCGCCTGTTCTCGCGCTGGGACTTCAAGCGCGTGCTCAGCGAAGGTTACGTCGACATCATCCAGCCGGACGCCTCCCACGCCGGCGGCATTACCGAAACCCGCAAGATCGCCAACATGGCCGAAGCCTACGACGTGGCCCTGGCCCTGCACTGCCCGCTCGGCCCGATCGCCCTGGCGGCCTGCCTGCAATTGGACGCGGTTTGCTACAACGCGTTTATCCAGGAACAAAGCCTGGGCATCCACTACAACGAGAGCAACGACCTGCTCGACTATGTGCGTGACCCGGGCGTGTTCGACTATGACAAAGGCTTTGTGAAAATCCCCAACGGGCCAGGCCTGGGTATCGAGATCAACGAGGAATACGTGATCGAGCGCGCGGCTATCGGCCACCGCTGGCGCAACCCGATCTGGCGGCATGCCGACGGCAGCTTTGCCGAGTGGTGATCAACCCCTGACGAAATCGGACACAAAATGTGCGAGGGGGCTTGCCCCCTCCCACATCCCGGTTTACTCAGTAAGACCTGTCCTCAATAAACATAAGAAGAGGCAACCCCCCATGCACCCTGAATCCTTCACCGGGCAGGCTTCTCTCGTCACGCCCAGCAGAAAGCGTTTCTTCATCATGGTGCTGCTGTTTATCACCGTGGTGATCAACTACCTCGACCGCAGCAACCTGTCGATTGCCGCCCCGGCGCTGACCAGCGAGCTGGGCATCGACCCGGTGCATGTCGGGCTGATCTTCTCGGCGTTCGGCTGGACCTACGCCGCCATGCAGATCCCCGGCGGCTGGCTGGTGGACCGGGTGCCGCCCCGCATTCTCTACACCGTGGCCTTGCTGCTGTGGTCGATTGCCACCGTGATGCTCGGTTTTGCCGCCAGCTTTATCGCGCTGTTTGTGCTGCGCATGGCGGTCGGCGCGCTGGAAGCGCCGGCCTATCCGATCAACAGTCGCGTGGTCACCACTTGGTTTCCCGAACGCGAGCGTGCCACGGCCATTGGCGTTTACACCTCCGGCCAGTTTGTCGGGCTGGCGTTTCTCACGCCGGTACTGGCCTGGCTGCAACACGCGTTCGGCTGGCACATGGTGTTTGTCGCCACCGGTGGCGTGGGCATTGTGTGGGCGCTGATCTGGTACGCGGTATACCGCGAGCCGAAGGACTTCAAAGGCGCCAATGCGGCTGAAATCGAGCTGATTCGCGAAGGCGGCGGGCTGGTGGATATGCAGGCCAAGGCGGTCAAGGCGCCTTTCAGTTGGGTCGATCTTGGGATCGTACTGAGCAAGCGCAAACTGTGGGGCATCTACCTGGGGCAGTTCTGCCTGAACTCCACGTTGTGGTTTTTTCTGACGTGGTTCCCGACCTACCTGGTGAAATATCGCGGCATGGACTTCATCAAGTCGGGCTTGCTGGCGTCGCTGCCCTTTCTGGCGGCGTTTGTGGGTGTGCTGTGTTCGGGGCTGTTTTCTGACTGGCTGATTCGCCGCGGCACGTCGGTAGGCTTTGCGCGTAAGTTGCCGATTATTGGTGGGCTGTTGATTTCCACGGCGATCATTGGCGCCAACTATGTGGATTCGACGGCGTGGGTGATTGCGTTTCTGGCGGTGGCGTTCTTTGGGAATGGTTTGGCGTCGATTACCTGGTCGCTGGTATCGACCTTGGCGCCGGCGCGGCTGCTGGGGTTGACCGGTGGAGTGTTTAACTTCATCGGTAACTTGTCGGCGATTACTACCCCGATTGTGATTGGCTTTTTGGCCAGTGGTGATTCGTTTGCGCCGGCGATTACCTACATTGCGGTGCTGGCGTTGTTGGGCGCGCTGTCCTATGTGTTGCTTGTAGGCAAAGTCGAACGTATAGAACTGAAGCAATAGCCTGTCGCGAGCGGGCCTCCTGTGGCGAGCGGGCTTGCCCCGCGTTGGGCTGCGCAGCAGCCCCATCAAGGCTACTGCGGTCTTTCAGGGACACCGCGTTATCCGGTTCCGGGGGCGCTTCGCACCCCAACGCGGGGCAAGCCCGCTCACCACGCCAAGCTCCGTCGCCACGACAAGCCCGCTCACCACAGGGTAGTGCGAGGGATTAGTTGAGTACGCCGTCCAGAATCTCGTAGACGATGCCGGTGCCGACTGCGATCAAGACCACGTCCGGGCCGGAACGGCGCCATTCATAACCCTGGTAAACCGGCAGGCGTGCCAGGGCGCGGTTGTCCAGGCGTTCGCCGTAGTAGCCGCGTGGCAGTGGCTGGCCGCGGACCAGGCGTACATTCGGTGGCGGCGGTGCGCCACGGGCGAACTGGCCGTGGTTGTCGTGGATGATCTGCCGTACCGGGCCGAAGTCCTGAGGCGGGCCGCGACGGTTGTCCTGCGGGCCACGGTGGTCATCGCCGCGTTGCTCGTGCTGGCCTTGCGGACCGCCACGGCCAGGGCCATTGTCATCGCCCCGTTGGTCGGGCGGCGCGGCCTGCACCAAGGCACTCGCGCCGAGCATCAGCACGCCGAGACCAGCGATCAAGCGTTTAGGCATTTTCATGGGGTGTTTCCTCAGTACTGCACGAACAAAAAAGGGATTTCGAACCGGGCTCGAAATCCCTTGGTCTTGTCAGTTTAGGTACTGATTCGACAGTATGATTCCTCTGTATCAGGAACTTTACCTACTGCTACACGGCGTTTACTTACGGGCGTTGAGAACGCCTTCCGACAGCGCCGCGCACAAGGTCAACACGCCATCAATTGCCTGCTGATCATTTTTGGCAGTGGCGATGTGATCGATCAACGCCGAACCGACCACCACACCGTCTGCCAGGCGCGCGATAGCGGCGGCCTGTTCCGGCGTGCGGATACCAAAGCCAATGCTGATCGGCAGATCGGTATGCCGACGCAGGCGAGTCACGGCTTCTTCAACGTGCTCCAGGGTGGCCGCACCGGCACCGGTCACACCGGCCACCGACACGTAGTACACAAAGCCGGAGCTGCCATTGAGCACGGTCGGCAGACGCACGTCATCGGTGGTCGGCGTGGTCAGGCGGATAAAGTCGATGCCTGCTGCCTGGGCCGGGTCGCACAGCTCGCCGTTATGCTCAGGCGGCATGTCGACCACGATCAGGCCGTCTACGCCGGCTTCCTTGGCGTCGCTGATGAACTGTGGCACGCCATATTTGTGGATCGGGTTGAAGTAGCCCATCAGCACAAGCGGCGTGTCGTTGTTGTCTTTGCGGAACTCGCGAACCATCTGCAGGGTTTTCGCCAGGTTCTGCTTGGCTTCCAGCGCGCGGATGTTGGCCAGCTGAATCGCCGGGCCGTCGGCCATCGGGTCGGTGAAGGGCATGCCCAGCTCGATCACGTCGGCACCAGCTGCCGGCAGGCCTTTGAGGATCGCCAGCGAGGTGTCATAACCCGGGTCGCCGGCAGTGACGAAAGTCACCAGGGCGGCGCGATTTTGTTCTTTGAGTTGCGCAAAACGTGTTTGCAGGCGGCTCATCAGTGTTTCTCCTGCTTCGACTGTTCCATGTGGTGCATCACGGTTTGCATGTCTTTGTCGCCACGGCCGGAGAGGTTGACCACCATCAGGTGATCTTTCGGCAGGTTCGGTGCGCGTTTGAACACTTCAGCCAGGGCGTGGGCGCTTTCCAGTGCAGGAATAATCCCTTCCAGGCGGCAGCATTTGTGGAACGCCTCGAGGGCTTCGTCGTCGGTCACCGAGGTGTACTGGACACGGCCGATGTCATGCAACCAGGCGTGTTCAGGGCCGATGCCCGGGTAGTCGAGACCGGCGGAAATCGAGTGGGCGTCAATGATCTGGCCGTCGTCATCCTGCAGCAGGAAGGTGCGGTTGCCGTGCAGCACGCCAGGTACGCCACCGTTTAGGCTGGCGGCGTGCTTGCCGGTTTCGATGCCGTGGCCGGCCGCTTCAACGCCGATGATCTCGACGCTGGTGTCATCCAGGAACGGGTGGAACAGGCCCATGGCATTGGAGCCGCCGCCGATGCACGCCACCAGGCTGTCCGGCAGGCGGCCTTCCTGGGCTTGCAGTTGGTCGCGGGTTTCTTTGCCGATCACGGCCTGGAAGTCGCGCACCATCGCCGGGTAGGGGTGTGGGCCGGCTACGGTGCCGATCAGGTAGAAGGTATCGTCGACGTTGGTTACCCAGTCACGCAGGGCTTCGTTCATCGCGTCTTTGAGGGTGCCGGTGCCGGCGACCACCGGGATCACTTCGGCGCCCAGCAGCTTCATGCGGAACACGTTGGCCTGCTGGCGCTCGATGTCGGTGGTGCCCATGTAGATCACGCAGTCGAGGCCAAAGCGCGCGGCCACGGTGGCGGTGGCCACGCCGTGCATGCCGGCGCCGGTCTCGGCGATGATGCGTTTCTTGCCCATGCGCCGCGCCAGCAGGATCTGGCCGATGCAGTTGTTGATCTTGTGCGCGCCGGTGTGGTTGAGCTCTTCGCGCTTGAGGTAAATCTTGGCGCCGCCGCAGAATTCAGTCAGACGCTCAGCGAAATACAACGGGCTTGGACGTCCGACGTAGTCGCGCTGGAAGTAGGCCAATTCTTCGTTGAATGCCGGATCGATCTTGGCCGCTTCGTATTCGCGGGCCAGGTCGAGGATCAACGGCATCAGGGTTTCAGCGACGTAGCGGCCGCCGAACGCGCCAAACAAGCCGTTGGCGTCTGGGCCGTTGCGTAGATCGGTCTGGGACTGAGTCATGGGGCGCTCCAGTAAAGAATGTGAGGAGAGGCAATGAGCGCCACTCTACCCCTGACGCGCTACGCTGAAAACCGATAAGATCGCCGCAACCTGTCAGGAAAACTCACAGATGAGCCGAGACCTTCCACCCCTCAATGCCTTGCGTGCATTTGAAGCCACAGCCCGGCTCAACAGCGTTAGCCAGGCTGCCGAGCAACTCCATGTGACCCACGGCGCCGTCAGCCGCCAGTTGAAGGTGCTGGAGGAGCATTTGGGTGTCAGCCTGTTCGCCAAAGATGGACGCGGCCTTAAACTCACAGATGCCGGTGTTCGGCTACGCGATGCCAGCGCAGAGGCGTTCGAACGTTTGAGGGATGTCTGCGCCGAGCTGACCCAGGCCAGCGCCGACGCGCCGTTCGTGCTGGGCTGTTCGGGCAGTTTGTTGGCGCGTTGGTTGATCCCGCGCCTGGGCCGCTTGAACGCCGACCTGCCGGACTTGCGCTTGCACCTGTCAGCAGGTGACGGCGATCTCGACCCCAGGCGTCCCGGCCTCGACGCCCTGCTGGTGTTCGCTGAGCCGCCGTGGCCGGCGGACATGCAGGTGTACGAGTTGGCCAGTGAGCGCATCGGCCCGGTGATGAGCCCGCGCTTCGCCGGTTACGAGCGTTTGCGCCAAGCCCCGGCGCAAGCCCTGTGCGGCGAAGCCTTGTTGCACACCACCTCGCGCCCGCAAGCCTGGCCCAGTTGGGCGCAGCAATACGGCATCGCACCCGGCGCGTTGAAACACGGCCAGGGGTTTGAGCATTTGTATTATTTACTGGAGGCGGCAGTGGCAGGGCTTGGGGTGGCAATTGCACCAGAACCGCTGGTGGCAGAGGACCTGCGTGCGGGTCGCCTGGTGGCGCCGTGGGGTTTCAGCGAAACCCCGGCGCACCTGGCGCTGTGGCTACCCAAGCGCGCCGCAGACGGGCGCGCGGGTCAACTGGCGCAGTGGCTCAAGGCAGAGCTGTTGCGCCAGCCGATGTAGCCGGTATTTCAGTCGCCGCGTTTGCACAGCAGGTAAGCCGCCAGCAGACCCAGCGCGCCAACGGCGACGCCGGCGGTAGTCCATGGATGCTCTTGTGCGTAGTCCCGGGTTGCAACACCGGTTTCGCGGATTTTGACTTTGCTTTCTTCGTAGGCATCGCTGATCAGATGACGGGAGTGCTTGAGGGCATTCTCGGCATTGCTTTTCAGGGCCTTCAGCGTTTTGCGCGACTCGTCGGACGCATCGTCCTTAAGGCTCTCAAGGGACTTGAGAAGGCTCGAAATCTCGGCTTCCATGCTTTCCAGCGACGCTTTGCGTAAAGAAGTGTTGGCCATGTGGACTCTCCTGAAGTGATTGAGTGGCATGTGTAGATACCGACTCCAGCGTTTTCAGAAAGTGCAGTAAATCTGAACTTTTGAGTGGGAATAGTCGCCAGAAGCAGTACGAACATTGACTGCTACGCTCACTAAAGACCTCAGGAGAAACGCCATGTCTGATCATCACACGTACAAGAAAGTCGAATTGGTGGGTTCGTCGGCGACCAGCATCGAAGACGCCATCAACAATGCCCTCGCCGAAGCGAACAAAAGCATCAAGCACCTGGAATGGTTCGAAGTGACTGAAACCCGTGGGCACATCAAGGACGGCAAGGCCGCGCACTTCCAGGTCACGCTCAAGGTGGGATTCCGAATCGCCAGTAGTTGATCACGTCGGTTGAACTTTGCCGACTGGCCGATTGCCATAACCTGCGCTACAACCAATGGGTGCCGATGCGAAAGCGTCGGCACGCTCTTTTCGATCAGCGCAAGGAAAGTAACGGATGAAGAAGTTCCTGTTAGCGGTAGGTTTGTTGAGCATTGCGGGCACAGCCCTGGCGGCGGGCAAGCCTTGTGAAGAGCTGAAAGGCGAAATCGCAGCGAAAATCGACGCCAAGGGCGCCTCGGGTTACTCGCTGGAGGTGGTAGACAAAGGCGCGGCACCCAGCGACCACAAAGTCGTCGGTAGCTGCGAAGCCGGCACCAAGGAAATCGTCTACAAGCGCGGTTAACCCCTTGCTCCAGACATAAAAAACGACGCACAGGTGCGTCGTTTTTTTTTGCCTGCCGATGTTAGCCCTTCATCAACTGCGCCAGCAGCTCGTAGGAATGAATCCGGTCGGCATGCTCGTACAGGTCGCAGGTAAAGATCAGCTCATCGGCACCGGTCTGCTCAACCAGCACGTCCAGTTTCGCGCGGATCTTCGCCGGGCTGCCGACCATTGCCAGGCCGAGGAAGCTGCCAACCGCGTCTTTTTCATGGGGCAGCCACAGGCCGTCCATGGTCTTGACCGGCGGACGTTGCACCAGGCTTTGCCCGCGCATCAGCGCGAGGATGCGCTGGTACACCGAGGTGGCCAGGTAATCGGCCTGCTCGTCGGTATCGGCGGCCACCAGCGGGATGCCCAGCATCACGTAGGGCTTGTCCAATACGGCTGAAGGCTTGAAGTGATTGCGGTACACGCGAATAGCTTCATGCATCAGGCGTGGTGCGAAATGCGAGGCGAACGCGTAGGGCAAACCGCGCTCACCGGCCAATTGCGCGCTGAACAAACTGGAGCCGAGCAACCACACGGGCACGTTGGTTCCGGTGCCCGGCACGGCAATAACCCGTTGATCCGGCGTGCGAGGGCCCAGGTAAGCCATCAGCTCGGCCACATCATCAGGGAAGTCGTCGGCGCTGCCCGAGCGTTCGCGGCGCAGGGCGCGGGCGGTCATCTGATCAGAACCCGGCGCGCGGCCCAGGCCCAGGTCGATCCGGCCCGGATACAGGCTTTCCAGGGTGCCGAACTGCTCAGCGATCACCAACGGTGCATGGTTGGGCAGCATTACGCCGCCGGAGCCGACACGGATGGTCGAGGTGCCACCGGCCAGGTAGCCGAGCAATACCGAGGTGGCAGAGCTGGCGATGCCATCCATGTTGTGGTGTTCGGCGACCCAGAAACGGTTGTAGCCAAACTTTTCCACGTGCTGGGCCAGGTCCAGGGAATTGCGCAACGACTGCGCCGGGCTGCCGTTGGCGCGCACGGGCACCAGGTCCAGGGTCGAGAATTTCACGTCGGACAGCGATTTCATAAGCCTGCTTCTCCAATAGGTGCGCAGGCTTATAGACGAACCAAAACCTGCCGCTTCATGTGCATGTTCTATGCAATGAGGGCATATACCCGAGATTCAATAGCAGGTGGGGAAATTTCCTACTGGAATGCTAGGTTTCTCCGACAAGATGAACTTTGCCAGAGCTTCTATCCTCAGAACCTTACTGAAGCAAAACCACCGTTCGAGGAGACCGCTATGAGTATCGTTAAAAAAGCATCCGCGCATTGGGAAGGTGATCTGAAGACAGGCCTGGGTTCCATTTCCACTGAAACCGGCGTACTGCGCGAAGCGCCCTACGGCTTCAAGGCCCGTTTCGAAGGCGGCAAGGGCACAAACCCTGAGGAACTGATTGGTGCGGCGCACGCCGGCTGCTTCTCCATGGCGTTTTCGATGATTCTGGGCGACGCCGGCCTCAAGGCTGACAGCATCGACACCCAGGCCGAAGTGACGCTGGACCAGGTCGACGGTGGCTTTGCGATTACTGCCGTGCATTTGGTATTGAAAGCCAAGATCCCGGGCGCAAGCCAGGCGCAGTTCGACGAACTGAGCAAGAAGGCGAAGGAAGGCTGCCCGGTGTCCAAGGTGCTGAATGCCAAGATCAGCCTGGATGCCACGCTCGTCAGCTAATGCGGTCTGCGTAGCAGCGTAGATCCAGTGTGGGAGTGGGTGTGTGTAAGAACCGCGCTTGCCCGCGATAGGTACACCTCAGTTTTGCAGTTGCACCGAGGCGCTGCCATCGCAGGCAAGCCAGTTTCACACACGCCCACTCCCACATTTAGTTCTGCTTTAAATCAGAACTCGTGTTTCCCCTATGTGGTCCTATAGCCTATGCAGCTAGGTGCACACTCGTGCGCATGCATTCAGGGAGCTTCACACATGAAACGTTTTGCCTTGGCGATCATCTGCGGTGTTTTGGCCACTTCGGCCGTGGCCGCTCCAAAAGATTGTGAAGAGCTTAGAAAAGAGATCGAGGTCAAGATCCAGGCTAACGCCGTGCCGTCCTACACCTTGGAAATCGTCAGCAAGGAAGAAGCAGACAAGCATGACAGCGCCATGGTCGTCGGCAGCTGTGAAAACGGCACCAAAGCCATCGTTTATCAGAAGAACAACGACTGATCAGATGCAGTTCACGCTGCGTTCCTGCGCCAGCAACTGACGCGCTGAGTTATACAGCCGAATGTTGGGCGTGAAGGCCAGCGAGCGCCCTTCCAGCACATAGCGCTGGCCTGCCTGGAAATTGTCGTACTGCAGGGTCATGAAACAGGTGCGGTCGTGCGTCTGGTCCAGCCCGCCAAAGCCTGTACCCGTGTTCACTTCGAAATCAAAGCGCACCATCAGCTCGTGGCTGCCGGGTGGCACTTGGAAAAAACGCCCGTCATTCAGATTCTTGCCGTCCAGGCGCTGGGCCATCACCAGTTTGGCGCCGGGTGTCGGGGTGGCGAAGTCGACCCAGGCTTGGTGCGGATCCACCGGAGGAATCGGCGTAGAAGCACAGGCGCTGAGAAACAGGACGGTGACAGGTAACAGGAGCTGGCGCATGGCAGGCACTCAACGGTAGGAAGGAATTGAGCCCGGCACCGATGGCAGCAGACTCCTCTTGAGTATAAACACGCTACGCCATGGAAAAATTCCGTGCAGGCAGGATAGGCTGGCGAGCAAATTACCCAGGAGCAGTCGGAGCATGTTGAGGCGTTTTCTTCCAGGGTTGATGGCGGTGCTGCTCAGCGGCTGCTCGAGTGTCAGTTATTACAGCCAGCTCGCCAGCGGCCAATGGCAATTGCTGCGAGCCCGTGAGCCGGTTGCCGAGGTGATTGCCGACCCTTCTCGCCCACAGGTATTGCGTGAGCACTTGGTGCAGTCGCAAAAAGCCCGCACGTTCGCCAGTGAGCACCTGCACTTGCCCGACAACCAGAGTTACAGGTTGTACGCGGACATTGGCCGGCCTTACGTAGTCTGGAATGTATTCGCCACGACGGAATTTTCCCTCTCTCCCGAAACCCATTGCTTCCCGATTGCCGGATGCGTCGCCTATCGCGGTTATTACAACCAGGGCGCGGCGCGCGGTGAGGCGGCGTTGCTGCAGCAACGAGGCATGGACGTGTCGATTGGTGGCGTCGAGGCTTATTCCACCTTGGGCTGGTTCAACGACCCGATCATGAATTCGATGATGAACTGGGGCGATGAGCGTCTGGCCACACTGATTTTTCATGAGCTGGCGCACCAGCGTTTTTATGTGAAGGACGACACCGAGTTCAACGAGTCGTATGCCAACTTCGTCGAGCAGGAAGGCACGCGTCAGTGGCGTGCGGCGCGGGGTTTGGCGCCTCTGAGCGATGCAGCGTTGCAGCAGCGTGATCAATTTATCCGATTGGTGCTGGATACCCGTAAACGCCTCGAAAAGCTCTACGCACAGCCCTTGGCAGTTGATGTGATGCGACAGGCCAAGGCGGCGGAGTTCGAGCGTTTGCGCAGCGATTACCGGCAAATGCGCGATAGCCAGTGGGGAGGTGATAAACGTTACGACATGTGGATCAACCAACCGATGAACAACGCGCGGTTGCTGCCGTTTGGGCTGTATGACCAATGGGTGCCGGCGTTTGCGGCGTTGTTTGCGCAGGAAGGCGGGGACTGGGTGAAGTTCTATGCAGCGGTGGAGAAGCTGGGTGGGTTGCCGGTGGAGCAGCGGAAGGCGGCGTTGCGGCAGTTGGTGGGCGGTGGCCACTAGGGCCTCTTCGCGAGCAAGCCCGCGCCCACATTCGACCGCATGCTCATGTTGAAACTCGGTCAGTGTGGGCGCGGGCTTGCTCGCGAAAGCGGTATCAAGCGCGCTGCAAAAACGCCTGATGCATCTCATCCAGCGTCTCAAAATGCCAAGTCGGCGCCTCAGCGCTCAACTCTTCAAAACTGCCAAACCCATACCCCACCGCCGCCGAGTCAAGCCCATTGCTGCGCGCGCCGATCAGGTCATGCTTGCGATCCCCGATCATCAACGTGGTCGCCGGGTCCAGGCCCTCTTCATTCATCAAATGCGCAATCAACTCAACTTTGTTGGTGCGCGTGCCGTCCAGCTCGCTGCCGTAGATCACCTTGAAGTGCTTGGCAAAATCGAAGTGCCGGGCAATCTCGCGGGCGAATACCCAAGGCTTGGATGTGGCCACATACAGCTGGCGGCCCTGGCCATTGAGCGCTTCGAGCAGCGGCATCACGCCGTCGAACACGCGGTTTTCATACAGCCCGGTAACCTTGAAGCGCTCGCGATAGAAATTCACCGCCTCCCACGCCTTGGCCTCGTCAAAACCGTAGAACTGCATGAAGGCTTGCAGCAACGGCGGGCCGATGAAGTGTTCCAGCTGGGTCAGGTCCGGTTCGTCAATGCCGAGTTTGGCGAGGGCGTACTGGATCGAACGGGTGATGCCCTCACGCGGGTCGGTCAGGGTGCCATCCAGGTCGAACAGGACGGTTTGGTAACGCTGGGTCATTGATCAAATCCTTCAGCCAGGTGCAGGTCTTTGAGCTTCACGTAGTTCGCCGCGCTGTAGGTGAAAAAGGCGCGTTCCTTGTCAGTCAGCGCGCGGACTTGTTTAACCGGACTGCCCACGTACAAAAAACCGCTGTCGAGCTTCTTGCCCGGCGGCACCAGGCTGCCGGCGCCGATGATCACGTCGTCCTCCACTACGGCGCCGTCCATCACGATGCTGCCCATGCCGATCAGGATGCGGTTGCCCACCGTGCAGCCATGCAGCATGACCTTGTGGGCGATGGTTACGTCATCGCCGATCAGCAGCGGGAAGCCGTCCGGGTTGAATGGCCCGGCATGAGTGATGTGCAACACGCAGCCGTCCTGCACGCTGGTGCGCGCACCGATACGGATGCGGTGCATGTCGCCGCGAATCACCGTCAGCGGCCAAACCGAGCTGTCGGCGCCGATTTCGACATCGCCGATCACCACCGCCGAAATATCGACAAAAGCCCCGGCGCCCAGGGTTGGCGTGTGGTTCTGATAGGTGCGAAGGGTCACGATAGCCTCTCTCTCTTCTGCTGATAGCTGCGGTGGGTGTTGATTGTAATTAAGATGGCCCCATCTTTGTTCTTACATGTTTCTTCAGCCAAGGTGCCCACCGTGAGCGCGAACAACCCTCTTCTGCAGTCCTACGACCTGCCGCCGTTCTCGGCGATCCGTGCCGAGCACGTGCAACCGGCCATCGAACAGATCCTCGCCGACAACCGTGTTGCCATCGAAGGCATCCTGCAAAGCCAGGGTAAACATCCGACATGGGCTGGCCTGGTGCTGGCAATGGACGAATTGAATGACCGCCTGGGCGCCGCCTGGAGCCCGGTCAGCCACCTCAATGCCGTGTGCAACAGCGCCGAATTGCGTGAAGCCTACGAGGCTTGCCTGCCGGCATTGAGCGCCTACTCCACCGAGATGGGCCAGAACCGCGCACTGTTCCAGGCCTTCGAAGCCTTGGCCAACAGCCCCGAGGCTGCCGATTTTGACGTGGCGCAAAAAACTATCCTTGAGCACTCGCTGCGCGACTTCCGCCTGTCGGGTATCGATTTGCCGCCTGAGCAGCAAAAGCGCTACGCCGAAGTGCAAAGCAAGCTGTCCGAGCTGGGCAGCAAATTTTCCAACCAACTGTTGGATGCCACCCAGGCCTGGACCAAGCACGTCACCGATGAAGCCACCCTCGCCGGCCTGACCGATTCGGCCAAGGCGCAAATGGCCGCCGCCGCCCAGGCCAAAGGCCTCGATGGCTGGCTGATCACCCTGGAATTCCCCAGCTACTACGCGGTAATGACCTACGCCCACGACCGCGCCCTGCGCGAAGAGGTTTACGCGGCCTACTGCACCCGCGCGTCGGACCAAGGCCCGAATGCCGGTAAGAATGATAACGGCCCGGTGATGGAACAGATCCTCGACCTGCGTCAGGAGCTGGCCCAACTGCTGGGCTATGCGTCGTTCTCCGAGCTGAGCCTGGCGACCAAAATGGCCGAGTCCAGCGACCAGGTGCTGAGCTTCCTGCGCGACCTGGCCAAGCGCAGCAAGCCGTTTGCCGCCCAGGACCTGCAACAGCTCAAGGCGTATGCCGCCGAACAAGGCTGTGCCGATCTGCAAAGCTGGGACAGTGGTTTCTACGGCGAAAAGCTCCGCGAGCAGCGCTACAGCGTGTCCCAGGAAGCCCTGCGCGCCTACTTCCCGATCGACAAAGTGTTGGGCGGCCTGTTTGCCATCGTTCAGCGCCTGTACGGCATCGAGATTGCCGAGCAAAAAGGTTTCGACACCTGGCATCCGGACGTTCGCCTGTTCGAAATCAAGGAAAATGGCCAGCACGTCGGCCGCTTTTTCTTCGACCTGTACGCCCGCGCCAACAAGCGTGGCGGCGCCTGGATGGACGGCGCGCGTGACCGTCGCCGCACGGTTGACGGCGTGCTGCAAAGCCCGGTGGCTAACCTGGTGTGCAACTTCACCCCGGCCGACAGCGGCAAGCCTGCCCTGCTGACCCACGATGAAGTGACCACGCTGTTCCACGAATTCGGCCACGGCCTGCATCACCTGCTGACCCGTGTCGAACACGCCGGCGTTTCCGGCATCAACGGCGTGGCCTGGGATGCGGTGGAATTGCCGAGCCAGTTCATGGAGAACTGGTGCTGGGAGCCGGAAGGCCTGGCGCTGATCTCCGGTCATTATGAAACCGGCGAGCCGCTGCCCCAGGACCTGCTGGAAAAAATGCTCGCGGCGAAGAACTTCCAGTCCGGCCTGATGATGGTGCGCCAGCTCGAATTCTCGCTGTTCGACTTCGAGCTGCATGCCACCCACGGCGATGGCCGCAGCGTTGCGCAGGTGCTTGAAGGCGTGCGCGATGAGGTCTCGGTCATGCGTCCACCGGCGTACAACCGCTTCCCTAACAGCTTCGCGCATATCTTTGCCGGCGGTTACGCGGCGGGTTACTACAGCTACAAGTGGGCGGAAGTACTGTCGGCGGATGCCTTCTCCAAGTTTGAAGAAGACGGTGTGCTGAACGCCGAGACCGGCCGCGCCTTCCGCGAAGCCATTCTGGCGCGCGGCGGTTCGCAGGCACCGATGGTGCTGTTCGTCGACTTCCGCGGACGTGCGCCGTCGATTGACGCACTCTTGCGCCACAGCGGCCTGAGTGAGGACGCGGCAGCATGAGCGAAGGGCCTGTGATTACCAAAAAGCAATTTATCGCCGGGGCGGTCTGCCCGGCGTGCAGTGAGCCAGACAAGTTGAAGATGTGGACCGAAGACAACGTGCCGCACCGCGAATGTGTAGCCTGCGGTTATACCGACACGTTGAATGACCAAGGTCTGTCGGTGCCCAAGGAATTGGGCACGCGGGTGAATACATCGGCATTGAAAGCGCCGGACCCGAAGGTGCAGGCCGTGCAGTTTTTTCCCAATCCTAAGCTGAAAAAAGACTGACGCCCATCAGGGTGTCAGCACCAGTTCAGCGTCTTTTTTGGTGTCGACACGGCTGCTATTGGCCGTGTTGAGCCAACTGTTCATCGAGCACAGGGCAAACGCACTGGTGCTGCAATCGCCATTCGCCAAGGCCGTACGCAACTTGTCGACATCGGCTTTCATCATGTAGCGAACACTGTCCCTGAAACCGTTGCTGGTACCAAAACCGCCCAGGGTCATTTCGTTCAGCGCATCTTCCTTGCTCCAGCCCTGGATCACCACGCGGTACATCGCCGCCATCAGACCTGTGCGGTCCGAGCCGTGTTTGCAGTGCATCAGCACCGGGCCTTTGGTTTCTGCATCCTGGATGGCCCTTAATGCCGCGAGCACGTCCGAATCGTCGACGTGATTGGTGCGATAAGTCAGCTGCACCTGTTTGATATCAGATGTCTTTAGCCACGTCGCATCAGATTCCGGCAGAAAGTTGATCACCGTGGCGATCTTCAGATTTTCCAATACGGGAAGCGCATTGCTGTTGGGCAGCGCGCTGCGATACAGCGTGGGCGTCATTTGGTGCAGATTGAACTGGTCGCCCACAGGCTGGGCCCACTCCGGTGAGCGTAGGGAGGAGGCGCCGTCAGCCCGGGCGTGCGCGGTGGCGAACAAGGCCAGGAACGCCATGCCGAGGGCAGGCAGCAATCGAGTCTCGAACATGTGCGTTGTAACCGAATAGGGAAATGGCTGATGGGCCAAAGATTCGCCTACGCGGGGTCAATGCGGCGTGAGGTACTCGTCAAAGAATCGTGAAGGCCGATCTGATCTGCTGTTTTTCTCGCTGAACGGATTCTTCTCAATTCTTGCCTGCTATCATTTGTAACTATTGTTTGCCACTGTGTTCTATCCTTTTGGATCCCATTTCCTGGCAAGCCTTCACGCTGCTCCCAGAAGCGGCTGATAAACCCGTGACCACATGATGAGGTGCACCCATGTCTGATCAAGATCAAGACAACCCCCGGCGTGATTTTTTGCGCAAATCCTTGACCTTGATCCCGGTGGTCACGGTTGCCAGCACCGGCTTTGGTGGTTCGATGCTGATGGCTACGCCGGAACCGGTGCAGGCTGCCGAGGCTAAACCGCCGGTCAGCGACAAAGCCTACGAACCCGGCTACTTCACCGCCGAAGAGTGGGCGTTTCTCAACGCCGCGGTCGCGCGTTTGATTCCCGCTGATGCCCAAGGCCCTGGCGCCCTGGAGGCCGGTGCGCCGGAATACATCGACCGCCAGATGAATACGCCTTACGCCGCGGGCGCGCTGTGGTTCATGCAGGGCCCGTTCAACGCCGATGCGGCCCCGGAGATGGGCTGGCAGAGCAAGCTGGTGCCCAAGGATATTTATCGCCTGGGCATTGCCGCGACGGATGCGTGGTCGAAGGCGTTCAACGGCAAGGCTTTTGCTGCGCAAGACAGCGCTACCCAAGACGATATGCTGCGCCGCCTTGAAGCAGGCGGCAGCGAAGTGACTGCGCACTTTGAGACAGTGCCGGCAAAGATGTTTTTCAACTTGCTGCTGCAAAACACCAAGGAAGGGTTCTTCTGCGACCCGATCCACGGCGGCAACAAAGGCATGGTTGGCTGGACCATGATCGGCTTCCCCGGCGCCCGCGCCGACTTTATGGACTGGGTTGAACGCAACGAGCAATACCCCTTCCCGGCTGTTTCCATTCGCGGCGAGAGGGCATAAACGTGGCGACCATCATGAAGAAAGTGGATGCGGTGATCGTGGGCTTCGGCTGGACTGGCGCGATCATGGCCAAGGAACTCACGGAAGCTGGCCTCAACGTGGTAGCGCTGGAGCGCGGCCCGATGCAGGACACCTACCCGGACGGCAACTATCCGCAGGTCATCGACGAATTGACCTACAGCGTGCGTAAAAAACTCTTCCAGGACATCTCCAAAGAAACGGTGACCATTCGCCATAGCGTGAATGACGTCGCCCTGCCCAACCGCCAGCTGGGTGCGTTTCTGCCGGGCAATGGCGTGGGCGGCGCGGGCCTGCACTGGTCGGGCGTGCACTTTCGTGTCGACCCTATCGAGTTGCGCATGCGCAGCCACTACGAAGAGCGCTACGGCAAAAACTTCATTCCCAAGGACATGACCATCCAGGACTTCGGCGTCAGCTACGAAGAGCTGGAACCGTTTTTCGACTACGCGGAAAAAGTCTTCGGCACCTCCGGCCAGGCCTGGACCGTAAAAGGTCAGGTGGTGGGCGAAGGCCGTGGTGGCAACCCGTATGCGCCGGATCGCTCCAACCCGTTCCCGTTGGAGTCGCAGAAAAACACCGTCTCCGCACAGCTGTTTCAGAAAGCGGCCGCCGAGGTTGGTTACAAACCCTACAACCTGCCGTCTGCCAATACGTCGGGGCCGTACACCAACCCCTACGGCGCACAGATGGGCCCGTGCAACTTCTGCGGTTTCTGCAGCGGCTACGTGTGCTACATGTACTCCAAGGCTTCGCCGAATGTGAACATCCTGCCGGCGCTGCGTCAGGTACCGAACTTTGAGCTGCGGGCCAATTCCCACGTGCTCAAGGTCAACCTCGACAGCACCAAGAGCAAGGCCACCGGCGTGACCTATATCGACGCCCAGGGGCGCGAATGCGAGCAGCCGGCTGACCTGGTGATCATCGGCTCTTTCCAGTTCAACAATGTGCGCCTCATGTTGCTCTCGGGTATCGGCAAACCCTACGACCCGATTACCAATGAGGGCGTGGTGGGCCGCAACTTCGCCTACCAGAACATGGGTACCATCAAAGCCTTCTTCGACAAGGACACCCACACCAATAACTTCATCGGTGCGGGCGGCAACGGCGTGGCCCTTGATGACTTCAACGCGGATAACTTCGACCACGGGCCACACGGTTTCGTCGGCGGTTCGCCGATGTGGGTCAACCAGGCGGGCAGCCGGCCGATTGCCGGTACGTCCAACCCACCCGGTACGCCGGCCTGGGGCAGTGCGTGGAAACGCGCCACCGCCGATTACTACACCCACCAGGTGTCGATGGACGCCCACGGCGCGCACCAATCCTACCGGGGCAACTACCTGGATCTGGACCCGGTGTACCGCGATGCCTACGGCCTCCCATTGCTGCGGATGACGTTTGACTGGCAGGAAAACGACATCAAGATGAACCGCTTCATGATGGAGAAAATGGGCAAGGTCGCCGAAGCGATGAACCCCAAGGCCATTGCTGTGCTCGGCAAAAAGGTCGGTGAGCACTTCAACACAGCGGCCTACCAGACCACTCACCTCAACGGTGGCGCGATCATGGGCACCGACCCGAAAACCAGTGCGTTGAACCGCTACCTGCAGAGCTGGGACGTACACAACGTGTTTGTCCCAGGCGCGTCAGCTTTCCCACAGGGCTTGGGCTACAACCCTACCGGCCTGGTGGCGGCACTGACCTATTGGTCGGCGCGGGCGATCCGCGAGCAGTACCTGAAAAACCCCGGCCCACTGGTTCAGGCATAAGGAGCGATGACCATGAAAGCACTTGTTATCGCCTCCCTGGCCCTCTTGAGCAGCTGTTCGGTAAGCGCCGCTGAAACCGACCTGGTCAAGCAGGGCGAATACCTGGCCCGCGCCGGTGACTGCGTGGCCTGCCACACCGCCAAGGGTGGCAAACCCTTTGCCGGCGGGCTGCCGATGGAAACTCCGATCGGCGTGATCTACTCCACCAACATCACCCCGGACAAGACCGGCCTGGGCGACTACAGCTTCGAAGATTTCGACAAGGCCGTGCGCCATGGCGTCGCCAAGAACGGTAGTACGCTTTACCCGGCGATGCCCTATCCGTCTTACGCGCGTGTCAGCGACAGCGACATGCAGGCGTTGTATGCCTACTTCATGAAGGGTGTGGAGCCGGTCGCCCAAGAGAACAAGGACAGCGATATTCCCTGGCCCTTGAGCATGCGCTGGCCGTTGGCGGCCTGGCGCTGGATGTTTGCGCCGGCCGTTGAGGAGCATCCGGCACAGCCGGCCGCCGATCCGGTGGTCAGCCGGGGCGCGTATCTGGTTGAAGGCTTGGGGCACTGCGGTGCCTGCCATACGCCGCGCGCCCTGACCATGCAGGAAAAAGCCCTCAGCGCCACTGACGGCAACGCCTTCCTGTCCGGCAGCGCGCCGTTGGAAGGCTGGATCGCGAAGAGCCTGCGTGGCGATCACAAGGACGGGCTCGGCAGCTGGAGCGAAGAGCAACTGGTGCAATTCCTCAAGACCGGCCGCAGTGATCGCAGTGCCGTGTTTGGCGGCATGAGCGATGTGGTGGTGCACAGCATGCAGTACATGTCGCAGGACGACCTGACCGCTATCGCCCGCTACCTCAAAAGCCTGCCGGCGGTGGATCCCAAGGATCAGCCGCATCAGTACGACAAACAGGTCGCCGAGGCGTTGTGGAAAGGTGACGACAGCAAGCCGGGCGCGTCGGTGTACATCGACAACTGCGCGGCGTGCCACCGTACCGATGGCCATGGCTATACGCGGGTGTTCCCGGCGCTGGCGGGTAACCCGGTGTTGCAGACAGCGGATGCCACGTCGCTGATCAACATTGTGTTGAACGGCGGTACCTTGCCGGCTACGCACACGGCGCCTTCGACGTTCACCATGCCGGCGTTTGCCTGGCGGTTGTCGGACCAGGAAGTGGCGGATGTAGTCAGTTTCGTCCGCGGCAGCTGGGGTAACAAAGGCGCGCCAGTAAAAGCCAGCGACGTGGCGGACCTGCGCAAGAGCGATATGCGCACCACCTCGGGCGATGACCTGGGGCAAGTGACGCAAAAGCACTGACCGCCAGACGGCACTGGTCATAACCATCACGCCCCTTTACTGTATATAAAAACAGTATTGGGGCGTTTTCATGTCTACACCTTTACCGCCCCGTGGCCGGGGCACGGCCACCAACCTGCACAATCGCTTTGCGCCTACCGTCAGTGTGGCCGAGGATGACGGCTGGTTTCAGGAAGTGCCGCCCACCCAAGGCACCGAAGTGCGCATCGAAACGGCCAAAAGCATCATCACCCGCAATAACTCGCCGGACCTGCCGTTCGATCGCTCGATCAACCCCTATCGCGGCTGCGAGCACGGTTGTATCTACTATGCGATAAGACACTGCGCAGTGGTTAGGTCAGTTTGACTGTCAGACGCCGCCTAGGCGTCATTTTGAGACGGTCAATGGTGACGGCTAACTCAACCGTTGAAGCACCGTCAGGTGCTAGCAAAATGGCTTTAAACCAATTTCCCCCTTGGGGGTTAGGGGGTAAATCAAACCATCAAAGTAATTTCAATATTGAGAACAACGCAGAAACTCACTGTGTGAGCTTCACGAAATCAACGCAAGAAAGTAGAGCCGAATGGCTCATTAATTCCGTATAGGCAATATTTAGCTTTGGACATATATGACCAAATCAATATGTTATAATGTAATAAACAACCGAGAGAAAAATGGAATATGCAGAAAGGAAAAAATTGCTGGGTGGAATAGGTGGAAAAATTTCTGGACTAAAAAGACGATGGAGGCAATCAGCGATAATTAATTTTATTCAATATCTTGAAATGCAAGAGGTGTATAATTTTTCGCAGACGCTTGCACAGCGTTTAGCGTTTAGCATTTGCTTTTTGCGGGAAAACTATAAATAGCAAAGTTTTGGTTCTTAACTTTAAATCTCATAGAAATGCTTCAAACAAATTTGACGTGTCAAGTATAGTCAAGGATTTGCATGAAAAGTTTGCAGATGAGTTTGAAGAGTATTGGAAAAGCTCAGAAGAATCTTTGTTATACGCAGTAAAAGAAGAGACTGAAAAACTAAAAGGCTTAAATCATATATGACCAAAGCCAAATATTGCGATATATGACAGAAGTAATGAGCCATTCGGCTCATTATCATTCTCTGTACACAAGCATATAATCTTTTAACTCACTACGAACAAACTCAGTTTCATAAGTGATTTTAAAATTATCTCTGTATAAACCCTCAGTTCCTTTGGTCAAATCCCCAGTCATTGTGGTTTTGTAGCAAGTCTTATCATACGAGTTAAATGCATACTCAACAGATATTGCACTTGTCGAACCATATTTTTCCCAGGACTTGGCATTACAATCTTTATATGCTTGTGCATACGCTGCTTTAATTTCTTCTGCTTCTTTTTTCAACCGTGCAACTCTATCTGCTTCTTCTATCTTTTTTTGTAGCGACTCTTCCCGAGTCATTACAATAGCTTGTCCAGTGCTATCAAACTTTAAACGATTCGTGAATGGAGGCATAAAAGGGTATTTCACATTAATCATGAATAATACAATTACTAACACAGCAACAATTGAACCTTCTCCACTTCTCATTATGCACCTTCTTCGTTCTCATCTTCATCTTCAAAATCCTCATCACGTTCTTGATATGCGTAGCAGTTGATAAAAGCTGATTCAATGAGGGTTTCAATAGTGTATTTCAAACTTTTCGTTTCTAAAATTTTAGCCAAATATTCAAGCTGTAATTTTTGTTTAGAGGCAAGTCTCAAAATATAATAATCATAGTCAATTTGACATTCATTACTCTTACTCATTCCGCATCACCATCTTCATATTCTTCTAAATCATCAAACGGTGATGGACCATCAAAATTAATTTCTTCAAGATTTTTTATTTCGGCTAATAGTGCATCACTCGTAATGCCTCTAAGATTCGCTTCTAATAGGATGGCTTCTGGGTCATCAACCAGTTCAGTTTTTACTGTTCTTTTAGCTTGTTTAGACCCTGAATATTCTATTGTCATTTTTAATTTCTTGTACTTAGCTCTATCTTTATAAACTTCTACCCATGGACCTTTACCAAACAATTCAGGATTTACCATGTAGCAGCCTCTGTCTTTTTGTCTGATAATGTCAGATTTTTTTAAGATGAGAAGAGTGTTGTCAAATGTTCCGATAGAAGTATTCAGAAAGGCGCAAATACGTTTTTTTACAGCTGCGTTAAGGATTATCTCACCGCCATAGTTTGTGATTTTTAATAGCTCATTCAGAACTGAATGGTTTGAAGAGTTGAGCTTATATATTGCTTGTATACCATCTAAGTATAACTTTACAAAAGCAGGCTCAGAAGATACTGAAAAAGCAGTCACTTCCTCTTGTTTTGTTAATTCCCCGGTTACACTGTCGTAGGTTTCTTTGATACTGTGTTTAAGGATTTTCTTGGTTTTATTAGGTTGGTTCATTGTAGTTTTATGTTGTTATATATCTATTATACATAATCCTCACTAAAGTCAATGAGGAAACTACATTTATTTTCTAATTATTTTTGATGAGGAAAAATCCTCATCTGGTAGATGAGAAAACCACATCTGCCAGATGAGGAAATCTAACTCATAGAGTGAGGAAAAACGGCTGTAAGCCACGTAACCCGTGATGTCTCCTTTCTATTATATTTACATCGAGGTTTTAATGCCCCCCTAACCCCCAAGGGGGAATTGGTTTAAAGCCATTTCAGCTAAAAGCAAAAGCATCAATCAAGGTTCAATGATGGACCATTTTTGTCATTACGAGGTTTGCTTTTTGGTGCAGAAGGTTTGTAGTGCAGTTCCCACTCGTTCTTGTCAGATTTTTTCGCTGGTGCAGATTTAGTTACAATTGGCTGGAAAATAGTCTCTGTTGGTCTTTGTTTTAATTCGGCTTTTGAAACTTGCTTAACTCTGGTTTCAAATTGCCTATTTTCAGGTTTGTAAATACCATCTATTGAATTAAACAATTCAAGTGATGCTGAGCTTTTGTCAGAGATGATTTTTTTAACTCTGTCATCAAACTCTTGTTCATCAAGAAGATCTCGCTTATAAAAGATTTTCCCAAGTAAACCTGTTTTGATTTTATCGTATAGAGGCAATATTCCTAAAATCTGAGTGTACAGTGTTCTCATATCTTTGAATAAAGTTTGGATGTATTTTTCACCCATATTGCGTAAGTTTTCTTCTTGTGTAGCCGCTTCTTCTTTAAGAGATTCATTTTTGACTGTTAAAGCTTTATTCTCTACCGTAAGTTTCTTTATGTCCTTATCTAAATCATTCTTAGTTTTGGTTTTTGTCTTAATCGTTTCATCTAACTCGGTGATTTTATTTTCTACATTGGTTTGATTTTTGGTTAGTATAGATATGTTGTTTGATACTATGCCCTTGCTCTTATTTAGCTCATCTATCTGTTCTTTTCTTTTGGTAATTATTTCATTGGCACGTTCCTTCGTGTTTTGAAAGTTTTCTTTAAGTTCATTTATTTTTAAGTCTTGGTCTTCAACCTGGCTAAGCAGAAAATTCAAGCGCCTTTCGCTTTTAGGAAGTTTGGATTGTTCATTCATAAACTCATAGACTTTCTTATTATCATCATTCTTTTTGTTAAATACAGCTACAAATCCCATTTCTGCATTTAATGAAAGTTTATTGAAATGTTTATAGAAGTATTTTTGGAGAGTTACTCCGCGCCATTTGTTGGTGCTGTTAAGAAATAGCTTATTTTGCTGTGTGGCGGTTCTGCGTGGATGAGCAAAATCCCCAAGAACGGGTTGTGAATTCTGATTCAAACGGTGGTTTAATTCTGCCAATGATTGTTCTTGCTTTACAAAATCATAGGCATTTGTTTTAGAGTTTTTGAGATTTACGAATAAATGGCAGTGGTTGGTTGTTTCATCGCTATGACTAAAACCGGCGATAATATTATTGTCAGGAAAATTATCTTTAAAGTAAGAAATAGCGGTTTGTAATAGAAAGTCGCTTGTCTTTTCATCTACTGATATACGGTTGGGTTTGGGTATGACAAGAATCACTTCTTTGACAAAGTTAGTGTCTACCTTTAATTTTTTTGATTTGGCTGGATTGTATTTTTCACTCAATTCGCAGTAGCTTTTTATGCAATTTAGCTTTTCACTGATTCGTTTTATTTTATGAGATTCAAGTAATTTTTGGTAATTAATTTCATTGAATGATGATGGCTCTTCAATCACACCTAATACATAGTTGCTAATTTCATCTTCTGATTTACCAGCAAATTCTACAAGCTTGTGCTTGAAACCTTTAAGACGTTTCCCATCAGTTTTTTCAAAATCTGTCTTAGTGTTTAGTTTAATTTCTTTATCAATTTGCGAAATTATTGACTCAAATATCGGGCGATAATTTTCTCTTGGATTGAAATTTTTTAGTTCATTATTGATAAAAATTTTGTTGTTTATTGATAGGTCTTCGTTATAAACGAGATTGTCAAAATCCTTTTGTCTGATTCTAAATGAGTGTTCAAGGCTTGATGATAATCCTTCAATGTTAGAATAATTTATGTCTCTTTTTAATATTGATATTTGTTTCATTATCTCCTCTGTGAGTTTTGTTTTTGTTTTTATAAGCGGAAAAGTTAAAGTGAGAACGTAACTTTTTAAGCGAATTTCTTTTGATTTTGCCTCTGCTTCCGGCAGGACCTGCGTATATGGTTACTGGTTCAAACGAGCGAAGCGAAGTTTGAAACTGTAACCATATACATAGCAGGTAATATAAGGTTCCATTTTCTCCGAAAATTCCACTATATAAATGTTATACCATATCCAGAAGAGGTTTTATTACGATAGCTTGTTTGTGCTGACTTGTTTTCGTAAGAGTCCTTTAAGTTAGACAATTTTCAATTGTCCAACTTAAAGGGCTAGCCTAGTATTTGGTGTCAGCAAATGATTTAAATTGAATCAGCTCATTGTGCATTTCTTGAAACGATTCAACAAAAGTTTTTGCCCCAACATCTTCATCATCACGGACCATTTCTGTTTCAATGATGATTCTTGTTGTGCCATTTTTGAATTTAATAAATAGAGCGGGTTCACCAGCAGAGCGTTTGTCTGGTTTACCAGTGATTGGGTCTTTCTTAGAGAATCCACGCCAAAATATTTTTATCTCTGAAATGATTTGAGAAAGGTGATTGTTAATTGAGATCCGTTTTCTGATTCCTTCATCACTTCTATCATTTAGTAGTTCAAGAATATTCTGCTGTGTGAAGCTTCTCGAAATTTCCAAACGTGTGATGTATTGATTTTTTTCATTCCGCAATAAATCAATTTTTGTAGCAAGTTCTTTTTGAAGAGTTTCGAACTCAATCATCATGTCATTTAGAGTTGAAGAAATACCTTTGCCTTGAATCAGAATTTCTTTAATCTGAGTTTTGAGACGTGCCAATTGTAATGAGTTATTCTTTTGGTCTCTCTCATATTTTTTCAGTTCTGTGTTTAGCCTGAGTAAGTCAGAATCATTTTCAAAAATATCAGACAAATTAAGTTTGTCAGTTTTTTCAAAAAAATACTGCATCGTCTGACTTGCACTGTAAGACAAGCGCCATTTAACTTGGCATTTGTTTGTCATTGAGTTAGTACAAACGAAATATTGTTTGTTGCTTCTGCCTTCACCTGATTTATCCATAAATCTGATTGTGCCGTCACAGTGGTAGCACTTTATAAAACCTTGAAAAATATTCAAGCGCGATTTATTAAATCGACCTGAAAATGGCTTTCGACCAGAAATTTTCTCTTGTACTTCTTCAAAAATCGACTTATCTATAATGGCAGGATAATAATCATGAATAGTCGGACCTTCTGGTATTAGCTTCATTTCACCCGTTTCACTTTCGTGAAATTTCATCGGCTGATGTTCGCCTATTACTTTCCTGTTCTTTAATAGATATTGGATTTGATGAATGGAATATTTAGATTCGGAAGGTTCAAGCCATTCGTTCACAGCTTTGGCTGTTTCGCTCAATCCTCTTGCTAATGCTAAATCGAAAATTTTCCTAATTTTATTAGCTTCATTTTCAATCACGAAAAACTTTGCTGGTTCATCACCTGGGCGTGCCTTAACAACACCAGAAACGCCTATCCAAGAAGGGGTTTTACGAGTTTTAACAGCTTTGCTATTCCTCATTTCATTGCGATGAATATTCCAAGCCGAACTTGTAAAATCGCTTTTGCGTGAAGATTCTGCGTTTGCACGTTCAAACTCAATAATAGCGATGAAAAAATCCGATGTAAGAAGATTGTTCTTGGAGTAGATTTTTCATGTATCTAATACAGCAATATCAATATCACGGTTTAGAAGGTTCAGAAATATTTGCGTTGATTTAATAATTTTCTGCCTTGACAAACGGTCAAAGTTTTCAATCAGCAGAATTGAATTTTGTTCTATCAACCCACTTTCAACAAGGTCAATAAACCCACCTAATTGACCCTGTTTAGCATTTTTGCCTCGAAAAGCAGAAACGCCCAAGTCTTCTAAGGTCGTATCTACTATAAGGTTGTGCTTATCAACGAAATGCTGAATATCGCTCTGCCTAGCAAATGACGTTCCAAGCTCTTGTTTTTTATGAGAAAACCTCACATAGGAATAGCATTTGCGTTGCATTTAGGTCGTTCCGTCAGTGTCAGGGTCTTATAGCGTAACACAGGTGCATCTACTGCTACGCGCGGCCCAGTCACGCCTACTGGGACATGTCGCCGGGGCTGGATTTCGAAACCAAGCTGATCGCCAAGACCAATGCCGCCCAGGTGCTGGAGCAACAGCTGTCGAAGCCGGGGTATGTGTGCGCGCCGATCAATCTGGGCTCCAATACCGACCCTTACCAGCCCATCGAGCGCGAGTACACGATCACCCGGCAGACCCTCGAAGTGCTGCTGCGCTACCGCCACCCGGTGACCATCATCACCAAGGGCTCGCTGATTTTGCGTGACCTCGACCTGCTGACCGAGCTGGCCCGGCAGCGACTGGTGGCAGTCATGATCAGCCTCACGAGCCTGGACGATGAGCTCAAGCGCATTCTGGAACCGCGCACGGCGGCGCCCAAGGCGCGATTGCGGGCGATTCGGGTAATGCGTGAGGCCGGCATCCCGGTGGGCGTGTTGTGTTCACCGATGATTCCGATGATCAACGACAGCGAGCTCGAAAGTCTGCTGACCGAAGCCCACGCGGCGGGTGCCCAAAGTGCGGCCTACATGATGCTGCGCCTGCCGCTGGAGGTGGCGCCGCTGTTCGAGGAGTGGCTGGCGGCGCATTACCCGCAGCGGGCGGCCCATGTGATGAGCCTGGTGCGCCAGGTGCGCGGGGGTGAGGTGTATGACAGCCGCTTTGGTGTGCGCATGCGGGGTGAGGGGCCGTTCGCCGATCTGCTGGCGCAGCGCTTCAGCAAGGCGATCAAGCGCCTGGGGCTTAATCATCGGGAAGGGTTTAATCTGGATTGCACGGCGTTCTGCCCACCGGGCAGGCAGATGGCATTGTTGTAAACTGACGACGAAGAGCGCGATAGGTCTGTAGGAATAGTCGCGTTTTGATATCACTGAAACCCGCGATCTAGAGCGGTTCATTCAGTTTGAGTTAAGTTTCGACGGTTACCTTGTTCAGCGAGTGACGGGTGGGTCGGAACCGTGGTCTTCAGCGTTTTACAACTAATCCACTGGCCCAGCGTCGAAATGACCTGAACACTCTCCCTGCATTAATCAAGAGGATGAATCATGAGTGACAAGGATAAACAGCCGTTGGCTGCGTCGGCTTCAGCCCCTCAGGTGGCCGAATCCGCCGATGCAGCGCTAAAGCACATCGTTGACGGCTTTTTGCATTTCCATCACGACGTCTTCCCCCAGCAGGAAGAACTCTTCAAAAAACTCGCCACGGCCCAAAGCCCACGGGCGATGTTTATCACCTGTGCCGATTCGCGGATCGTGCCTGAGCTGATCACCCAAAGCTCCCCTGGCGACCTGTTCGTCACGCGTAACGTCGGCAACGTGGTGCCACCCTACGGACAGATGAACGGCGGCGTTTCCACGGCCATCGAGTACGCGGTTCTCGCCCTGGGCGTGCAGCACATTATCGTGTGCGGGCATTCCGACTGTGGCGCCATGCGCGCGGTACTCAACCCCCAGAGCCTGGAAAAAATGCCGACAGTCCGGGCTTGGCTGCGTCATGCCGAAGTCGCCAAGTCGATGGTTGAGGACAACTGCGACTGCGCCAATGAAGGCGAAAGCATGAAAGTGCTGACCGAAGAAAACGTCATCGCCCAGTTGCAGCATTTGCGCACCCACCCTTCCGTGGCCTCACGCATGGCCAATGGTCATTTGTTTATCCATGGCTGGATCTACAACATCGAGACCAGCGAAATTCGAGCCTACGATGCAGATCAGGCGGCATTTCGACCGCTGAGCGGCGACGGCCCCATCCCTTGCGCGACGCCTAAAGCGCGCTTCTAAAACACTTCCCTGCCGGGTAATGCGGTGGCTGCCATGGATGCAGCCAGGCATTGCCGCGCCCGGCGAATGCCTTGGGAGAGTCATTATGCGTGCTGCTCAATTGAAAGCTGTATTGCCTCGGGAGCTGCTCGCGTCCGTGGTTGTGTTTCTGGTCGCCCTGCCCTTGTGCATGGGCATCGCGATTGCGTCTGGCATGCCGCCGGCCAAAGGGCTGATCACCGGGATCATCGGTGGCCTGGTGGTGGGTTGGCTGGCTGGGTCGCCGCTGCAGGTCAGCGGGCCCGCCGCAGGTTTGGCAGTGTTGGTGTTCGAACTGGTGCGCCAGCACGGCATGATGATGCTCGGCCCTATTCTGTTGCTGGCGGGGTTCCTGCAATTGGTGGCCGGGCGATTGCGTCTGGGCTGCTGGTTCCGTGTCACTGCGCCGGCGGTGGTGTACGGCATGCTGGCGGGGATCGGCGTGCTGATTGTGCTCTCGCAGGTCCATGTGATGCTCGACGGCGCGCCCAAGCCTTCCGGGCTGGATAACCTGGCGGGCTTCCCGGCCGCCGTGGTTGAGGCGATGCCGACTCTGGGCGGTGGCCTTGGCTGGCAAGCGGGTTTGCTGGGGCTGTCGACGATGCTGGTGATGTACCTGTGGGATAAATTACGCCCGCAAAAACTGCGATTTGTGCCAGGCGCGTTGTTGGGCGTGGGCTTGGCGACGGTCACCAGCCTGATACTGGCGCTGCAGGTCAAGCGTGTGGAAGTCCCGGAAAACCTTGCCGATGCCATTGACTGGCTACACCCCAGCGACTTGCTGAACCTGGCCGATCCGCAACTGTTGATCGCCGCGTTCGCCGTGGCCTTTATCGCCAGTGCCGAAACCCTGCTGTCGGCTGCTGCGGTTGACCGCATGCACAGCGGTCAGCGCTCCGATTTCGACAAGGAATTGTCCGCACAAGGTGTAGGCAACATGCTTTGTGGCCTGGTCGGCGCGCTGCCGATGACCGGCGTGATCGTGCGCAGCTCGGCCAACGTGCAGGCCGGTGCGACCACGCGCTTGTCGGCGATGTTCCACGGTGTATGGCTGCTGGGGTTCGTGCTGCTGCTGTCGAGCGTGCTGCAAAGCATCCCGGTGGCGAGCCTGGCGGGCGTGCTGGTGTACACCGGGATCAAGCTGGTGGACGTGAAAGCGTTTCGCGCCTTGGGCCGATACGGGCGGATGCCGATGTTCACCTATGCCGCGACGGCGCTGGCGATCATTTTTACCGATTTGCTGACCGGTGTACTGGTGGGCTTCGGGCTGACGTTGGTCAAGTTGGCCTTCAAGGCGTCGCGACTGAAAATCAGCCTGATCGACCTGCCCCAGGACGGTGAGATGGAGTTGCGCCTGACCGGTGCGGCGACTTTCCTTAAAGTGCCGGCACTGACCCAAGTGCTGTCGACGGTGCCTGCGGGGACCGCGTTGCACGTGCCGCTGAGCAACTTGAGTTACATCGACCATTCCTGCCTGGAATTACTCGAGGAATGGGGCCGGGCCAATGCGGCCAAGGGCTCACAACTGGTAATCGAGGCGCGCGGCTTGAAGCGCAGGCTTGAAGGCCGGGTGCGCACGACCGTGGGGATAGGTTCGGCGCCCGTCTGAACACCACAAACCAATGTGGGAGCCGGGCTTGCCCGCGATTAAAGGCGTGTCAGTCAACCCATTAGCTGACTGATCCACCGCCATCGCGGGCAAGCCCGGCTCCCACAGTGATTGCTGTGCAGTCCGCACATTTACGCCGGCTGATCCAACGCCAGCTCAACCCCCAACTGACGCGACAGGCACGGCCAGCGCTTCCACGCCGCTTCCGTGTTCGGGCTCTTGAGCGTCTCGCGGTAAGCCTCGACCGACTCCAGCGCAAAGCTGTCTTCGTTGAGCATTTCATCCACCGCCAAATGCACGGCTTCGTCCAACTGGTTGGCAAATGCTTCGCCGATCAGCTGATGAGCGATCAAGTTGGCCACGGTGGTGTCCGCCGGAATCAACGGCTGACCAAAGTGCTTGATGTACAGATCGTTGACTTCTTCTACCAGGCGATGGGCCAGGTAGGCCTCGTCCAGCAGGCCGTCGAGGCCTTCGTGGCCAGCAAGAATCGCGGGCGGTTGCAGGAAGAAATGCTCGGCGATTTTCAGTACCGGCTTGATCTGGCTTTCGATGCCAGCTTCGCGGGCCACGTCATTGGCGGCTTCCAGCAAGTCAGGGACAAGCTCGATGTAGGCGGTAACAAAACGGGTCATGACAATGTTGCGATCACCGTCAGCCAGGGAAATGGCCGAATGCAGGTGCGGCAATTGTTTTTCCAGTTGCTGGGCAAGCTGGCCAGTGCTGGCTTCGTGTTGATGGGCACGGGAAATCTGCTCGCGCAATGCGGCGGTGTTCATGAAAGCTCCAGTGAAACAGGCGTAGGAAAAGGGAAAGGACAAGGTAGCTCGTTTATACGAGGGCCTAAGACGCGTTTGTCATAATTATTTCATGGTTATGCGCATGCGTTATATCGAATCGCCATCGTTCGTCGGATAAACGTTTGCGCCCCCGTATTTATTGGGCCCGCCCGTCTGTTTGTGCTCATTTGCCCCTACACATTGCGGGGTTGCCCCGGCTGTCTATACTCGATTTTGTACGCAATTAGCTGATGACGCCCAACTGCATGAAGCAGGCAAGGCTTGGCGGTTGTAAGCAGTATGGAAGCCGCTCCCTTCGCCGCAGGTGCAAACCGGCGGGATAACAAGAAACATAAAGGGGAACCCGCAATGACGCGACATCCACACGTTTGGATGGGCCTACTGTTGTGGTCGGTATTCGGCCAGGCGCACGCCGCCTGGACAACGAATATGGCGCCAGGGGCTACTGAAGTCAGTCACGCCGTGTTTGACCTGCACATGACCATCTTCTGGATTTGTGTGGTGATCGGCATTGTCGTGTTTGGCGCGATGTTCTGGTCGATGATCCTGCACCGCCGGTCCACGGGCCAGGTGGCTGCCAAATTTCACGAGAGCACGACCGTGGAAATCCTCTGGACCGTGGTGCCCCTGCTGATCCTGGTAGCGATGGCCATTCCGGCGACCAAGACCCTGATCAACATCTATGACAGCACCGAGTCGGATATCGATATCCAGGTCACCGGTTACCAGTGGAAGTGGCATTACAAATACCTGGGCCAGGACGTGGAATTCTTCAGCAACCTGGCCACGCCCGCCGAGCAAATCCATAACCAGGCCACCAAGGGCGAGCACTATCTGCTCGAAGTCGATCAGCCGCTGGTGCTGCCGGTGGGCGCCAAAGTGCGCTTTCTGGTGACTGCCGCCGACGTGATCCATTCGTGGTGGGTGCCGGCCTTTGCGGTCAAGCGCGACGCCATTCCCGGCTTCGTCAACGAGGCCTGGACGCGCATCGAGAAGCCCGGCATCTACCGTGGCCAGTGCGCAGAATTGTGCGGTAAGGACCACGGCTTCATGCCGATTGTGGTCGAGGTCAAATCCCAGGCCGACTACGACACTTGGCTCGGCGAGCGCAAGGCAGAAGCGGCCAAGCTTAAAGAGCTGACCTCCAAAGAATGGACGCTCGAAGAGCTGGTGGCGCGTGGCGACAAGGTCTACCACACCACCTGCGTGGCCTGTCACCAGGCTGAGGGCCAAGGCCTGCCGCCGATGTTCCCGGCGCTCAAAGGTTCGCCGATCGCCACCGGGCCTAAGGAAGATCACCTGCACCGCGTGTATTTCGGCAAGCCCGGCACCGCCATGGCCGCCTTCGGCAAACAGCTGTCGGAAGTGGACATCGCCGCCGTGGTGACCTACGAACGCAACGCCTGGGGCAACAACAAAGGCGACATGGTCACGCCCAAAGACGTGCTGGCTTTGAAACAGGCGGAAAGCAAATGACGGCCTCAACTGCGTATGCCCTGAACCGCACAGCCCATTCCTTTGCAGGAGAACGGCCATGAGCACTGTGATCGATGACCATGGTCACGCCGACCATGCCCATGGCCCCGCCAAAGGCCTGATGCGCTGGGTGCTGACCACCAACCACAAAGACATCGGCACGATGTACCTGTGGTTCGCCTTCACCATGTTCCTGCTTGGCGGCTCGTTCGCCATGGTGATCCGCGCCGAGCTGTTCCAGCCCGGCCTGCAGATCGTGCAGCCGGCGTTCTTCAATCAGATGACCACCATGCACGGCCTGATCATGGTGTTTGGCGCGGTGATGCCTGCCTTCGTGGGCCTGGCCAACTGGATGATCCCGCTGATGATCGGCGCGCCGGACATGGCCCTGCCGCGCATGAACAACTTCAGTTTCTGGCTGCTGCCAGCGGCGTTCCTGCTACTGGTTTCCACGTTGTTCACACCCGGCGGCGGGCCGAATTTCGGCTGGACCTTCTACGCCCCGCTGTCCACCACCTACGCGCCCGAAAGTGTGACGTTCTTTATCTTTGCCATCCACCTGATGGGCATCAGCTCGATCATGGGTGCGATCAACGTGGTCGCGACCATTCTCAACCTGCGCGCGCCGGGCATGACCCTGATGAAAATGCCACTGTTCGTGTGGACCTGGTTGATCACCGCGTTCCTGTTGATCGCGGTGATGCCGGTGCTGGCCGGCTGCGTGACCATGATGCTGATGGACATCCACTTCGGCACCAGCTTCTTCAGCGCCGCCGGTGGCGGTGACCCGGTGCTGTTCCAGCATGTGTTCTGGTTCTTCGGCCATCCCGAGGTGTACATCATGATCCTGCCGGCCTTCGGCGCCGTCAGCTCGATCATCCCGACCTTCTCGCGCAAGCCGCTGTTCGGCTACACCTCGATGGTCTACGCCACGGCGAGCATCGCGTTTCTGTCGTTCATTGTGTGGGCGCACCACATGTTCGTGGTGGGCATTCCGCTGGTGGGCGAGCTGTTCTTCATGTACGCCACGCTGCTGATCGCCGTACCGACGGGCGTGAAGGTGTTCAACTGGGTCAGCACCATGTGGCAAGGCTCGCTGACCTTCGAAACGCCGATGCTGTTCGCCGTGGCCTTCGTGATCCTGTTCACCATTGGCGGCTTTTCGGGGCTGATGCTGGCGATTGCTCCAGCGGACTTCCAGTACCACGACACCTACTTTGTGGTGGCGCATTTCCATTACGTACTGGTGCCTGGCGCGATCTTCGGCATCTTCGCTTCGGCCTACTACTGGCTGCCCAAGTGGACTGGGCACATGTACGACGAAACCCTGGGCAAGCTGCACTTCTGGCTGTCCTTCATCGGCATGAACATGGCGTTCTTCCCGATGCACTTCGTGGGGCTGGCCGGCATGCCGCGCCGGGTACCGGACTACAACCTGCAGTTTGCCGACTTCAACATGGTCTCCTCGATTGGTGCATTCATGTTTGGCGCCACGCAGATCTTCTTCTTGTTCATCGTCATCAAGTGCATCCGCGGCGGCCCGCCGGCGCCCGCCAAGCCGTGGGATGGTGCCGAAGGTTTGGAGTGGAGCATCCCCTCGCCCGCGCCGTATCACACGTTCACCACGCCGCCGGAGGTCAAGTGAATACCCGGTTCGCCATGCCGGTACAAATCCCCTGTGGGAGCGGGCTTGCTCGCGAAAGCGGTGTTTCAGTCGCCGCAAATGGGGCCTGGCCCACCGCATTCGCGAGCAAGCCCGCTCCCACGTTGACCGCGTTCGGTTCAGGTGATCGCCATGCTTGAGTCCATCCCCATCAAGCGCCTCGTCACCCGCCTGCTGATTCTGGTGGTGGCAATGTTCGCCTTCGGCTTCGCCCTGGTGCCGATTTACGACGTGATGTGCAAGGCGTTCGGCATCAACGGCAAGACCGCCGGGCAGTACGAAGGTGAGCAAATCGTCGACCCCACGCGCCAGGTGCGAGTGCAGTTTCTGTCGACCAATGCCATCGACATGGTCTGGGAGTTTCATTCCAAGGCTGACGAAGTGGTGGTCAACCCCGGCGCGGTCACCGAGATGCTGTTCGTCGCCTACAACCCCACCGACAAGGTCATGAAAGCCCAGGCAGTGCCGAGCATTTCCCCGGCCGAAGCGGCGATGTACTTCCACAAGACCGAGTGCTTTTGCTTCACCCAGCAAGTGCTGCAGCCCGGTCAGCGGATTGAAATGCCGGTGCGTTTTATCGTCGACCGCGACATGCCCAAGGATGTGAAGCATTTGACCCTGGCGTACACGCTGTTTGACATCACTGCGCGCCAACCGCCGGTGGCCGTCCATACCGGCGGCTAGCTACTGTTTGCCCCCTCAATCAGGAGAGCGAATACATGTCGTCTCATGATACGTACTACGTACCAGCGCAAAGCAAATGGCCAATAATTGCCACCTTGGGCATGCTCACCACCGTGTACGGTTTGGCTGTGTGGTTCAACGATCTGAAGGCGGCGCGCCCGGAATCCCACGGGCCGTGGATCTTTTTCGTTGGTGGGCTGCTGCTGGCCTACATGCTGTTCGGCTGGTTTGGCGCGGTGATCAAGGAAAGCCGTGCCGGTTTGTACAGCCCGCAGATGGACCGCTCGTTTCGCTGGGGCATGACCTGGTTCATCTTTTCCGAGGTGATGTTCTTCGTCGCGTTCTTTGGCGCACTGTTTTATGTGCGGCACATGTCGGGGCCATGGCTGGGCGGTGAAGGGCACAAGGGCATCGCGCACATGCTGTGGCCGAACTTTCAGTTCACCTGGCCGCTGCTCAATAACCCTGACCCAAAAATGTACCCGCCACCGGAGGGCACCATCAGCCCCTGGGGCTTGCCGCTGATCAACACGGTCTTGCTGGTCAGCTCCAGCGTCACCATCACCCTCGCCCACCATGCCTTGCGCAAGGGCCATCGCGGCGCACTGAAAATCTGGCTGGCGCTGACCGTGCTACTGGGCTGGGCGTTCCTGGCCTTGCAGGCCGAGGAGTACATGCATGCCTACAAAGAACTGGGCCTGACCCTCGGTTCGGGCGTGTACGGCGCAACCTTCTTCATGCTCACGGGCTTTCACGGCGCCCACGTGACCATCGGCACCATCATTCTGTTCGTGATGCTGATGCGCATCCTGCGCGGGCATTTCAATGCCGAGCACCAGTTTGGTTTCGAGGCAGCCAGCTGGTATTGGCACTTTGTGGATGTGGTGTGGATCGGCCTGTTCTTCTTCGTTTATGTGCTGTAAGGCGCCTTACCACGGCGCGTGAGACACCAGCTGGCCGCCGAAAAAGCCCCAGGCGATCAAGCCCACGGTGATCGCGGCCAGTACGACACGCACGGTCAAGGCAGTGACGAGGCGGTTGGAGTTGCCCTCGTCCTTGACCAGAAAGAACAAGCCACTGAACAGGCTCACGACAGTCGCGATCAGCATCAGGGCAATGGCTGCTTTGAGCATGGTCAGGTTCCCTTCGGATGGGCGGGCAATGAAAACAAGTATAGCCAGCGCCATAAAAGACTTTCGCCCAGGACTCGCACCCACGCTGGTGGTGCTGGTGCTGCTGCCGTTGATGGTAGGCCTGGGGTTCTGGCAACTGGCGCGCGGCCATGAAAAACAGTTGCTGGTGGACAGTTACGCCGAACGGCGCGTGGCCGACCCCATCAGCAGTGTCCAGCTCAATGAGATGCCCGACCCCGCCTTTCGCCGCGTACGCCTGCGCGGCCAGTTCGACGCCGAGCACAGCGTGTTGCTCGACAACCGCATGCGCGACGGCAAGGCCGGCGTCGAGTTGCTGCAACCCTTTCACGATCAGGCCAGCGGCCAGTGGCTGTTGCTCAATCGCGGGTGGCTGCCGTGGCCAGACCGGCGTACGCCACCAGTCTTCACTACACCCGATCAGCCGTTGAATCTCGACGCGTGGGTCTACGTCGCCCCCGGCGAAACCTTCCAACTGCACGCCGACCCGGCCACCACGCAATGGCCGCGCCTGCTCACCGCGCTGCATCCCGCCGCACTGTGGGCTGAGTTAGGGCGTGGCGGCTTTGCCTACGAACTGCGCGCCGAACCCGGCCCGGCCACGTACGACACCACGTGGCCGGTGGTCGCCATGGGCCCGGAAAAACATTTGGGGTACGCCGTGCAGTGGTTCGCCATGGCCTTGGCGCTGCTGGCGCTTTACCTCTACCTCGGATGGCACAACAAAAAGGAGAAGTCCCATGGGAGCGGCCATGAATCCACCCAGCATGTCTGAGGCGCCCGACCGGCGCAAAGGCCGCTGGCAGCTGATCTTGATCCTGATGATGGTGGTCGGCCCGATGGCGCTGGCCACGTTCATGTACAAGTTGCAGTTCTGGGTGCCGGACAGCCGCAGCTATCACGGCGAACTGATCGGCAACGGGCAGACCCGCGCCGACATTGGCGTGCAGGCCGATGAAGATCGCTGGCAACTGCTGGTCACCGCGCCCACTGCCTGCGCCGCTGAGTGCCAGCAGTTGGTGTACCTGGCGCGCCAACTGCAAATCAGCCTGGGCCGTGATGCCTCGCGCGCCAGCCATGCCTTGGCCAGCGCGCAGCCAGTGAGCACCGCCTACGAGGCCAAGCTCAAGGCCGAATACCCGCAACTGCAACGCTACCCGCTGGACCTGTCGACCTTCACCAGGGACGCCGCCGCACCCGGCGATGCGCAACTGTGGATCGTCGACCCACACGGCAATCTGGTGCTGCGCTACGACGCCAAGGTCAAGGGCAAGGACCTGCTCAACGACCTGCGCTTGCTGCTGAAACTGTCGAATATCGGATAAGGGCATCGTCATGGCCAAACCTGGATTTCGCCTCGCGTTGTTTGCCACCTTGCTGGCGCTGATCGTTGTGCTGCTCGGCGCCTATACGCGCCTGACCCACGCCGGCCTCGGTTGCCCGGACTGGCCCGGCTGCTACGGTTTTATCAGCGTGCCGCAGAGCGAAGCCCAACTGGCGCATGCCGAGCTGCATTTTCCCGATACACCGGTGCAGGCCGACAAGGGCTGGGCCGAGATGACCCATCGCTACTTTGCCGGCACCTTGGGTTTGCTCATCGTGCTGTTGGCGGCGCGTTCGTGGAGCCATCGGCGTGATCCGGGCCAGCCGGTGAAGTTGCCGCTGTTTGTGCTGGCGGTGGTGTTCGCCCAGGCCGCGTTTGGCATGTGGACGGTGACATTGAAGTTGTGGCCGCAAGTTGTAACGGGCCATCTGCTCGGCGGTTTTGCCACCTTGAGCTTATTGTTTCTGCTGACCCTGCGACTGTCTGGCGTGTTGCCCGCGTTGATCGTGCCCAAGCGCCTGCAATATTGGGCAACGGCCGGGCTGGTGTTGGTGATCGGCCAGATTGCGCTGGGCGGCTGGGTGAGTTCCAACTATGCGGCGGTGGCCTGTGTCGACCTGCCCACCTGTCATGGTGAGTGGTGGCCGGCGGCGGACTTTGCCAACGGGTTTCACCTCACCCAACATATCGGCCCCAATTACCTCGGCGGCCAGCTCGACAGTGAAGCGCGTACCGCTATCCATCTGACCCATCGCCTTGGCGCGATGCTGGTGACACTGGTGCTGTTGGGGCTGGCCTGGCAATTGCGCGCAGTGGGCATGACGCGACTGGCGGGCTTGTTGCTGATCGCCCTGGCGGTGCAAATCAGCCTGGGGGTGAGCAATGTGGCGTTCGGCTTGCCGCTGCCGGTGGCGGTCGGCCACAACGCAGGCGGCGCAGCGTTGCTGCTGACATTGGTGCTGGTCAATTACCACGCGCGTACCAGCCTGGTCCGGGTGCGCCATCAGTTGCCGTTCGGCTGGCGCTTTATTCCACGCAAACACGTTTCGGGCCTCATCACCCTTAAAGGAGAGACGCCATGGCGACCTTGATCGACGCGCGCCGCGATCAGGCGATCTGGCGAGACTATTTGGAACTGACCAAGCCAAAAGTGGTGGTGCTGATGCTCATCACCTCCTTGGTGGGCATGTTCCTCGCCACCCGCGCCGGGGTGCCATGGGCGGTGCTGATTTTTGGCAACCTGGGCATTGCGCTGTGTGCCGGCGGTGCGGCGGCGGTTAACCATGTAGTGGATCGGCGCATCGATGCGGTGATGGCGCGCACGCATAAGCGGCCGATGGCCGAAGGGCGGGTGTCGCCGGTGGCCGCCCTGGCCTTTGCTTTGTTTCTGGCTGTTGCAGGTTTGGCCCTGTTGCTGACGTTTACCAACCCTTTGGCGGCGTGGCTGACGCTGGCCTCGCTGCTCGGTTATGCGGTGATCTACACCGGCTTTCTCAAGCGCGCCACGCCACAAAATATCGTCATCGGTGGCCTCGCTGGCGCGGCGCCGCCGCTGCTGGGCTGGGTTGCTGTTACCGGGCATATCAGCGCCGAGCCGCTGCTGCTGGTGTTGATCATCTTCGCCTGGACCCCGCCGCACTTCTGGGCCCTGGCCATTCACCGCAAGGAGGAATACGCCAAGGCCGACATCCCGATGCTGCCGGTCACCCACGGCGAGCACTACACCAAGGTGCACATCCTGCTCTACACCTTCGCCCTGCTGGCAGTAAGCCTGATGCCGTATGTGATTCACATGAGCGGCCTGCTGTACCTGGCGTGTGCGCTGGTGTTGGGTGCGCGCTTTCTGCAATGGGCCTGGGTGCTGTACCGTGGCAGCCAGCCGCACGCGGCGATCAACACCTTCAAGTACTCTATCTGGTACCTGTTTGTGCTGTTTATCGCCCTGCTCGTAGACCACTACTTACTGTTGAACCTATGACTCGAACTCAAAAAACCGTCTTTATCCTGGTGGCCATCGTCGCGTTGATCATGGGCCTGACCGTCAACAAAGTGCTGAACAGCAAGGGCCAGGGCGACCCTACTGCGCTGATCGACGCGGGCATCATCCTGCTGCCGCAAAGCCGCCAGCTGCCGCCGGTGACCATGACAGACCAGAACGGCCAGCCGGTGGTGGTCAACGAGTTGAAAGGCAAATGGAACCTGCTGTTTTTCGGCTATACCTTCTGCCCCGACATCTGCCCCACCACCCTCGCCCAGCTGCGCCAGATCAAGAGCGAGCTGCCCAAAGAGGCGGTGGATAAGTTGCAGGTGATTCTGGTCAGCGTCGACCCGAACCGCGACACCCCGGCTCAGCTCAAGCAATACCTGGGTTACTTCGATCCGCAGTTCGAAGGCCTGACCGGCGCGAATGTGGACGATGTGCAGAAGGTCTCGAATGCGGTGAGCATCCCGTTTATTCCAGCGGATACCAGCAAGCCCAACTACACCGTCGACCACAGCGGCAACCTGGCGCTGATCGGACCGGACGGCACGCAGCGCGGGTTTATTCGTGCGCCGCTGAACAATCAAAAGCTGGTGGCGCAGTTGCCGGGGTTGCTGCAGCGGAAATAACAGGCCCCGCACCATACATGTGGGAGCTGGCGTGCCGGCGATGGCGGTGGTTCAGGGGCTAATAGGCTGACTGACCTACCGTCATCGCCGGCAAGCCCGCTCCCACAGTGCTTTGTGCAAGGTTTGAACAATGCGTAAGCAGGCAAGTGTGCTGGCCTGGTCTTTCAAGCAACACACAACAAATGTGGGAGGGGGCTTGCCCCCGAAGGCGGTGGTTCAGTCGATAAATTCGGTGACTGACACAGCGCTTTCGCGAGCAAGCCCGCTCCCACATTTTTTGATCTTCAGTGTGTTGGAGATCGGGTCAGATCAGAACGCCGGCAGAATCGCGCCTTTGTACTTTTCAAGAATGAACGCTTTCACTTCCGGCGTGTGCAGGGCTGCAACCAGCTTCTTCACGGCGTCCGAGTCTTTGTTGTCTTCGCGGGTCACCAGGATGTTCACGTAAGGCGAGTCGTTGCCTTCGATCACCAGGGCGTCCTTGGATGGGTCCAGTTTGGCTTCCAGGGCGTAGTTGGTGTTGATCAGCGCCAGGTCGACCTGGGTCAGCACGCGCGGCAGTGTGGCGGCTTCCAGTTCGCGGAATTTCAGGTTTTTCGGGTTACCGGAGATGTCCTTGATGGTCGACAGGATGTTGGTCGGGTCCTTCAAGGTGATCAGGTTGTGCTTGGCCAGCAGCAGCAACGCGCGGCCACCGTTGGTGGCGTCGTTCGGAATCACGACATTGGCGCCATCCGGCAGGTCTTCGAGTTTTTTGTACTTGCTGGAGTAGGCGCCCAGGGGCTCCAGGTGCACGGCGCCGACGCTCACCAGGTGAGTGCCCTTAGCCTTGTTGAACTCATCCAGGTACGGCTGGTGCTGGAAAAAGTTGGCGTCCAGGCGCTTTTCAGCCACCTGTACGTTCGGCTGCACGTAGTCGGTGAAAACCTTGACCTGCAGGTCGACGCCTTCTTTGGCGAGCGCGGGCTTCACAAACTCCAGGATTTCCGCGTGCGGCACTGGCGACGCGGCGACCGTGAGGGTCTCGGCAGCGTGGGCGGAAAACGCGGCAACGGCGGCGAAAGCAACCAGTAGTTTTTTCATCCAGCAAGCTCCTTGTTCGGGCATGCGCCGGCGGGGGCCGGCCATGGCCGTTATTTTCGAGAAAAGTGCACCACCAGCTTATCGCCGACGGTTTGCAGAATTTGCACCAGGATCAACAGCATCACCACGGTGACAACCATCACATCGGTCTGGAAGCGCTGGTAACCAAAGCGGATCGCCAGGTCGCCCAAGCCGCCGGCACCGACTACACCGGCCATGGCCGTGTAGGAAACCAGTGTAATGGCCGTCACCGTAATCGCAGCGAAAATACCGGGGCGGGCTTCGGGCAGCAGTGCATTGATGATGATCTGACGCGTGCTGGCACCCATGGACTGCGTGGCTTCGATGATGCCGCGGTCCACTTCACGCAGGGCGGTTTCCACCAGGCGCGCGAAGAACGGCGTCGCGCCTACGACCAGTGGCGGAATCGCACCGGCCACGCCCAGCGAGGTGCCGGTGATCAATATGGTGAACGGGATCATCACGATCAGCAGAATGATGAACGGCAGCGAACGCAGGATGTTCACGATCAGCGACAGCAGCGCGTACAGGCCTTTTTGTTCGAACAGTTGGCGCGGGCTGGTAAGAAACAGCAGCACACCCAGTGGCAGGCCGAGCAGGATGGTGAAGAACAGCGAACCGAGCAGCATGGTCATGGTGTCGCCGGTGGCGAGCCAGATCTCGGACCAGTCGATATTGGCGAAGAAACTCAACAGGATTTCCATTAGCGCAGAACCTCCATGTGGACGTCTGCCGCGGTAAAGCGGGCGAAGGCGGCGTCCATGTCCCCACCGGTCACGGCGAGGGTCAGTTGGCCGTAGGGAATGTCTTTGATGCGGTCAATACGACCGGCGAGGATGCTGTAGTCCACGCCTGTTTCGCGGGCGACGGTACCCAGCAGCGGCGCGTAGGTTGCTTCGCCCTGGAACGTCAGGCGCACGATACGGCCTGGTACGTTAGCGAAGTCATCGCGCTGCTCGCCTTCGTCGACCTGCTCGGCTTCTTGCACGAAGCGCTTGGTGGTCGGGTGCTTGGGGTGCAGGAACACATCGGCCACGGAGCCTTGCTCGACGATCACGCCGGCATCCATCACCGCCACTTGGTCGCACACGCGGCGGATCACGTCCATTTCATGGGTGATCAGCACGATGGTCAGCTTCAACTCGCGGTTGATCTCAGCCAGCAGTTGCAGCACCGAGGCGGTGGTTTGCGGGTCGAGGGCGCTGGTGGCTTCGTCGCACAGCAGGATCTTTGGCTTGGTTGCCAGGGCGCGGGCGATGCCGACGCGCTGCTTCTGGCCGCCGGACAACTGCGCCGGGTATTTCTTGGCGTGGTCCGACAGGCCAACACGGGCGAGCAACTCAGCCACGCGCTGGTCGATTTCCTTGCGCGACAGTTCGCCAGCCAGCGTCAGCGGCAGCGCCACGTTGTCGGCGACGGTCTTGGAGGCAAGCAGGTTGAAGTGCTGGAAGATCATCCCGACTTGCTGGCGGAAACGGCGCAGGCCGTTGGCGTCCAGGGCGGTGACTTCTTCGCCGTCGACATTGATCTGGCCACCGCTGGGTTGCTCCAGGCGGTTGATCAGACGCAACAGGGTACTTTTTCCCGCACCGGAGTGGCCAATCAGGCCGAACACCTGGCCGTTTTCGACACGCAGGCTGGTGGGGTGCAGCGCGGGGATTTCCTTACCGGCGACGCGGTAGGTTTTATGGACGTTATGAAACTCGATCACGTAGCGAACCTTGTGGGGCGCATGGAAAAGGGATCAGCGGTTAGCCGGGCGCGCATTTTAGCCTGTCCGTATAGTGTTTCTTAGCATTTATTTCGCATTCAACCAGCGATTTGGCAATAACGCGATCAAAAGTCATAAAAAAGGAACGGTGCAAAACCGTGTCAGTCACTACTTAAGCAACTCAATTTCCCAGGTGCCGTGCCTGGGGGTTTGCTCAAACGAGCCGGGGACCGCTCTGGCCAATTTGATAAGGAGTTTTGACTGATGAGTACCAAGAAGCCAGCTACCCCGCCGAAGAGTGAACTCGCGGGCACCGATACCCTGGACCGTGGCAACACCAACGCCAAGCTGCAGGCCCTGGAAGAGTTCCGTTCCGACGCAACCGGCCAGGCGCTGCGCACCAATCAAGGCGTAAAGATTTCCGACAACCAGAACACCCTGAAAGTCGGCGCCCGTGGCCCATCGCTGCTGGAAGACTTCATCATGCGTGAAAAAATCACGCACTTTGACCATGAGCGTATCCCGGAGCGCATCGTGCATGCTCGCGGTACTGGCGCTCACGGCTACTTCCAGACCTATGAAAACCATTCGGCGCTGAGCAAGGCCGGTTTCCTGCGCAACCCCGAGCATAAAACGCCGGTGTTTGTGCGTTTCTCCACCGTGCAGGGCCCGCGCGGCTCGGGCGACACGGTGCGTGACGTGCGCGGGTTTGCGGTGAAGTTCTTCACCGACGAAGGTAACTTCGACCTGGTGGGCAACAACATGCCAGTGTTCTTTATTCAGGACGCGATCAAGTTTCCCGACTTCGTGCACGCGGTCAAACCTGAGCCGCATAACGAGATTCCTACCGGCGGTTCTGCCCACGACACGTTCTGGGATTTCGTCTCGCTGCAGCCAGAATCTGCGCACATGGTGCTGTGGGCCATGTCCGACCGTGCCATCCCCAAAAGCCTGCGCGCCATGCAGGGCTTTGGCATTCACACCTTCCGCTTGATCAATACCGAAGGTAAGTCGAGCTTTGTGAAGTTCCACTGGCATCCAAAAGTGGGCACCTGCTCGCTGGTGTGGGACGAAGCGCAAAAGCTTGCCGGTAAAGATACCGATTACCACCGTCGCGACCTGTGGGAAGCGATCGAGAGCGGCGACTACCCTGAGTGGGAACTGGGCGTGCAAATCGTTGCGGAAGAAGACGAGCACAAGTTCGACTTCGACCTGCTCGACCCGACCAAGATCATTCCTGAAGAGCTGGTGCCGATTACGCCGCTGGGCAAGATGGTGCTTAACCGTAACCCGGATAACTTCTTCGCTGAGGTTGAACAGGTCGCTTTTTGCCCAGGCCATATCGTGCCGGGTATCGACTTCACCAACGACCCGCTGCTGCAAGGCCGTCTGTTTTCCTACACGGATACTCAGATCAGCCGTCTCGGTGGCCCGAACTTTCATGAGCTGCCGATCAATCGGCCGGTCACGCCGTTCCATAACGGCCAGCGTGACGCTCAGCATCGCACTGTGATCGACAAAGGCCGCGCTGCCTACGAGCCGAACTCGATTGATGGCGGCTGGCCGAAAGAAACGCCACCGGCTGCGCAGGATGGCGGTTTCGAGACCTACTACGAACGTGTCGACGCCAATAAAGTGCGTGAGCGCAGCGAGTCGTTTGGCGATCACTTCTCACAAGCCACGCTGTTTTTCCACAGCATGAGCCACCACGAGAAAGAGCACATCATCGCGGCGTACAGCTTCGAGTTGGGCAAGGTAGAGCGTGAGTTTATCCGCGCCCGTCAGGTCAACGAGATTCTGGCCAATATCGACCTCGAGCTGGCCAAGCGCGTAGCACAGAACCTCGGTTTGCCAGCACCAACCAAAGGCACCGTGCCACCGCGTGAATCGTCGCTCAAAGAGTCGCCGGCGTTGAGCCAGGTGAACCTGCTGTCGGGCGATATCAAAACGCGCAAAGTCGCGATCCTCGCGGCTAACGGTGTGGACGGCGCGGCAATTGCTGCGTTGAAGAAAGCGCTGGAGGCTGAGGGCGCGCACGCCAAGTTGCTGGGGCCGACTTCGGCGCCGGTGACCACCGCCGATGGCAAGAGCCTGAAGGTGGATGCGTCGATGGAAGGCATGCCGTCGATTGCCTTTGACGCGGTGTTCGTGCCGGGCGGCGCCAAGTCGGTGCAGGCATTGAGCGGGGACGGTGTGGCGTTGCACTTCCTGCTGGAGGCGTACAAACACCTGAAGGCGATTACGGTTGCCAATGATGCCAAGCCGTTGCTGGATCTGCTGAAGCTTGAGGTGGATGCGGGGCTGATCGTGGGTTCTGATGCGAAAGCGTTCAAGGCGTTCTTCGCCGCGATTGCACAGCACCGGGTTTGGGATCGTGAGCCGAAGGCCAAGGCGATTCCGGCTTAATTCATTGGTTGTGTGTTAGACAGCTATCGCGGGCGAGCCCGCTCCCACAGTTGAAGTGTGAATACACTCAACTAGGGGAGCGGGCTTGCCTGCGATGCTTTTATTGCGCCTTGCGCGGAATCAGCACTACCTGCGCCGGAATGTGTTTCACAATCTGCCGGTGTATCTTCAGGTCATACCCCGAATCAATTCGCTTCACCCGTTTGGTCAGCAATGTGGCCAGCCATGGGTAGTCCTGCGTGCGCGGCGCCTGAATAGTCACGTCGCACTGGTAATTCACCACGTCGGTGGCGATCGCGTCCAGTTGATGGCGAAGTTCTTCGATATCGACGAGGTTCAGCGCCACTGTGGTGCTTTCAGCGGCCGGGTCAATGACCTTGGCGGGCGGCTTGGCTTCAGCGGCTTTCAAGGCAGCTTCGGCTTTATCCAGCTCGGCTTTACGCGCATGGCTGATGGCGCTGTTGACGCCACCGGTGAGCGCCGGGGCCTTGGGCATCAGCGCACGGGCACGGCTCAGGGCCGTGGCGGCGGCGTTGACATCGCCTTTTTGCAGCACAATCTGGCTGCGCTGCAGGTAGGCTTCGGCCAATTGACGCTGGTAAGGCTCAAGGGCCGGGTCGTTGGGCGACTGGGCCTGTAACGCGGCCAGTTCGTCTTCGGCGGTGGCAAGCTCACTGCTGGCCAGGTTTTGCTCCAGCTGCGCGATGGCCGCAGCGCGTGCGTCCGGTACCTCGGGGGCGGCGGGCGGCGTACTTTGACAGGCGCCCAGCAGCAGGGAAAATGCGGCAAGGAGCAGATAACGGGCGTTGAACAGCTTCATTCCTGCGACTCTCTATTTGCGCAAAAAGCGAGCAAGTCTACACCCCTCGACGGGGCAGGACAAAACTCAGCAGAAAGAGGGCGGCCGCCGTGACGACAATCGACGGGCCGGCTGGCGTGTCCTTGAACCACGACAGCGCCAGGCCCCCGCACACTGCAAGCATGCCCAACAGGCTGGCGCCGACGGCCATTTGCTCGGGTGAGCGCGCATGACGTTGGGCGGCGGCTGCGGGAATGATCAGCAGCGAGGTGATCAACAATACGCCGACAATCTTCATCGCGACAGCGATCACCACCGCGATCAACAGCATCAGGGTCATGCGCAGCGCCGGTACGGGCAAACCCTCCACCGTGGCCAGTTCTTCATGCACGGTGATTGCCAGCAGTGGGCGCCACAGGGCCACCAGCAAGAGCAGCACCGCAGCGCTGCCACCGAGTATCCACGCAAGGTCTGTAGGGCTGATCGCCAGCAGGTCGCCGAACAGGTAGGCCATCAAGTCGATGCGCACTTCATGCATAAAGCTCAGCACCACCAGGCCCAGCGACAGCGTGCTCGGCGCCAGGATTCCCAGCAGTGTGTCGGAGGCCAGCGGTTGGCGCTGTTGCAGGGTCACCAGCAGCACGGCCAGTAGCAGGCAGCCCACGGTGACGGCGATGGTCGGGCTCACGTCCAGCAAAAAGCCCATGGCCACGCCCAACAGCGCGGCATGCGACAACGTGTCGCCAAAATAGGCCATGCGCCGCCACACCACAAACGAGCCCAACGGGCCCGCCACCAGCGCCAGAGCCAAGCCTGCCAGCAGGGCGTAGAGCAGAAAATCAGCCATGCTTGCAGCTATCTCCATGAACGTGTGTATGAGGGGTGGCGGGATCGTCAACCACGGCGCCGTGCAAATCATGGGCGTGGTCGTGATGGTGGTGGTAGATCGCCAGGCTCGGGGCATTTTTGCCGAACAACTCGACAAACGCCGGGTCGCTACTGACTTGTTCCGGGTGGCCGGAGCAGCAAACGTGGCGGTTGAGGCACACCACCTGATCGGTGGTGCTCATGACCAGATGCAGGTCGTGGGAGACCATCAACACGCCGCAGCCGTGGCGGTCACGCAGGCGGGTAATCAGGCTGTACAGCTCGGCCTGGCCGGCAACGTCAACGCCTTGCACGGGTTCATCGAGCACCAGCAGTTCAGGCTCGCGCAGCAAGGCGCGGGCCAGCAGCACGCGCTGCATTTCGCCGCCGGAGATGCTTTGCACCGGGCTGTCGATCACCTGTTCGGCACCGACTTCCTTGAGCGCAGCCTGCGCGCGGGTGCGGTCTACACCAGGCACCAGGCGCAAAAAACGCAGCACGGACAGCGGCAGTGTCGGGTCGACGTGCAATTTTTGCGGCATGTAACCGACGCGCAGCTTGGGCTTGCGCCATACGCTGCCACTGTCCGGCTTCAATAAACCGAGTACTGCGCGCACCAGCGTAGTCTTGCCGGCGCCATTGGGGCCGATCAGCGTGACGATCTGGCCCGGCTCGACGCTCAGCGCGATGTTATCCAGCACGTTTTGCCCGGCGAACGTGACACCGACCCCTTCGAGGCGGATTAACGCAGTGCTCATCAAGCCTCCTGGCAACCCGAGCAGAGCCCGACCACTTCGACCGTTTGCCCTTCGACCCTGAAGCCGACATCGGCCGAGCTTTCGATGATGGCGTCGCTGATGCTTTTTTGTTCAAGCTCGATGGCGGCATGGCACTCGCGGCAAATCAGGAACTGGCCCTGATGCGCGTGTTCCGGGTGGTTGCAGCCAACAAAGGCATTGAGCGAGGCGATGCGGTGCACCAGGCCGTTTTCCAGCAGGAAATCCAGCGCGCGGTACACCGTCGGCGGCGCGGCGCGGCGGCCATCCTGCTCGCTGAGCACGCCAAGAATGTCGTAGGCGCCCAGCGGCTTGTGGCTTTGCCACACCAGTTCCAGCACCCGGCGACGCAGCGCGGTCAGGCGCAGGCCCTTCTGTGCGCACAGGGTATCGGCCTCCGACAGCGCGGTGTGCACGCAGTGAGAGTGGTCGTGGGGGCGGCTGGCAATGGGTGTTTTAGGCATGAGCGGCGACAGACATTTGATAGAGACGTTATTATGTTACCCGTTCCTACGTCATTGAGTGGTCATCGTGTCCCGACTTTTTCCCGTTTTTGTCGTATTTGTCACCAGTTTGTTCATTGCTGGGGCCGCTCAGGCCGAGGTCAAGGTACTGACGAGCATCAAGCCGTTGCAGTTGATTGCCGCGGCTGTGCAGGACGGTGTGGCCATTCCCGAGGTGTTGTTGCCGCCCGGGGCATCTCCGCACAACTACGCCTTGCGTCCATCCGACGTACGGCGCGTGCAGTCGGTGGACCTGCTTTATTGGATCGGCCCGGACATGGAAAGCTTTCTGCCACGCGTGCTTAAAGGCCGAAGCCTGCCGACCGTGGCGGTGCAGGATCTTGCGGGGATGAAATTGCGGCGTTTCGCCGAAGATAGTCACTCGCACGCCGATGATGCAGATGAACATGACCATGATCACCGCCCAGGCAGCCTGGATGCGCACTTGTGGTTGTCGACGGTCAATGCTCGGGTGATTGCGGCGCGCATGGCGGCTGATCTGAGCGCGGCCGACCCGGCCAATGCTGCGCGTTACCAGAGCAACGTGCAGGCATTCGATGAGCGTCTGGATGCGTTGGATGCCCGTTTGAAAGCGCGCTTGGCGAGTGTGGGCGACAAACCTTACTTCGTGTTCCACGAGGCCTTTGATTATTTCGAAGACGCTTACGGGCTCAAGCACACTGGTGTGTTCAGCGTGGCCGCCGAAGTGCAGCCAGGCGCCCAGCACGTGGCAGCAATGCGTACACGGCTGCAGGAAGTCGGCAAGACCTGTGTATTCAGCGAACCGCCGTTGCGTCCGCGATTGGCTGAGACGTTGGTGGCCGGGTTGCCGGTGAAGTTGGCGGAATTGGATGCGTTGGGTGGTTACACCCCGGCCACGGCGCAGGGTTACGAGCAGGTATTGGAGAAATTGGGGAATGACCTGGCTGGGTGCCTGGAGTCGTTGTAATAGCCGACACAGAACCACTGTGTGAGCGGGCGTGTGTGGGAGCGGGCTTGCTCGCGAATGGGAGTGTCAGTCAAACCTCTGTTACTGATCCACCGCATTCGCGAGCAAGCCCGCTCCCACAATTTCTGACCACGTGCAGCTTTAGAGCGCGAATGGCAGGTGGACGCTGACTTGCTGACGCTGCGCCAGCCGATGCTCGAACTCTGCAGGGTCATGAATCAACACGTCCTGCCCGGCAAACGACTCCGCCGCGATCAGGCGTGACAGCCAGAAGCGCACACACGCTACCCGCAGCATCGTTGGCCACAACTCCGCTTCCTTGGCCGTGAACGGCCGCAGGCCCGCGTAGGCACCTAGCAGCGCACGGGCGCGTTGCCCATCAATCACGCCGTCGGCGTCCGAGCACCAGTCATTCAAGGCGATCGCCACGTCGTACAGCATCGGGCCTGAGCAAGCGTTGTAAAAGTCGATCAGCCCGGTCAGGTGCGTGCCTTCGAACATCGCATTATCGCGGAACAGATCGGCGTGAACGTTGGCGCGTGGCAGTGCGAGGATTTGAGCCTTGTGGGCTTCGATCTCGCTCAGCGCCTCTTTCAGCAGGCGCTGCTGCGCGTCGTTAAGGTGCGAAATCAGCTGCGCACCTTCGGTGAGCATCCAGTCCAGCCCTCGATCGGTCTTGCGCTCCAGCACTTTCTCGCCTTGAGTCGCCAGGTGCAAATGGCCGAGCAGGTCGCCAACCTGGGCGCAATGCTGTGCGTTGGCTTCCTTGATGTGCTTGCCGGCCAGGCGTGGCTGCAGCAGCGCCGGTTTGCCCTTCAATTCGCGCAAGGCCACGCCGTCGGTGGTGCGCAGCGCATAGGGTACGGGCAAGTCAGCGTCATGGAGCACGTCGAGCAGTTCGATGAAAAACGGCATTTCTGCGACTGGGCCGCGCTCAACCAGGGTCAGGACGAATTCGCCCTGTTCCAGGCTGATAAAGAAGTTGGTGTTTTCGCTACCGGCGGCAATCCCCTGGAAATCAAGCAGGCGGCCGAGCCCGTAAGGGGCGAGAAAGGTTTCCAGCTCGGGCCGAGCCAGCGGGGTGAACACAGACATGGTTAAAACTGCCAGTACGGGCGCCGCGAGGGGCGGCGCCAATTTAAGTTAAGAAATCATTTCCATTCGAAGATCTTCCATGACGGGATCAGCATATCCGGCTGGTCAGAACGGATGAAGTTTGCATCGGATCCGTCCGCGCGCACCAGGAAATACGGCGGCGCGCCCTTCACGGTGACCTTGATCGCGTACAGGAAACCGTTTTGGCGGTACTCCTGGATGGTTCTGTCACCTTCGGTACGGATCGTGACTTCCGGGTCTCCCGAGGGTGCGCTGTCAGCTGCCGTGGCGGCCAGCGGCAAGAACGCAATCAAGCCGGTCAACAACAGGCGATTTACTGTACGCATGATAACCTTGTCCCTTTGTCGTCATTGGTCCGGCTATTCTAGCGCCTGACCCGCCGAAAAGGTTGATCCTGCTCATGAGCCAAGCCCCCCTCGTCCTGGTGGACGGTTCTTCTTATCTGTACCGCGCCTTTCACGCGCTGCCACCGCTGACCACCTCCAAAGGCCTGCCAACCGGTGCGGTCAAGGGCGTGTTGAACATGCTCAAAAGCCTGCGCAGGCAGTACCCGGACAGCCCGTTCGCCGTTGTGTTCGACGCCAAGGGTGGGACCTTCCGCGATGAGATGTTCGCCGAATACAAGGCCAACCGCCCGAGCATGCCCGATGACATGCGCCTGCAAATCGAGCCGCTGCACCAAAGCGTCATCGCGCTGGGCTTCCCGCTGCTGTGCGTCGAAGGCGTCGAGGCTGATGACGTCATCGGCACTTTGGCCCGCAGCAGTGCGGCGGCAGACCGCCCGGTGGTGATTTCTACTGGCGACAAGGATATGGCGCAGTTGGTCGACGGGCACATTACCTTGGTCAACACCATGACCGGTAGCGCGATGGACATTGAGGGCGTGAAGGAGAAATTCGGTGTCGCTCCCGAGCAGATCATCGATTACCTGGCGCTGATGGGCGATTCGTCCGACAACATCCCGGGCGTTCCGGGCATTGGCCCGAAGACCGCCTCCGGCTTGCTCGTAGGCGTGAATGGCGGCCTCAAAGAGCTTTATGAACAGCTGGATATCGTGCCGACCCTGCCGATTCGCGGGGCCAAGAATCTCCCGGCCAAGCTGGAAGAGCACAAGGAGATGGCGTTTCTGTCCTATCAACTGGCGACGATCAAAATCGACGTACCGCTGGATGTAGGCCTGGAAGATCTGCACCTGATCGAGCCTGACCGCGAAAAGCTGCTGGAGCTGTACACGCTGCTGGAGTTCAAGAGCTGGATTGATGAGATTCAGCGCGACGCCAAGCGTGTCGAGCTCAAGGCCTCGACCGAAGCGGCGCCGTCTGCCGAAGCCGTTGTTGAGGTGGTAGCGGCCGCGCCGGTAGAGGCGTCCTACACGACCGTCCTGGACCAGGCGACATTCGATAGCTGGCTGAAGAAGCTCAACGACGCCAAGCTGTTCGCATTCGATACCGAAACCACCGGGATCGACGCGCAAAAAGCGCAGTTGGTCGGTGTTTCCTTCGCCGTACAGCCCCATGAAGCCGCCTACATCCCGTTGACCCATTCCTACGTCGGTGCGCCCGAGCAGTTGGATCGCGACACGGTTCTGTTGGCGTTGAAGCCTCTGCTCGAAGACCCGACCAAACTCAAGGTCGGCCAGCACGCCAAGTTCGACATGAACATCCTGGCCAATTGCGCCATCGGTGGTGACCCTGCGCACGGCATCACCGTGCGCGGCATTGCCTTCGACACCATGCTTGAATCCTACGTGTTGAATTCCACCGCGACCCGGCACGACATGGACAGCCTGGCCAAGAAGTACCTGGACTACGACACTGTCAGCTTCCAGGACATCGCCGGCAGAGGCGCCAAGCAACTGACATTCGACCAGATCGCGCTTGAGCAGGCTGGCCCGTACGCGGCTGAAGATGCGGATATAACACTGCGCCTGCACCAGGCGTTGCATGCACAGCTGGCAGCCATACCGAGCCTGGCCAGTGTGCTGACCGATATCGAAATCCCGTTGGTGCCGGTGCTGGCGCGTATCGAGCGCCAGGGCGCGTTCGTGGATAAGGAACTGCTGGGCATCCAGAGCATCGAGCTGGGTAACAAGATGGTTGAGCTGGAGCGCCAGGCGTTCGAGATCGCCGGTGAAGAATTCAACCTGGGTTCGCCCAAGCAGCTCGGGGCGATTCTCTACGAAAAGCTCGGCTTGCCGGTGCTGAAAAAGACGGGCAAGGGGCAGGCGTCCACGGCCGAGGAAGTGCTGGCCAAGTTGGCCGAAGACGATTTCCTGCTGCCCAAAGTGCTGATGCAGTACCGCAGCATGAGTAAGCTGAAAAGCACCTACACCGATCGGCTGCCAGAGCAGATCAACCCGCGTACCGGGCGTATTCACACCTCTTATCATCAGGCTGTGGCGGCGACTGGACGCTTGTCTTCGAGCGATCCGAACCTGCAGAACATTCCGGTGCGAACCGCTGAAGGGCGGCGGATTCGCCAGGCGTTTGTCGCGCCCAAGGGCTACAAGCTGCTGGCGGCGGACTATTCGCAGATCGAGCTGCGGATCATGGCGCACTTGTCCAAGGACGAGGGCTTGATGAACGCGTTCCGTAACGATTTGGACGTGCACACCGCTACAGCGGCTGAGGTGTTCAAGGTTGAGTTGGCTGAGGTCAGTTCCAACCAGCGTCGCGGTGCCAAGGCGATCAACTTTGGCCTGATCTACGGCATGGGCGCGCAGAAGCTGGGCAAGGATATCGGCGTCGATACCAAGACCGCCAAGGCGTATATCGACGTGTATTTCGCGCGCTACCCTGGCGTTCGCGAGTACATGGAGCGCACGCGGGCCCAAGCGGCAGACCAAGGCTATGTAGAAACCTTCTTCGGGCGTCGGCTGTACTTGCCGGATATCAACTCCAACAAGCCTCAGGAGCGCGCGGCGGCCGAGCGCACGGCGATCAACGCGCCGATGCAGGGCACCGCGGCTGACATCATCAAGAAGGCCATGGTGTTGGTGGATAACTGGCTGACGGAGTCGGGCCTGGATGCCAAGGTCATCCTGCAAGTGCACGATGAACTGGTGCTTGAGGTGCGCGAGGACTTGGTTGCGCAAGTCAGCGAGAAGATCCGCGAGCACATGAGCGCAGCGGCCAAGCTGGATGTACCGTTGGTCGTGGACGTAGGCGTGGGCGATAACTGGGACGAGGCGCACTGATTTCGCGGCTCTGCCACTGCCGGGGGTGGTGGCAGAGCGCTTTAGATCGGAAACCGGTGCCAGTTATTTCCAATAGTTTTTTAAGCTGCCGGAACTTAACCTGTGAACTGCTACTCAGAGTTACTGAATGGGTGGTGAAGCCCTTCAATGCTCCTATGTTGTGTTAAGTGTTGGCAGATATCTGGACCCCGCCCTAGCGGTCCGGAACTTGGACCCCGAACTTCCCCTCCCCATACGAAGTCCGGGGTTTTTTTTGCCCGCAGAAAAGTTATTCCGCGACTTCAGCGCCCTTGTCCGCCAATTCCATCCAACCGGCCAACACCGTGTAGGCGTCTTCCAGGCCCATGCGCTTGGGCGCGGAGAACAGCTGGATGGTGATTGCATCACCCCAACCCTTACGGATGTCGGACTGCACTTTGAGCAGGGTGTTCTTGGCTGCGCCGTAGGTCAGCTTGTCTGCCTTGGTCAGCAGGATATGCATCGGCATGCCGCTGGCGACGGCCCAATCGAGCATCAGCAGGTCGAAGTCGGTCATTGGATGACGGATGTCCATCATCAAAATCAAACCCTTCAAACTCTCCCGGCCACCCAGGTAAGCCTCCAGGTGACGCTGCCAGTGCAGCTTCAACGGGATAGGTACTTTTGCGTAACCGTAGCCCGGCAGGTCGACCAGACGCCGATCATCGTCTAGCTTGAAGAAATTGAGAAGTTGCGTGCGGCCCGGGGTTTTCGAGGTGCGTGCCAGGCTGGCGTGGGTCAGGGTGTTCAGCGCGCTGGACTTGCCGGCGTTGGAACGACCGGCAAAGGCGACTTCAAAGCCTTCGTCATCGGGGCATTGGTCTACTTTGGCGGCGCTGAGCATGAACGTGGACTGTTGGCACAGGCCGAGGATGGGATTCTTGAGTTGCATGAGATTTCCGATGTGGGCGGTGCCGAAAAAGGGTGCGGCAAGCGGTGTCGTTTCCGTTTCAGTAGCGCCAGTATATAATGCCGCAGATTTTGTGTGTGCTTTGTCCCAGCGAAGGATGAGGTTCACGGGAGCGAAAGACCTTCATTGCGCATTAGAACGCAAAACGCTCTCAAACCCTGAAAAGGTCGATGTATGACCCGATAGTTGCTCGCTTTTGGTGTCCTGATTCCGCTTTACGGCGCTCAGGCTACACAGGATCCGGAGGCGGTGTACAACCGAGTTTGCGTAGCTTGCCATGCCGGCCAGCTGCCTAATGCCCCTAAACGGGTGACCAGGCAGCCTGGCAGCCAAGACTGGCCAAGGGCATGGGCACGTTGATGCAACACGTGACCCAGGGTTTCAAGGCGATGCCGCCGCGTGGTTTGTGCATGGACTGCAGTACTGAGGATTACCAGGCCATCATTGAATTGATGGTGAGTAAACCCGGTAGATAACTCTTAAACCCTTAGCCGTAGTTGGATTAGCTGATGAACAAACTGATCGTGAGTCTGCTGTTGACCTTGGGCATCACCGGTGTTGCCCATGCTGCAGGCGACGCTACAGCGGGTCAGGCGAAAGCCGCCGTGTGTGGTGCTTGCCATGGACCGGATGGCAATAGCCCGGCACCAAACTTCCCCAAACTCGCCGGCCAGGGTGAACGTTACCTGACCAAGCAGATGCACGACATCAAGGACGGCAAGCGCACGGTGCTGGAAATGACCGGCCTGCTGACCAACCTCAGTGATCAAGACCTGGCGGACATCGCGGCGTATTTTGCCAGCCAGAAAGGCAGTGTGGGAGCTGCCGATCCGAAACTGGTGGAAAAAGGCCAAGCGTTGTTCCGCGGTGGCAAGCTCGCCGAAGACCAGCCTATCGGCGGCATGCCGGCGTGCAAGGCTTGCCACATTCCGGACGGCGGGGGTGTCGCAGCGGCGGGCTTCCCTCACCTGAGTGGTCAACATGCTCAGTACACGGCCAAGCAATTGAAGGATTTTCGCGAGAAGGTTCGCTATATCGATGGCGACGCGGGTAACAAAATGATGACTGATATTGCGGCCAAGCTTTCGGATAAAGACATCGAAGCGCTGTCCAGCTACATCCAAGGCCTGCACTGATCCGGGCAGGACGTTAACGCTCGATTAATCCGTCGATGCAAGCATAAAAAGGGTGGCTTAGGCCGCCCTTTTTTGTGGCCGGTGCCGTTACACTAACGAACTCATGCCCGCGTAGACCTGTCACACCTAAAGGTCGCGTGAGGCGACTTTATTTGTCCAGGAGTAAAGCATGCGTAATCTGATCCTCAGCGCCGCTCTCGTCACTGCCAGCCTCTTCGGCATGACCGCACAAGCTGCCGATAATGTGCCGCTTGAAGCCGGTAAAACCTACGTTGAATTGGCCAACCCGGTGCCGGTTTCGGTGCCAGGCAAGATCGAAGTCGTGGAGCTGTTCTGGTATGGCTGCCCGCATTGCTATGCTTTTGAGCCGGTCATCAATCCATGGGTCGATAAGCTGCCTGAGGATGTGAATTTCAAACGCGTCCCAGCGTTGTTCGGCGGCCCGTGGGATGCTCATGGTCAACTCTTCATCACGCTGGACACCATGGGTGTAGAGCACAAAGTGCACGCAGCGGTGTTCAATGCCATTCAGAAAGAAGGCAAGCGCCTGGTCAAACCTGAAGACATGGCTGATTTCGTCGCCACTCAGGGCGTCGATAAAACCAAATTCCTTGAAACGTTCAACTCGTTCGCTGTGAAGGGCAAGATGGCCCAATACAAAGAGCTCGCCCAGAAGTACGGCGTACAAGGCGTACCTACGCTGATCGTCAACGGTAAATACCGTTTCGACATCGGCAGTGCTGGTGGCGAAGAGCAAGCGCTGAACGTTGCCGACCAACTGATCGCCAAAGAGCGCGCAGCCAAGTAAGGGGCCTACCATGCGCCGCTGGGGTACCGAACGTGTCGTTGGCCTGCATGATGCGAAGGTCAACGAGCATCACCTGGAATCCACAGGCCTTCCGGCAGATAGCCGCTTGCGCTTGCTCAGCTTCAATATTCAGGTGGGCATCAGCACTGAAAAGTATCGGCACTACCTCACCCGTGGCTGGCAGCATTTGCTGCCCCACAATGGGCGTGCCGTTAACCTGCAAAAAATCGGCAACCTGCTGAACGACTTCGATTTGGTCGCCCTGCAGGAAGCTGACGGCGGCAGCATACGCTCCGGCTACATCAACCAGGTGGAACACCTGGCCCAGCTCGGCGCGTTCCCGTACTGGTATCAGCAACTCAACCGCAACCTCGGGCGTCTGGCGCAGCACAGCAATGGCGTGCTCAGCCGCTTGAAGCCGACTGCCATCGAAGATCACCCCTTGCCAGGCCCCAAAGGGCGCGGGGCGATCCTCGTGCGTTTCGGCGAAGGCCCCGAAGCCTTGGTGGTGGTGATGATGCACCTGGCACTCGGGGGGCGTACGCGCAACCTGCAGCTCGCCTACATTCGTGAATTAATTGGCAACTACAAGCACCAGGTACTGATGGGTGACATGAACACCCATGCCAACGACCTGTTGCAGAATTCCCCGTTGAGGGACCTCGGGTTGCTGGCGCCGCAAGTCGAAGCCACGTTCCCCAGTTGGCGCCCGCAACGCTGTCTCGACCACATCCTGCTCAGTCCGACACTCACACTCGAAAGTGTGCAAGTACTGGCGCAGCCCATCTCCGATCACCTGCCCGTCGCGGTAGAGATTCGTCTGCCGGGTTCGCTTACGGCTGATGCATTACCCGCGTTGAGCCCAGGCCCTCGCGGACCCATTGCATGAGCGACGACGCCCAGCGCTGGAAAGAGAAATACCTGAAAAGCGTCGAGCAGCAAGACAAGCTCGAACGTCGCTGGGCTGCCCGCCTCGACTTGTTACGTCGAGGCCTGGTGCGCAGCACGCTGGCGGCTGAGGGCACCGATCGCGCGGTTGACCAATGCATGAAAGAGATGCGCGACGTCGTGCGTACCGACGACATGGACGCGGCCCTCGCAGCCTTGCTGCCGCGCCTGGAAAAGGCCGTGCTGGATTCAGAACAGCGCCGCGAAACCCGGGTCGACCAGATCAGCACTGCGCTCACGGCCCTGGTCGCGCAGTTGCAAAAGCTGCCGCTGCCGCGTGAAGTCGCACGCCCGCTGAAAACCTTTGCCAAGCAACTGGAGGGGCGAGTCGGCCAGGCACGCGAGATTCCATTGTTGCTCAGCGAGCTGAGCAGCCTGCAAGGGCAGGCGCTGAATAACCTGGATTCGGATGGCGAAACCCCGCGCCCTGGGCCGGGTTTGCTGCAACGCCTGTTTGGCGCGAAAGAGGGTTCGAATGAAGCGCCGGTGGTTGAAGCTGCACCAGCGTCGGCTGCGCCAAAATCCACGGCGCCCAAGCTCGCCCCTGAGCCTCAGGAACCGGAGCAATCCGAAGAACTGACCCAAGCCTTGCGCGCCTTTGCGCCACTGCCGAAAACGCCGGCAGCGTCACAACCCGAACACGTTGTGCCTGTCAAAGTGGCGGAGGTTGCCGGCGAAACCTTTGCCTTCGAGGCACCGGCTGCAGAGGGGCCTGTCGAGGTGCCTGAACCTGAAGCGGTGGAGGTGCTGATAGAAGAAACCGCCCCAGAAAGCGCACTCGCCGCCTTTATCGAAGAGGCGCAGGTCGAGGTCGACACTCCAAACGAAACCGCCATTGGCAGCTTGTCGCTCCCGCCTGTGCTGGAAGGTCTGGAGCCTGACCCCGATGCGTTGGAATCGGATGGCGTCTACGCACTCCCCGACTCGCCCGAACCTTCGTACAGCTCGGTTGCCAAGCACATCGAAGACACCTTGCTTGGCCTGCTGGAAGACCTGTCACTGCCCGAGCGTCACCGTCCCCAGGCTGAGGCCATGCGCGAACGCCTGGCTCATGGCTTGAACTGGTACGAACTGCTGCCGATTCTCGATGACTTGGCGGTGTTGATGCTGGCGATCACCGACAGTGGCCAGCACGAGTTCGAGGCTTACCTCAAACAGCTCAATGAGCGCCTCGAAGCGTTCCAGGGCCATCTGCAAGTAGCCAGTGATGGTCACGCTGACAGCCGCTCGGCCGCGCGTGAGCTGGACACGCAGATTCGTGAACAAGTCGACGGCCTGCAAAGCAGCGTGCAGGAGGCGGCCGACCTGGACAGCCTCAAGCACGTGCTAGAGAGCCACCTTGAAGGCCTGCTCGGCACCATGGATCAACATCAGCAGCAGCGTGATCAGCGAGAGCAGGAAGTGGCGGCGCGCCTCAAGGGGCTGGCTGAGCGGGTGGCGAATATGGAGCAGGAAGCCCAAGGGTATCGCGAGCATCTGGAAGTCCAGCGCCAGAAGGCGTTGATCGATCCGCTCACCGGCCTGCCCAACCGGGCAGCCTGGAGCGAGCGTCTGGACCACGAAGTCAACGCCTGGCACCAGCGCGGCAACAGCCTGTCGCTGGCCATGCTGGACCTTGATCACTTCAAGCGCGTCAATGACGGCTACGGACACTTGGCGGGCGACAAAGTGTTGAAGATCATCGCCAATGTGTTGCGCAAGTACCTGCGCCCGACTGACTTTATCGCGCGGTTTGGCGGTGAAGAGTTTGTATTGCTGATGCCTGACTCCGCTTTGTCGGACGCCTTGGGCGTGGGTGAGGTGTTACGCGCGGCTATCGAGGCCTGCCCTTTCCATTTCAAGGGCGAACCGGTGACGATAACGGTGTCCATGGGTGTGGCGCAGTTCCAGCCGGGTGAGCGCAGTGACTTGGCGCTAAAGCGTGCCGACGAAGCGCTCTATCGAGCGAAGGCGGCGGGACGTAATCAGGTGCAGGCGGCGTAAAAGATGTTCCATTTTGTAATTTGACCGCTCAGGCACAATCCGTACGTTACACTGTTGCATTATCGTCTTCAGCGTAATGTCTTCTGCCATGAAATCCTTTTACCTCGCCTTCGTATTGTTCTTGCTCGCCGGCTGCGCGAGCGGCCCTCGCCTGGACACCAACCATCCTTCGCTCAATCACGACAATCGTGTGCAGTTCGTTGTCGTCCATTACACCTCCACCAACCTTGAACGCTCCCTGGCGCTATTGACGCATGGCCAGGTCAGCAGTCATTACCTGATCGGCGACGATGCTTCAGGCACCATCTATAAGCTGGTGGATGAGAGCCAACGCGCCTGGCACGCCGGAGAAAGCGAGTGGATGGGCCGTACGTGGCTCAACTCCAGCTCCATTGGTATCGAGATCGTCAACCCGGGTTATCGCGACACGCCGACTGGCCGCGTCTGGTACCCGTATTCCGAGGCGCAGGTGCAGTCGTTGGTGGTGTTGCTCAAGGACATCAGCAAGCGCAATGGCATCGACCCCAAGAACATCATTGGTCATAGCGATATCGCGCCGCTGCGCAAGCTCGATCCGGGCCCGTTGTTCCCGTGGAAGCGCTTGGCAGCTGAGGGGCTGGGAGCTTGGCCGAATGCGCAGGCCGTCGCTCGATTCCAGACGCAGTACGCCGCTAACCTGCCGAGCATCACCTGGTTCCAGGAAGAGTTGGCGCGGTTGGGCTATCAGACACCACAGACCGGCGAGCTGGATGTTGCCACTCGGCATGTGATCGCGGCGTTCCAGATGCATTTCCGGCCATCGCTGTTTGATGGCACGCCGGATGCCGAAAGCGCTGCGATCCTGCGCGCATTGAACCGGAGTTAGGCGCTAAAGCGGCAGCGCCATGTAGAACTGCGTGCCCTGCCCCGGCCGCGAGTAGACGCCCATGCGCCCGCCGTGCAGTTGCACAATTTCCTTGCACAGCGCCAGCCCCAGGCCGGCGCCGCCTTTCTTGCGTCCAACCTGCACGAAAGGTTCGAAGATACGTCCTTGCTGGCCATAGGCGATACCTTCGCCGTTATCCTCGACGCTGATAATCACCCGTTCGCCATGACGGCGCGCCTGCAGGCGAATTTGCCCGCCATCGGCGGTATGTCGCAATGCATTGCCTAAAAGGTTGTCGAGTACGCGCTCAAGCTGGGCCTGGTCTGCGTACAGCCTGGGCAAGTCAGATTGGGCTTCCACCAGCAGTTCGATGTGCTGAGCATTTGCCAGCTCGGTAAAGCGGGCTCGTGCATGCTCCAGCAGATCGGTGACATCGCACGGCCCTAGCGTGAGTTTTTGCAGGCCATTCTGGTAGCGCGAGAAGTTGAGCAAGTCGTTGATCAACTGCATCAAGCGCTGCATTTCTTCATTAACCGTATCCAGCAGGTCCGCTTCACGGGACTCTGCGGGAAACTTCGCGCGCTCACGAAACAGCCCGAAGGCCATGTGCATACCGGTGACGGGCGTACGCAGTTCGTGGGAGGCGCGCAAGACGAATTCGCTACGCACGCGCTCAAAAGCGCGCTGCTCGGTCACATCGTGCAGCACCATCACCGCCCCAAGAATATGCCCCTGGGTATGACTGACTGGCGTCAGGCTGTAGGTCAGCAGGCGCAATTCGCCCTCGACCTCCACTTCCAAGTCCTCAGGTGCCCGCTCCAGGTTGCCGCCGCGCAGCACCAGTTGCAGCTGCTCATCCATTTCCGGGCGACCCAACGCTTCGCCCAAACCCTGCCCCAGCCGTGCCTCGTCCCAGCCCAGCTGGCGCTGTGCTACGGGGTTGAGGTGTTCGAGGCGGCCTTGGCGGTCGATCATCAGCAGGCCATCGTCGATGCTGTCGAGCACCGCTTGCAGACGCTGCTGGCCGGCCAGCAGTTCGTCGACATTGGTTGCCTGATGCTGGCGCAACGCTTCGGCCATGATGCCGAAGCGGCGGGTCAACTGGTTCATCTCCGCGGCAGACGAGATGGGCAGCGTCACTTCGAAATCACCCTGCCCGATCTTGTCGGCGGCTTTGGCCAAGGCTTCGATGGGGCCACCAAAGCGTCGGGCGATACCGTGTGCAGTGATGAAGCCGATGATCAACACTGCTAGCCCGACCAGGCCCAGAAGACCGGCAATCAGCAGCGCCCGGTCGCGGGATTTGTGTTCACTCTCGTTGATATTCTCCAGCGCGTGCTTGTGCTCGGCGATCAGGCCATTGCGCAAGGCGTTGAAGGTTTCGGTCAGCTTCGGGTCTTTGCTATTTGCCAGTGGGCTTTGCTGGGCTTCGTCAAATGCCTTGAGGAAGTTCAGGTAGTCAATGCGTGCCTGGCTGAACCCGCTGAGCTTGCCGTCTTGCTGTTCATGGGCGATGCCCTCATCCAGCAAGGCGAAATATTGCTCTTTTGAAGTTTTCAGTACCTCGGGGTCCGGTTGCTCCTGCAGCATCAGGATCAACTGGTCACCCAGGGTCTGACGCAGCTTGAGGCCAAGGTCCAAGGTGATGAAGTTGCTGCGGATCAGCGACTCCTGGCTCTTGGCCATTTGCATGACACTGACCAGTCCCAGGACCAGTCCCAGCAGGGCGACGGTGATCAGCGCTGAGATACTCAGGAACAAACGAGTGCGCAGTTTCATCGCTAGCTTCATAGGGTACAGCTCACAAGTTGTACTGTTTACGTTTGCGGTACAGGGTCGACGCGTCGATACCGAGAGTGCGGGCCGCCTGGTCCAGCGTGTCACTGGTGGCAAGTACCGCGCCGATGTGGGCTTTCTCCAGCTCATCCAGGCTCAGCGCCGCACCAATGCGCGGCGCATTGTTGGTCGGCTGCTCGGCCATCCCGAGGTGGCTGATTTCAACCTTTTCCTGAGGGCAGATGATGCTGGCTCGCTCCACAACGTTTCGCAGTTCTCGGATATTCCCCGGCCAGCGGTAGTTGAGCAGTGCTTCGCGCGCTTCATCGCTGAAGCCGCGTGCCGGTCGGGCGTATTCCTTGACGAAGCGCGCCAGGAAGCGGTCGGCCAACGTCAGAATGTCTTCACTGCGCTCACGCAGCGGTGGCAAGTGCAAGGTGATGACATTCAGGCGGTAAAGCAAATCTTCACGGAAGCGGCCGTCGCGCACCATGTCTTCCAGGTTGAGGTTGGTCGCCGCGAGAATGCGTACATCGGCGCGTCGGGTGACCGGATCGCCCACGCGTTCATATTCCTTGTCTTGAATGAAGCGCAGCAACTTTGGTTGCAACGTGAGGGGGAAATCGCCGATTTCGTCGAGAAACAGCGTGCCGCCATCCGCCTGGTTGACTCGGCCCAAGGTGCTTTCGCTGGCACCGGTAAAGGCGCCGCGGCTGTGACCGAAGAGTTCGCTTTCCATCAGCTCTGCCGTCAGTGATGGGCAGTTGATGGTCACGCAGGACTTCTTCGAGCGCTTGCTCCAGCCGTGAATGGCGCGGGCCAATTCACCCTTACCTGTGCCTGATTCACCAAGGATCAAGATGTTGGCGTCGGTGCCCGCGACTTGGCGCGCGGTTTCCAGCACTACCATCATCGCCGGGCTGTGGGAGTCGAGGCCATCCTTTGGCTGGCGAACTTCGCCTTCCAGTGCTTCGAGGCGAGCGGAGAGTTGGCGCACTTCCAATTGCTTGGCGGTAGCGAGGCGCAGTTGGTCTGGGCTGCAGGGCTTGACCAGATAATCGGCGGCGCCAGCCTGGATCGCGTCTACTGCGGTATCCACGGCCGAGTGTGCGGTCACAATCACCACGCGCATCCACGGCGCCTGGATGCGCATCTGCGCCAACACGTCCAGGCCATTGTCCTCGCCCAGGCGCAGGTCCAGGAAGCACAAGTCGAACACTTGGCGCTGCATCAGCGCATCCGCCTGCGCAGCGCTGTTGGCGGTGGCTACGGTGTAGCCTTCATCTTCCAGGCAGTAACGGAAGGTGCGAAGGATCGCGGATTCGTCATCCACTAAAAGAATGCGGCCTTGAAGTTCCTTGGCTGATTCCATCTGTCCCGCGCTCCCCTTAACTATGAATGATGGTGTTTAGTCCCGGAATAATCGGGCAAGTTGCATGGTTTATTCTGATCGATAAAAGCCATCTTCGGGCAGGTATCTGCACAACCTCCTACAAACGCGCGATTTGATGGCCTTTTCATGCCTAGTAGCCACTTCGGCAACGCTATTTCTCTTTTCGATCCGTTGACCCCACCACTGACCATCGTGCATTTCGCACGGCCTGGATAGGGGCATCGTGCAGGATGCTGGGCTGTCGATCCGAGATGTATTGTTAACCTATTGATTTTATTGAGTTTTATTTTGTAAAAAAACTGGCACGCGCCCTGCAATATCCCTCTCAACAGTGTCATGACCGAATAATCAGAATGCGGGAGAAATGCAGCATGACTCGCCAAAGCCTCAGCCAATTGCGTGTATCGCCACTGCGCTTGCAGCAAGGTCTGTTTGCCAGCCTGGCCTTGATGGTCACGTTGATTGCGGGCCAGCAGTTCCAGCATTGGCAGCAGAGTCAGCAGCAAACCCTGCAATTCGAACGTCCGGTAATGACCCAGCACCATTTCAGTTCCGTCAGCAGCGTGGCTGCCGACGTTACCGCCCCGCAATTGAGAGTGGCAGACCAGGATTCGACTCTTGGCGAGTTGCCTGCTCAAGAACGTTGGGTGTTCTAGGCAACAAAAGGTCGCTTGTGTTGAGCGGCTGCACGGCACTACCGCTGTTACCCCTATAAAAGCGTAAGGAGAATCACCATGTTGAGTTGGGCAATCACATTTCTGATCATCGCCATTGTGGCTGCAGTCCTGGGCTTCGGTGGTATCGCGGGCACCGCCACGGGTATCGCAAAAATTCTGTTTGTGGTCTTCCTGGTGATGTTCATCGCTTCGTTCTTCTTTGGTCGTCGCGGCCGAGGCTGAATATGACCACTTTGTTTATCAAAGCCTGTGCTGCCGCTCTGATTCTGGGCGGTAGCGGCCTGGCGATGGCCGCCAACGACGGCCAATCCCGGGCTAACGAATTGCTCAGTGCGGACAAGCAATACCGCGAAACCTGGCAAAGCGTGGTGAAGAAAGAACAGCGCCTGCCGGAATGGGTGATGAACCTGTCCGGTACGGCCGAACAAATGAATGCCGTGGAAGAAGATGGCGACAAATACCTGGTCGGGCCACTCTGCGAGACCGCAGACACGTGCCTGAACAAGCGCCTGATCGTCGCCTTCAGCTACGACAAGGAAGACGCCTACGCCATGTTGGTTGAAGTGCCGGCCGGTTTGCCGGCAGACAAATCCCCGACGCGGCACGCCGATTACCGTTTTATCGGTAAACCGAACGAAGGCATGAAACAACTGCTGATGGAACAGCTTAAGAAAGATCCGAATTGGTACTAGGTTCCGTCTGACGCATCTGTCGTCAACGGAGCCGGCGTCCATAGAAAGAGGCCCCTTTGCTTCTTTCTGTCTGCATCACTCGCCAAGAGTGATGCATGACCAGGGGGCCGGGTTGCTCTGATCGATTCGGATCGGCGTGACCTACGGGTACAGGGAGTGCCTGCGCAAGGGCCGGGTCAGGCGAAAAGCTGCGACGCAAGTTCACAAGTCCTCAAGCTTGATGAACTTGCGGCGGGCTTATCGCGCGCATTAACCCTCTTTTATGTCGCCCATAGTCGCTATTTTCTATCTCGCCTCTTTCTAACTATTACTTGGTGTGTCGGTGCGACCTTCTATCTAGAAAATTATGCTCGCGCTATAGGACTCTTCGGACGCCAACCCCATCTAATTCCAGGCATTTTTGCCAGTAGCTCACAGACGTCCAACATCTCTGAGCGAGCCGCTAGTGGCCGGTTCACGGCATATTCACCGGGTTGAATGGCGGAATCGAACTGACCGTTCAGACAACTATTTTCAAAAAAAGCCATGCCGATTCGGCATAGGGTAGGCGTTTACGGCATTAGACGTCGCCCCCTTGCATGGGAATAGTTGCGCCTTTTTTCGCCTGCCAGTAAGCCATTTCGGCCACGCTGCGGTGACCTTCTACGGAGGCAGATGCACACACTTTTTCGCTTCCGAGCGTTCCAGATGGCGCATTTGCCTTAAGTCCACTTGAAGTAAGGGTAATGACATGAAGAAGGCAAAGCTAAGCCTCGCCTGGCAGATCCTCATCGGTTTGGTGCTGGGGATCGCAATCGGTGCAGTGCTCAACCATTTCAGTGCTGAAAAAGCTTGGTGGATCAGCAATGTGTTGCAGCCGGCGGGCGATATCTTTATCCGCCTGATCAAGATGATCGTGATCCCGATTGTGATTTCCTCACTGATCGTTGGCATCGCCGGCGTGGGTGACGCGAAGAAGCTCGGTCGCATCGGCGTCAAAACCATCCTTTACTTCGAAGTGGTCACCACCATCGCCATCGTGGTCGGCCTGTTGTTGGCCAACCTGTTCCACCCAGGCGCTGGCATCGACATGAGTACCCTGGGTACCGTCGATATCTCCAAGTACACCGCCACCGCTGCCGAAGTGCAGCATGAGCATGCGTTCATCGAGACCATCCTCAACCTGATTCCTTCGAATATCTTCGCCGCCGTCGCCCGTGGCGACATGCTGCCGATCATCTTCTTCTCGGTGCTGTTCGGCCTCGGCTTGTCGAGCCTCAAGCCGGAACTGCGCGAGCCTCTGGTCACAATGTTCCAGGGCGTCTCCGAGAGCATGTTCAAAGTCACCCACATGATCATGAAGTACGCCCCGATCGGCGTATTTGCCTTGATCGCGGTGACCGTCGCCAACTTCGGCTTCGCCTCGTTGCTGCCGCTGGCCAAGCTGGTGATTCTGGTTTACGTCGCCATTCTGTTCTTCGCCTTCGTGGTGCTGGGCCTGATCGCTCGCCTGTTCGGCTTCTCGGTGATCAAGCTGATGCGCATCTTCAAGGATGAGCTGGTACTGGCCTACTCCACCGCCAGTTCCGAAACCGTGCTGCCGCGCGTCATCGAGAAGATGGAAGCTTACGGCGCGCCGAAGGCCATCTGCAGCTTTGTGGTACCGACCGGCTACTCGTTCAACCTCGACGGTTCGACCCTGTATCAGAGCATCGCGGCGATCTTTATCGCCCAGCTGTACGGCATTGACCTGTCGATCGGCCAGCAACTGATGCTGGTGCTGACCCTGATGGTGACCTCCAAAGGTATCGCCGGTGTGCCGGGTGTGTCCTTCGTCGTCTTGCTGGCTACCCTGGGCAGCGTGGGCATTCCGCTGGAAGGCCTGGCGTTCATCGCCGGTGTCGACCGTGTGATGGACATGGCGCGTACCGCACTCAACGTGATCGGCAACGCTTTGGCCGTATTGGTCATCTCCCGTTGGGAAGGCATGTACGACGACGCCAAAGGCGAGCGCTACTGGAACTCCCTGCCGCACTGGCGCAGCAAAGAGGCCTCGCCAGCCACCCAAGCCACCCGCGGCTGATAGCCCGCGGCGTGAACACAAACCCCGGAAAATTCCGGGGTTTGTCGTTTCTGCCAGCCCCGCTATCATTCGCCCCATCTTTCGGGGGATTCAACAGATGCTTAATGGCCTGTGGCTTGGCTTCTTTGTCGTGGCAATGGTGTCAGCACTGGCGCAATGGCTGATTGGCGGTAATGCCGGGATTTTTGCGGCGATGGTGGAAAGCATTTTCGCCATGGCCAAATTGTCGGTGGAAGTCATGGTGCTGCTGTTCGGCACCCTGACCTTATGGCTGGGCTTTTTGCGCATCGCCGAAAAAGCCGGGATTGTCGACTGGTTGGCCAAGGCCCTCGGCCCGCTGTTTCGCCGCCTGATGCCGGAAGTGCCGGCCGGCCACCCCGCCATTGGCTTGATCACCCTCAACTTCGCCGCCAATGGCCTTGGGCTGGACAACGCCGCCACGCCGATTGGCCTGAAAGCCATGAAGGCGCTGCAGGAACTCAACCCGATCCCCAACACCGCCAGTAACGCGCAGATTCTGTTCCTTGTGCTGAATGCGTCTTCGCTGACGCTGTTGCCGGTGACCATCTTCATGTACCGCGCCCAGCAAGGCGCAGCGGACCCGACGCTGGTGTTTCTGCCGATCCTGCTGGCAACCAGCGCCTCGACCCTGGTTGGCCTATTGTCGGTGGCGGTGATGCAGCGCCTGCGGCTGTGGGATCCGGTGGTGCTGGCCTACCTGGTGCCCGGCGCATTGATCCTCGGTGGCTTTATGGCGTTGCTGGCGACCTTGTCCGCCACGGCGCTGGCCGGTTTGTCATCGATCCTTGGCAACCTGACGCTGTTCGGGTTGATCATGCTGTTTTTGCTGATCGGTGCGCTGCGCAAGGTCAAGGTATACGAGGCGTTCGTCGAAGGCGCCAAAGAGGGCTTCGACGTTGCCAAGAACCTGCTGCCGTATCTGGTGGCGATGCTGTGCGCGGTGGGCGTGTTACGCGCCTCGGGTGCGTTGGACTTCGGCCTTGAAGGCATTCGCCACCTGGTGGCGTGGACGGGCATGGACACGCGTTTTGTCGACGCGTTGCCGACCGCCATGGTCAAGCCCTTCTCCGGCAGTGCCGCGCGGGCGCTGCTGATCGAGACCATGCAAACCAAGGGCGTGGACAGCTTCCCGGCATTGGTGGCGGCGACGATTCAGGGCAGTACCGAAACCACCTTCTACGTGTTGGCGGTGTACTTCGGCTCGGTGGGGATCCAGCGGGCGCGGCATGCGGTGGGGTGTGCGTTGCTGGCAGAGTTTGCCGGTGTCGTGGCGGCGATTGCGGTGTGCTATTGGTTCTTCGGTTAAGGCTCACACCGCTTTCGCGAGCCAGCCCGCTCCCACATTCGAACGCATTTCGTCAGAATAAACGCGGTCAAATGTGGGAGCGGGCTTGCTCGCGAAGAAGCCCTCAGCGTTTCGCAGCACTTTGGCCCTGCTGCACCACCCAATCCACCACCTGCCTATTCAACTGATCCCCCGCCTGCCCAAACGCGGCAACCACCGCCGGCACTTTGGTGTCACCCACTGGCTGTCTCACCTCAAACCGGCGGCTGGCAATAATCCGTTGATCACTCCCGCGCACCAACCGCGCATCCAGGCGGATCAGCACTTCCACCGCGCTGCCATGGTACTCACTCTGAAACGCCTGCAATTGCCCGCCCAGCTCATAATCGGCCTGCAAGTTGGTCTCGTCGGTACTCAAGAGCGTCACCCGCCCATCGCGCTGGAAACCGTCCATGAACCGGTTGCGTAGCAACACCGGCGTCGGGTCGCTCCAGCGTGAGTTCGCATAGCTGCTGATCAGGTCACCGTTGGGCACCACGGCAATGCGCGGGCTGTCGAGAAACTCGCTGCTCTGCGGCTTGCTCACGCGCAGCGACCAGCTCACCGGCGCGCCTTGGGTGGTCGTCTGGGCCGAAGCCAGGCGGTACACGTCCGAAGGGTCGGGCTTGGGCAAAATCGAGCAGGCGCCGACCAGCACCAAGGCCACAGGGGCGATCAGTTGATAAGCGCGCTTCATGGCGTGAACTCCTTATTCTTGTCGCTACCCAGCAGGTAGCCGCTGGGGTTGGCTTCCAGGCGGCGGGAGATGGCGCGCAGCGAACCCAGGGTTTCGCGCAGTTCGCGCACGGCCGGCGCCAGTTCGTTGAGGCCCTGCATGCCGCTGTTCACCGAGTCCTTGTTATTGGTCAGTAAGGTGTTGATGGTTGCGGTGCTTTGTTCGAGCGATTTCATTGCCTGCTCGGCGCTGCCGAAGGCTTGCTTGCCTTGATCGTTCAACAGGCCGTTGGCGTTGCGCATCAGCACGGTGGTTTGCTCCAGGGCGGCAGTCGCCTGTTTGCTCACCTGCATCAATTGCTGCATCACCACCTTGATGTCACCGCGTTGCTCGGCGATGGCGCCAGTGGTTTGTTGCAGGTTGTCCAGCGTGTTGCTCAGGCGCTCGACGTTCTCCCGGGAGAACATGTGGTTGGCGTTGTGCAGCAGCAGGTTGATGCTGGTCATCAGGTCGTTGCTGTTATTGAGCAGGCGCGCGATCGGGGATGGTGAGGCGATGATTTCCGGCAGGTTGCCGTCCTTGCCCTTGAGCTCCGGGCTTTGCGGTGTGCCGCCGCTGAGCTGGATGATCGAGGTGCCGGTGATGCCGGTCAGGGCCAGCTTGGCCTGCGTGTCTTCCTTGATCGGCGTCTGCCCGGCCAGGCGGATACGTGCCAGTACGCGGCGCGGGTCGTTGGGGTCCAGGCGCAGGCTGGTGACGTCACCCACCTTGATCCCGCTGTACTGCACCGAGCTGCCTTGCGACAGGCCGCTGACCGCCTCGTTGAACACCACTTCATAATCCTGGAAGGCACTGTCGACGCTGGACTTGGCCAGCCACAGGCCAAACAGCATCGCGCCGACCACCACGATTACGCTGAACAGACCGATCATCACATGATGGGCTCGGGTTTCCATGTCATACCTCGTTGAGCGATTGAGCGGCATCCAATGCCGCGCGGCCGCGGGGGCCGTGGAAATATTCGTGAATCCAGGGGTCGTTCGTTTCCGAGACGACATCAATGGCATCGGCCACCAGCACTTTCTTCTGCGCCAGCACCGCCACACGGTCGGTGATGGTGTACAGCGTGTCGAGGTCGTGGGTGACCAGGAACACGCTCAGCCCCAGCGCATCGCGCAAGGTCAGGATCAGTTGGTCGAATTGCGCCGCGCCAATCGGGTCGAGGCCGGCGGTGGGTTCGTCGAGAAACAGGATGTCCGGGTCCAGCGCCAGGGCTCGGGCCAGGGCCGCACGCTTGATCATGCCGCCGGAGAGCGACGCCGGGTATTTGTCGGCCGCCGACAGCGGCAACCCCGCAAGGGCAAGCTTGACTGCGGCCAGGTGCTCGGCATCGGCGCGGCTGAGGCCCGCGTGCTCGATCAGCGGCAGGGCGACGTTTTCGGTGACGGTCAGCGACGAAAACAGCGCGCCCTTCTGAAACAGCACGCCAAAGCGTCGCTCCACCTGTGAGCGTTGCTGTTCCGGCAGGCTCGGCAGGTTCTTGCCGAACACCCGCACCTCGCCTTCGCTGGGCCGGCGCAGGCCGACGATGCTGCGCAGCAACACCGACTTGCCGCTGCCGGAACCGCCCACCACCGCGAGGATCTCGCCTTTGTATAAATCCAGATCGAGGTTCTCGTGCACGCTCTGGCTGCCAAAGCGGTTGCACAGGCCGCGCACTTCGATCACCGCCTCGGTGGGCGCTCGGTGTAGACGACTCACCAGCCCATCTCCATAAAGAACAGCGCGGCAACCGCGTCCAGCACGATCACCACAAAAATCGATTGCACCACGCTGGAGGTGGTGTGGGCGCCGACCGATTCGGCGCTGCCGCTGACCTTGAAGCCTTCGAGGCAGCCAATCGCGGCGATCAGGAAGGCAAAGATCGGCGCTTTCACCATGCCCACCAGAAAATGTTGTACACCGATGTCCGATTGCAGCAGCGAGAGAAACATCGCCGGTGAAATATCCAGTGCCACCGCGCACACCACGCCGCCGCCGACAATCCCCGAGAGCATCGCCAGAAAGGTCAGCATCGGCAGCGACACCAGCAGCGCCATCACGCGCGGCAACACCAGCAGCTCCATCGGGTCCAGGCCCAGGGTGCGGATGGCGTCGATTTCTTCGTTGGCCTTCATCGAGCCGATTTGCGCGGTGAAGGCACTGGCAGTGCGGCCGGCGATCAGGATTGCAGTGAGCAGCACGCCAAATTCACGCAGGAAAGAGAACGCCACCAAGTCCACGGTAAAAATGGTTGCGCCGAAACTCTTGAGCACCGTAGCGCCGAGAAATGCCACCACTGCGCCGACCAAGAAGGTCAGCAAGGCCACGATGGGGGCGGCGTCGAGGCCGGTCTGTTCGATATGCGCGACCATTGGCGTAATGCGCCAGCGCTTGGGGCGCAAGATGCCGCGGGCAAAGGTTTCCAGGATCAAACCGATAAAGCCGAGCAGCTTCTTGCTGTCTTGCCACACGGTGTCCACCGCGCGGCCGATGCGCGCCAGCACCTGGATACCGGCGGCCTCTTCCGGGGCTTTGTCCGGCACACAAAAATCATTCAGCGAGCGGTAGACGGTCTTGAGCAGTGCGCGGTCGGCGGCGGACAAGCTGCAATCGGTCTGTTCGGCCGATTGCTCGATACGGTCGGGCCCCAGCAGCTCAACCAGCAGCGACGCGCCCGCGGTATCCAGGGCGCCCAGGCCGTTGAGGTCGATGCGTGCGCCGGCGTCGTATTGGCCGTCGAGTGTGGCCGACAGCTGCTTCAGGTTTGCATAGTGAGCAAGCGTCCAGTCCCCCGTAATCCTGAGTAACGGAGGAGCGGTGGTCGTGTCGAGATGGGCGGCGCCCGCCGTAGTACTGGTGGTCATAAGCTCCGAGCTTGTTTGGCTATCCAGAATTCCTACGTAATAGCACGATACGGCCTACTTTGGCGTGTCCGTTTGTGCTGTGTCAGTGACTTTGAAGCGCAGCACGCCAATGACCTGTCCGTCCTCCGTCAGCACCCGCACTTGCCAGCGGCCTACCGCATCGGCGGGGAAGTTCTGCTTGTGCGTCCAGGCGCGGTAGCCTTCGTCGCGCCCGCCGTGAATATCCAGGGCAATGCGGTCGACCTCTTTGCCGTTGAACTTCCACACATGGTAAATCCGCTCATCCAGCCCGCGCGGCGCGTTGATCGCGGTGTAGGCGTACAGCCCGCCACTGCGCAGTTGGGCGGCGGTGACTTCCTTGAGGTCATCTCCGGGCGTCCGGTCCTGCAGTTGGGTGCTGATCGCCACTTCGGTCATCCACAGCGTGGCCGGCGGTACCCACGTGCGCAGGAACCAGCCGGCGCAGCCGATGGCGGCGGTCACCCCCAGCAGCATCGCCCAACCTTTGAAGCTGCGCAGCGGCAAGCTGACCGCCAGGCTCGGGATCGACAGCGCCATGGCCACACCCAGCGCCAATTTGTAACTTTCAGCGGTGGTCAGGTGCAGGATGATCGGCAGCGCGGTGAGCAGCGCGGCGAACAAGGTCAGTGTGTGCAGCGCCAGGAACAGCGAGCGTTTCGGCGCCAGCCATTTGTAGTACAGCGGGTCGGTGATCGACACCAGTGCCGCCGCGCCGAGCAGGCCGGTGAAAACCGACTGGCCGCTGTTCCAGGTGGTGGTGACGAAAAAGAAGGGCAGCACAAAAAACAGACTTTCCTGGTGGATCATCTGGGTGGCGTAGCGCAGCAGGGGTTCGGGGATTTCGCGTTTGAAGACCTTGGCGAACAGCTGGGTGAAGCTGTTTTCCAGCATCAGCCACAGCCAGCTCACCAGCATGATCACGGCGATCCAGCTGGCCATGCCCTGTTGGCGATCCACCAGCATGAAACTGCACACACCCGAGATAAAGCCGCCGAGTGCGATGACCCCAGGGTAGCGCTTGATCAGGACGAGAATGCGCTGGATAAGGGGCGGCAGCTTTGGCATGAGCGATCCACAATGTGTGTAGGAAAAAACCCAGACAGAATAGCGTCTTAGCCCTGTGTTCGGTGCCTCATTACGCGATCCGTTTGCGATAAAGCCGCAGGCCGCCCAACACAATGGCGATCAACCCGAGCACACCCGCGCCGATCCAGGTCAGGCTGTCGTAGCTCAGCAGCGGTTTTTCGATACGCCAGTAACCCGCCTGGTCAAACAGTTGGCGCATGGCCTGGTTGGCCTGCTTCAGGTTGACGGCCTTGATGCGTTTGACCGGGTCGCTGAAGTGGCCGTCGGCGTAGTCGCCGGATGCACTCCAGTAGTAATCGGCCAACGCACTGTTGCCCTGCACGGCCCACGCCTGGCGCGCGATGGCAGCTTGCTGCAGGCGGGCGAAGGTGGCCGCGTCGAGGCCGTCCTTGAGCAGTTGCGCCTTGAGCGCTTGCAGCACCTGTTCGGCTTGCGGCAGGTTTTCGCGCTCAAGGTCGGCATTCAGGCTCAGGAAACCGACGCCGCCGAGCACTTCACGCTCGCTCCAGGGGCCGTAGGACAAACCGTGCTTGAGGCGCAGTTGGCGGTACAGCGCCCAGTCGAGGTAGTCCTTGAGCAGGTCGTAGGTTTCATCATGCTGGTCGTCCAGTACCGGTTCCGGGAACAGCCAGTGCAGTTTGGCGCTGTCACCGATCCAGCCGTGGATCAGGTCGCGATGGCTGGCGGCGGCGTGCTGGATTTCCGGAAGTGGCAAATGCTCGCTCGGCTCGATCGGATCAAGTTGGCCGTAGGTGCGTTCCAGGTAGGCCGGCAGCAGTTTGTCGAGGTCGCCGACAATGATCAGGGTCATGTTGTTGGGCGCATACCAGTTTTTGCGCAGCGCTTGCAATTGATCGCGGGTCAAGTGGTCGACCTCGGCGCGTTCAGCGCACTTGAGCCCTAGCTCGACGGCCAATTGGTTGCTGGCGGTGTGGCCAAGGTCCTGGCGGTCGAGCAGGCGTTGCAGGTGCGAGTAATGCCCGCCGTCTTCGCGTTCGACCACGCGCTTGGCCGCAGTGATGTTGGCGTCGGTCAGTTCTGTGCGAGTGATGATGGCCAACAGCAAATCCAGCACTTTGCGCTGGTTTTGCGCGGGCGCTTCAATCACGAAAGTGGTGTCGGCGTTGCTGGTGTAGGCGTTCCAGTCGCCGCCCAAGGCCTGCATGCGTTCTTCGAGGTCGCCTTCGCCGCCGCCATCGATGCCACTGAACAACACGTGTTCGAGCAGGTGCGGCAGCTCTTTTTCTTCACAAGGGAAGTCATCCAGGCCTACGCCTACCACCAGGCGGATAGCCACGTGCCCGCGCTCGGTGCCCGGTTTGAGCAGCAATTGCAGGCCGTTGGGCAAGGTGTAGCCCTCGACTTGCAGGCGGTCAAAGGCAAAGGTATGTGCCGAGCCCATGAGCAGGCAGGCGAATAACAGGCGACGCATAACAGCTTCCTGGCGAGTGAGATCCACTGTTAACTGACTTCACTCACCGTCGTACGTTCAGGGTGAATGGGTGATGTCGGCGATATCTTCGGCCGAGAGTGCGCCGGTGTCGGACGTTTCGAGCACGACGTAGGCGCTGCTGCAGAACAGCGAGTTGAGACGTTTCATGTCGGCAATCAGCTCCAGGTGCAGGGAACTGGTTTCCAGGCTCTGTACGATCTTGCGTTGCAGACGGCTGACGTGGGCGTGAGCCAAGCGGCGTTCCTGAGCGCGGAAGCGGCGCTTCTCGCGCAGCAGTTGGCGGGCGCTTTCCGGGTCGGCACTGAGGAACACCGACAGGCCCAGACGCAGGTTGGCAATCAGCTGGGTATGCAGGCCGGCCAGCTCCTCCAGGCCTACTTCGGAGAACTGCCGACGTTGCGAGGTTTTCTGCTGCTGGACTTTGCGCAGCATGCGCTCGATCAGGTCGCCAGCCAGTTTCAGGTTGATCGACAGTTCGATGATCTCGGCCCAACGACGGCTGTCCTGTTCGCTGAGGTCTTCACGCGGCATTTGCGCCAGGTAAAGCTTGATCGCGCTGTACAGGGCTTCAACGTCGTCACTGAGGCTGCGCATTTCCTGAGTGATGGCGGTTTGCTTGCCGCGCAACACTTCGAGCATTGCGGTGAGCATGTTGTCGATCAGGTCGCCCAGGCGCAGGGTTTCGCGCGCGGCGTTGGCCAATGCCAGGCTTGGGGTGTCGAGTGCGGCAAGGTCGAGATGGCGCGGTTTGGCTTTGCCGTTGGTCTCGGCTTGTTCCGGCAGTAACCAGGCGCACAAGCGCGCCATTGGGCCGATCGTCGGCAGCAGGATGAGGCAGCGGCTGACGTTGTAGAGCAGGTGGAAGGTAATGACCATGCCTTGGGCGCTGTAGTCCAGGCCGTCCATCCAGCCTACGAGCGGGTCGAGCACCGGGATGATCAGCAGCAAGCCGATCAGTTTGTACAGCAGGCTGCCCAGTGCCACTTGCCGACCGGCCGCGTTTTGCATGCTGGTACTGAGAAACGCCAGCACGCCACTGCCGATGTTGGCGCCGATCACCAGGCCGATGGCCACGTGCAGGCCGATCACGCCCGCCCCGGCCAGGGTTGCCGTGAGCAGTACGGCAGCCAGGCTGGAGTAGGAAATCATCGCGAACAATGCACCGACCAGGGCATCCAGCAGGATGTCGCCGGTCAGCGAGGCAAACAGCACTTTGACGCCTTGGGCATGGGTGATGGGCCCGGCGGCTTCGACAATCAGTTGCAGTGCCAGAATGATCAGGCCCAGGCCGATGCCGACGCGGCCCATCTGCCCTGCTCGCGTCTGTTTGCGCGACAGGAAGAAAATCACCCCGAGAAAAATCAGCAGCGGCGACAGCCAGGACAGGTCAAAGGTCAGCACGCGCGCCATCAACGCTGTACCGACGTCGGCACCGAGCATGGTCGCCAAGGCAGGCGTGAGCCCCATCAGGCCCTGGCCGACAAAGGATGTCACCAGCATTGCCGTGGCGTTACTGCTTTGCACCATGGCCGTCACCAGGATACCGGCGACAAACGCCAGCCAGCGCTTGGACATGTTCTGCCCGATGACTTGGCGCAAGTTGGAGCCGTAGACCCGCAAGATGCCGGTACGGACGATATGCGTGCCCCAGATAAGCAGGGTCACGGCGGAAAGCAGATTGAGCAAGGTCAGCATGCTCGGCCCCCCGTGTGGGTTAGCTCAAAAAGAGCAAATAAGAATTGCCGCGTGCCGCTCTACGTCTTGTACTTAAGCTGTAGTTGGCGAATGGGCTGCGCGCCAGCATCGCATAGCTAAAGTCGTGTTTGAAATAAAACTGTCATGAAATCAGTTTTTTGCAGATGAAAAAAAGGGGCTCGAAAGCCCCTTTTCAGCAGCGGGTCGGTGTTATTGACCCGGAATGTCCTTGCGCAGTTTCACTGGATCCTGCTGTTTCTTCTTTTTCGCGATGGCGGTGCGCATCTTGATATTGATCGCTTCCACCGCCAGCGAGAACGCCATGGCGAAGTAGACGTAGCCTTTTGGCACGTGCACGTCGAAGGATTCGGCAATCAGCACCGTACCCACTACCAGCAGGAACGACAGCGCGAGCATCTTCAGCGACGGGTGCTTGTCGATGAATTCGCTGATGGTGCCGGCAGCCAGCATCATCACCAGAACGGCCACCACGATCGCTGCCACCATCACCGGCACGTGAGAAACCATGCCAACCGCAGTAATCACCGAGTCCAGCGAGAACACGATGTCGATGATGGCGATCTGAATGATGGTGTAGATGAACTTGCCGCCGGCGCCTTTCGGCTCGTCGTGGGTTTCGTCTTCGCCTTCCAGTGCGTGGTACATCTCCTGGGAGCTTTTCCACAGCAGGAACAGGCCACCGAAGAACAGGATCAGGTCGCGGCCGGAAATGCCTTGGCCGAAGACCACGAACAGGTCGGCGGTCAGTTGCATGACCCAGGTGATCGACAGCAGCAGCAGGATTCGCGTGACCATGGCCAGGGCCAGGCCGAAGATCCGGGTGCGCGCCTGCATATGCTTGGGCATGCGGCTGACCAGGATCGAAATCATGATGATGTTATCGATGCCCAGGACGATCTCGAGGGCCGTCAGGGTGAAGAAGGCAATCCAGATTTCCGGATTGGTCAGCCATTCCATGTGTATTCCTTTGAGCAAATGTTAAACCGCGCAAGCTGCAGCGCCGCGCGGGTGAGTGGGTACGATTATAGAGTGCTGAACAGCGGAAAAATCCCCATCAGCAAAGCGGCGAACATTATGCACAGGCATACCAGCACTGCCCACTTGAGGGTAAAGCGTTGGTGATCGCCAAATTCGATACCGGCCAGGGCTACCAGCAGGTAGGTCGAAGGGACCAGCGGGCTGAGCAGATGCACGGGTTGGCCGACGATAGACGCGCGGGCCATTTCCACGGCAGTGATGCCATAGTGGCTGGCGGCTTCGGCGAGTACCGGCAGTACGCCGTAGTAAAACGCATCGTTGGACATGAAGAAAGTAAACGGCATGCTCACCAGCGCGGTGATCACCGCCAGGTAAGGGCCCATGGCTTCAGGAATGACCGCCAGCAGGCTTTTGGACATGGCGTCGACCATGCCGGTGCCCGACAGGATGCCGGTGAAAATACCGGCAGCGAAGATCAGCCCCACCACCGCCAGTACGCTGCCTGCGTGGGCAGCGACGCGGTCTTTCTGCTGTTGCAGGCACGGGTAGTTGACGATCATCGCGATGCTGAACGCCACCATGAACAGCACTGGCAGCGGCAACAAGCCGGCGATCAGGGTGCACATCAGGGCAAAGGTCAGGGCGCCGTTGAACCAGATCAGCTTCGGACGACGAGCATCCGGGAACTGCGACACGCTGATCTCGCTGTGGTCGATCTCGTCACCCTGCAGGTGCAGTTCGCCCAGGCGCGCTCGTTCGCGTTTACCGTACATATAAGCAATCGCCAGGATGGCCACGACGCCGGCGGCCATGGCCGGGATCATCGGTACGAAAATATCCGAGGGGTCTACGTGCAGCGCACTGGCGGCGCGGGCGGTCGGGCCGCCCCATGGCGTCATGTTCATTACGCCACCGGCGAGGATGATCAGGCCGGCCATGATCCGCGGGCTCATGCCGATGCGCTGGTACAACGGCAGCATGGCGGCGACGCAGATCATGTAGGTGGTAGCGCCGTCACCGTCGAGAGACACCACCAGTGCCAGCACGGCGGTACCGACCGACACTTTCAGCGGGTCGCCCTTGACCATCTTGAGGATCTTGCGCACGGCCGGGTCGAACAGACCGGAGTCGATCATCAGGGCAAAGTACAGAATGGCGAACATCAGCATCACGCCGGTCGGCGCAAGCTTGGTGATGCCCGCAAGCATCATCGGCCCGATCTCGGGTGCAAAGCCACCAAACAGGGCGAACAGGATGGGCACGATGATCAAGGCAATCAGCGCGGAAAGGCGCTTGGTCATGATCAGGAACATGAACGTGATGACCATGGCAAAGCCAAGGAAAGTCAGCATAGGAATACTCCAGGCGTAGCGCGGCTAGGGAATGGCGAACCGGTTTGGGGTCAGCGCAGTACGAAAGGCACGTGGCGTACGGGTGGAGTTGGAGCGAAAAGGCAAGGACGAGCGGACATCGGGAATCACCATTGTTGTTGTTAACAGCCGGTCTGTTGCCGACAGTGGTGGCGATCCTAGACGTGGAAGCTTTCAGCCAGCTTTCGCTGTGTAATCAGATGATGAGAGGTTTTTCTGGTTCTTCTGTAGGGCGAGTTAGCTTGTGTGGGGCGAATTATGGAAGCTCCAGGCCCCCCGCCGCTTTGTGCAGCGCCCTCAGGTGCTCGCCCACCTGTTTGAGATTGGCTTCACACGCGGCAATTTCGGCGGCGCGGGAAGGTTCGAGCAGCACCCTCACCTCTTTATCCAGATCGCCGGTCAAAGATTGCAGCTGCTTCTGGCGCTCGGCGCTTTCCGATTCCAGGCGTTTGGATTCCGACGGTTGTGGCAGGCCGTAGCCACTGCTGCCCAGTAGCTCCGCCGGGCGGCTGAGGAAGCCGCTGTTGGCGAGGATCTGTTGCAGGGTGTTGTTGGCTTTTTCCATGCCGCCGTTTTTCAGCTCGCGAGCACCGAGGTAGCGTTGTTTGACTTCGTCCTGGGCCAGCATCAGCTGTTTGCGATAGCTCGCCTGTTCCAGCAGCAACAGCGCGGCGCTGGTGCGCAGGTCGGCCTGGCTGAACCATTGGCGGCGTTCTTCTGCGCTGAGGGACAGCCAGTCTTCGACCTCGGTCTGCTTGATCGGCAAGTGTTTGCGCAGGACATCGAACATCGCCTGGTAACGCTCGCGGAACGAGTCGAAGTGATAACCCAGGCGCAGTGCCTCGCGTTTGTCCTTGAGGACGCTGGTGTCGGCCAGGCCGCGTGCACTGAGCACTTCCAGCAGGCCGTTGGGGGTGATGTTGTCCAGCCCGGTCAGCTGTGGGTTGGCGCTGCCACTGCGCAGGAGTTTGAGGCTTTCGACCGCGCAGTTGTTGGAGATGAAGAAGTAGTTGCCGTCGTAGCTCCAATGCATTTCGGCGGCATGCTCGACGGTGTCGTTGATCTCTTGGCGGGTGAGTTTCAGCGGTACGGATGCCAGCCCGCGCAGTTCGGTCTTGGTGTATTCGTCGATGACTTGGGCCAGGGGCAGCACGAACAGGCGTGACGGGTATTTGCCAACCAGGCCATCCCAGCTCGACAGCTGTACGTCACCGACAAAGGCGCGGTAGGACAGGACCAGGTGTTGGTCCAGGTCCAGGCGGCAATCCGGGCCGCGCGGGCGACCGGGCGCGCAGATCACCAGGCGCAACATGCTGTGGCCCCAGCGGCTGACCAGGTTCTGATTGGCTTCGGCCAGCAGGTAGTCGATTTCGTACACGCGCTCCGGATCGATCTGGCCCAGTGGCGTCTTGGCGAAATCGTTGCCTGCATTCAGGAAGGCGTAGGTTTTGGCGCAGGTGTCTTGCTCGGGCGGCGCCCAGCCGAAGTGTTCCTTGTAGTAGCGAAACAGCGCGGGGCGACGGCAGGCGTAGCTCGGGTCGAGCAGGAAGTACTCCATGTTGACCGCCACGAACTCCAGCGGGCTGGTGGTTTCGTAGATGTCCGGGCTACGGGCAACCTGGTGGTTGTGTTGTTCACGCTCGCCGCGACGGCCCACGTATTGCGGCCAGCCGGCGAGGTCCAGCAGGCGCGGGTCGTCACTCAAGGTAAAGCGGCGATCATTCTGGCCACGGCATTGATCGGGCAGGCCGATCAGGCCGGTGATGTTGTTCTGGCGGCTACACCGCTGGATGAGCGCGCGGTCGTCTTTGGACCACAGGCGCGCACGGTCATAGATGTGGGTCAGCTCATGCAGCACGGTGGCGAGCATTTCGCGGCGCACAGTGCCGTGTGGGCGATTGGTTTTTTGGGTGGCGGCGCTGCCGTCGGTCAGGCTGGCGAGCAGGTTCTGATTCAGATCAAGCTCGGACACCAGTGAGGCCTGACCATAGGCGTTTTCAGGCATTTTGTCGGTCCAGCCGACATCGATGCGTCGGTCCAGTTGCTCGACAAAGCGCGGCGGCAAGGCGCGCATCGCTTCATCAAGCAATGCCTGGCTGGCCTGCTGTTCGGCCGGGCTCAAGCCATCGGTCTTGAGCCGCAGTTGCAGGCTGGCCTGGGCTGCGCCTGCACAGAGCAGCACAGTCCCGGCCAATAGCCAGGCGACCAGGCGCCTCACAGAGCGAGGATGGCTTCGGCGAGCGTCTGGTCACTGGCATCGCGAGCTTGCGGCACGCGGGTTCGCAGGGTGTCAAAGGCGGCTTCCAATTGCGCGCCACGGATCTCGCCATTGGTGGCGACGAAACTAGCGGCGTCGTCGTGGGCTTCGCGTACGACTTTGGAGTCGCGTATGGACGTGGTGGTGTCCGAGGTGAAGTCAATGGTGCGGGCCGAGGCACGCACGACGATGTTACTGGTGGCCTTCAAGGTTTGCGCGTGGGCGACATCGGCCAACAACAGCAGGCCGAGAGCGGCGGCGATCAGCGGGCTACGCATGGAATAACTCCAAAATACAAAGATGATTATTGGACGAGAATTGCTTGCGCCAGTTCAAGGTCGCTTGCATGAAGTTTTGGCTGGGTGCGGCGCAGATAATCCAGCGCGGATTCCAGACGAGCGCCCCGCCATTGGCCGTCAGTGGCGATAAAAGCGGCAGCGTCATCCTGGGCGGCCATTACCAACTTTCTGTCAAAGGGCGCTGACGTCACCTTGCTGGTGGCGTAGGCACTGATGACGGTGCTCTGGGTGGACACATCAAAGGCCGAAGCCAAGGGTGACCAGCAGACGGAAAATAATACGGGAACGATCAACAGGCGGTATGAAAAAACCATGAGACTCGACAACTGAAAGCGAGCGCCAAGGCTAGCGCAACGCCCGGGCGAGAGCCAGCGCTGACACATCAGGTAGCAGCTGGCGCGCTTTTATGTCGATCTGCGTCAGATAGCCAGGATCGCTTGGGCGAGCTGCGTGTCACTCGCGGCATTCAGTTGCGGGGCTTGTTGGCGGATCTGGGCCAGGGCGCTTTCCAGCTTCACGCCACGGATGGCACCTTCGCTGGCAACGAAGCTGGCGGCGTCATCGCGAGCGGCCTGGACGACCTTGTTGTCACGCAGGGAGGAGGTAGCATCCGAGCTGGCATCGGAGGTGGCTTTCAGCGCGCCGACGATCGAATCGGTGGTCACGATAAGGCTGCTTGCGTTGGCATTGGCAGCCACGGCCAACAGGGCTGCAGCACTCAGCAGGCGAAGACGGGACATGGAATGACTCCTGTAGATGAACAAATAAAGCGGCGCAAAGCGGCCACCGTGAAACCGACGTTGTTGCAATTGAGCATCAGACGTCGGTTCTACAAGGTTCGCCACGTGATGACGCGATCTTAAGCTGCCGTTTATCTATTCGGAAAGCCTCACAGCGGTTTAGTCGCGCCAGAACGGTTTGGACAGCTCGGCGATCCGGTCGCCCTGGCTGATGCCTGCGTCCGACAGCTCCCGAGCGCTGAGTTGGGCCAGTTGTTGGCGCTCATAGGCCTGTTTAGCCCATCGAGCCAGGGCACTGGCGGTACGAATAAGCAGTCGTTTACTGGACGAGGCGCGCATGGGGATGGCCTTTCATGAGGGAGTGAAACTCCATGGTGGGCGCGTCTTTGATACCAATACAGATACACCAAGTCTAAATTGTACTGCTTAACTGTAGTATTTTTTAAACTGTACTGGTCGCGAAACAGCTCATCTGTTTAGCGATGCAAGAACCGAAATCCAGAAACAGCAAAGCCCGCCTCCGGTTACCCGGGGCGGGCTTTGCTTTGACAAATCAGGGTGCTGGCAGTGGACCCGGTGGGTCAGGGCCAGCGGGCGCCAATTAGCGCCAGAACGGCTTGCTCAGCTCTTCGTAGCGTTGAGCTTCGCTGATACCGGCGTCAGCCAGCAGACGCGAATCCAGACGAGCCAGTTGATGGCGGCTGGAGATGCGGCGCTGCCACAACATCAGGTTGGCGAGAACGCGCAAAGGCAGGGAAGCCTGGGTGTTTACAGCTTTTTCTTCGAAGAACAGATCGGAACTGAGTGTACGTTCCATGATGACATCCTTCCGCTTGTGGCGGGATTAGGTAGTGGTTTAACTGATGCCAATGATCCTCCTCCGGCGCAAGACTCTGTAGATACAGTTCACCTGTATTGTGAAGGGCCAGTTAACTGTTTATACCCGCTGTACTGTACGGAAATGGGGCAACTGTACCTGTCCGCACTGAAACAGTGCGAAATAGGCGATTTAGGTGATATATGTAGGAATATTCGGTGGGAAATGACCGGTACAGCAGTACAGTTTTTTGCAGAACTGATGCGGGTGCGTTCGAGCTGATGCAACTGTGTGCATCAGCTCGAAGCTGTATCGATCACGCCTTGAGCATATGCCCGGTTTCTTCCAGGTTAATGTGCCAGCTCAGTGCCTCGCGCAGGATATGCGGGGTATGCCCGCCGATAGCACAGGCAGCATTGAAGTAGTTGTTCAGCGCATCGCGGTACGCCGGATGCACACAGTTGTCGATGATCACCCGGGCCCGTTCCCGTGGCGCTAGGCCGCGCAAGTCGGCAAGGCCAATTTCGGTGACCAGGATGTCGACATCATGCTCAGTGTGGTCCACATGGCTGACCATCGGCACGACGCTGGAGATGGCGCCGCCCTTGGCGATCGACTTGGTAACGAAGATTGCCAGGTGCGCATTGCGCGCGAAGTCCCCGGATCCGCCAATACCGTTCATCATCCGCGTGCCACATACATGGGTGGAATTGACGTTGCCGTAGATGTCGAATTCCAGCGCGGTATTGATGCCGATAATGCCCAGGCGACGCACCACCTCAGGGTGGTTGGAGATTTCCTGTGGGCGCAGCACCAGCTTGTCCTTGTAGTGCTCCAGGTTGCCGAACACGTCGGCGTTGCGCCGTTGCGACAAGGTAATCGAGCTGCCGGAAGCAAAGCTCAGCTTGCCCGCATCGATCAGGTCGAAAGTCGAATCCTGCAGGACTTCCGAATACATCGTCAGGTCTTCAAACGGCGATTCGATCAAACCGCACATCACTGCGTTGGCAATGTTGCCAATCCCGGCCTGCAGCGGGCCGAGCTTGTTGGTCATGCGACCGGCGTCCACTTCCTGTTTGAGGAAATTGATCAGGTGATTGGCGATGCCTTGGGTATCGGCGTCCGGCGGCGTCACGGTGGACGCGGAATCAGGCTGGTTGGTGATTACGATGGCGACAATCTTTTCCGGCGGGATCGGAATCGCGGTGCTGCCGATGCGGTCGTCGACCTTGACCAGCGGGATTGGCGTGCGCGTCGGCCGGTAGGTTGGAATATAAATGTCGTGCAACCCTTCCAGGTTCGGGTTGTGCGCCAGGTTGATCTCAACGATCACGTGCTTGGCGAAAATCGCAAAGCTGGCCGAGTTGCCCACGGAGGTGGTCGGCACGATATGGCCTTGCTCGGTAATCGCGACGGCTTCGATCACGGCAATATCCGGCAGCTTGAGCTGGTTGTTGCGCAGTTGCTCGACGGTTTCCGACAAATGCTGATCGATAAACATCACCTCGCCGGCGTTGATCGCCTTGCGCAGGGTGCTGTCGACCTGAAATGGCATGCGTCGGGACAGCACACCGGCTTCGGTCAGTTGCTTGTCCAGGTCATTGCCCAGGCTGGCGCCGGTCATCAGGGTGATTTTCAGCGGCGAAGTCTTGGCGCGTTCGGCCAGGGCGTGAGGGACGGCCTTGGCTTCACCGGCTCGGGTGAAGCCGCTCATGCCGACGGTCATGCCGTCCTCGATCAGTGCGGCGGCGTCTGCCGCGCTCATGACCTTGTTCAACAACGAAGGCAAGCGGATACGATCACGGTACATGAATTGTTATCTCAGGCTACGGAAGCAAGGTGGGCAGTGTAGTGATTTCAAAAAAATTCGGCCCGCTACCATGGTCGAATGCCAGGCGGCGATTTAGAGCCTTTGGTCGGGTTTAATCCAGCAATAAAAAACCCCAGCCTACTGCAGGCCAGGGTTTCGGGTATTGCGCTGGCGCAGTGTTATTCGACGGCTTTGACCATGTCTTCGATGACCTTCTTGGCATCACCGAAGACCATCATGGTTTTGTCCAGGTAGAACAACTCGTTGTCCAGGCCCGCGTAGCCGCTGGCCATCGAGCGCTTGTTGACGATGATGGTCTTGGCCTTGAACGCCTCAAGGATCGGCATGCCGGCAATCGGCGAGTTAGGGTCGTTCTTGGCGGCCGGGTTGACCACGTCGTTCGCGCCCAGCACCAGTACCACGTCGGCCTGACCGAACTCGGAGTTGATGTCTTCCATTTCGAACACCTGGTCATAAGGCACTTCGGCCTCGGCCAGTAGCACGTTCATATGGCCAGGCATACGGCCCGCCACCGGGTGGATCGCATACTTCACGGTCACGCCGCGGTGGGTCAGCTTCTCGGTCAGCTCTTTAAGCGCATGTTGCGCACGTGCCACCGCCAAGCCATAGCCCGGCACGATGATCACGGTGTCGGCGTTGGTCAGCAGGAAAGTCGCGTCGTCGGCAGAGCCGGATTTGACCGGGCGCGCTTCTTTCGAACCCGCAGGACCCGCCGCATCGGCTGTGTTGCCGAAGCCGCCGAGCAGTACATTGAAGAACGAGCGGTTCATCGCCTTGCACATGATGTACGACAGGATCGCGCCGCTGGAGCCTACCAGCGAGCCGGCGATGATCAGCATCGAGTTGTTCAGCGAGAAGCCGATACCCGCCGCCGCCCAGCCGGAGTAGCTGTTGAGCATCGACACGACGACCGGCATGTCGGCGCCGCCAATCGGGATGATGATCAGCACCCCAAGCACAAACGCCAGGGCCAGCATCAATGCGAAGGCGCTGAGGTTGCCAGTGAACATGAACGCCAGGCCCAGACCCAGGGTTGCAAGGCCCAGCACCAGGTTCAGCTTGTGCTGGCCGCCGAACTGTACCGGTGCGCCCTGGAACAGGCGGAACTTGTACTTGCCCGACAGCTTGCCGAACGCGATCACCGAACCGGAGAAGGTGATGGCACCGATGGCCGCGCCGAGGAACAGTTCCAGGCGGTTGCCGGCAGGGATCGAGTCGCCCAAGTGTTTGACGATGCCCAGGGATTGCGGCTCGACCACGGCGGCGATGGCGATAAACACTGCGGCCAGGCCGATCATGCTGTGCATGAAGGCCACCAGCTCGGGCATCTTGGTCATTTCTACGCGCTTGGCCATGATTGAACCGGCGGTGCCGCCGATCAATAGGCCGACAATGACGTAACCAATGCCTGCGGTAGCCAACTCTGCGCCCAGCTTATAGATGAGGCCCACGGTGGTCAGCACCGCCAGCGCCATGCCGAGCATGCCAAACAGGTTGCCGCGTCGCGACGTGGTGGGGTGTGACAAGCCTTTAAGGGCCTGGATAAAGCAGATCGACGCGATCAGGTAGAGCGTCGTTACAAGATTCATGCTCATTACTTCGGCGCCTCTTCTTTTACTTTCGGGGCTTTTTTCTTGAACATCTCGAGCATCCTGCGCGTTACCAGGAAGCCGCCGAACACGTTGACCGCCGCCAGAGCCACGGCCAGAGTGCCCATGGTCTTGCCCAGGGGTGTCACGGTAAGGGCTGCCGCCAGCATGGCGCCGACGATCACAATCGCCGAGATCGCGTTGGTCACGGCCATCAATGGCGTGTGCAACGCGGGGGTGACGTTCCAAACCACGTGGTAACCGACGTAAATCGCCAGCACAAAGATGATCAGGTTGTAGATACCGGGGGAGATAAGCTCTTCCATCGTCTGAATCCCTGCTTAGGCGTTTTTACGGATGACTTGGCCGTCGCGGCACATCAGGCACGCGGCGACGATGTCGTCTTCGAGGTTGATTTCAAACTGCCCTTCCTTGGTGAAGACCAGCTTCAGGAAGTCCAGCAGGTTGCGTGCATACAGAGCAGACGCATCAGCAGCGACTGCGCCGGCCAGGTTGGTCGGGCCGCAGATGGTCACGCCGTTTTCCACGATCACCTGATCGGCGACTGTCAGCGGGCAGTTACCGCCCTGGGCTGCGGCGAGGTCGATGACCACGGAGCCGGGTTTCATTTGTGCGACGGTTTCAGCACTCAACAGGGTCGGTGCCTTGCGGCCCGGGATCAGCGCGGTGGTGATAACAATGTCGGCTTGCTTGGCGCGTTCGTGCACGGCCAGGGCCTGGCGCTGCATCCAGCTGGAAGGCATGGGGCGCGCATAACCGCCGACGCCGACGGCGCATTCGCGTTCTTCATCGGTTTCGTAGGGCACGTCGACAAACTTGGCACCCAGGGATTCGATCTGCTCTTTTACTGCCGGGCGCACGTCGGACGCTTCGATCACTGCGCCCAGGCGTTTGGCCGTGGCAATCGCCTGCAAGCCTGCAACGCCAGCGCCGAGGATCAGCACGCGCGCGGCTTTGACGGTGCCGGCGGCAGTCATCAGCATTGGCATGAAGCGTGGGTAGTGATGGGCTGCCAGCAATACCGCTTTATAGCCGGCGATGTTCGCTTGCGATGACAGCACGTCAAGACTCTGGGCCCGCGAGGTGCGCGGTGCAGCTTCAAGGGCGAAGGCCGTAATGCCGCGCTCGGCGAGTTTGGCGATGGTTTCGTTGCTGAACGGGTTGAGCATGCCCACCAACACGGTGCCGCTTTTGATCAGCGCCAGTTCGCTGTCGCTGGGGGCAACCACCTTGAGAATCAGCTCGGCACCCAGCGCATCCTCGGCACTGCCAATGGTTGCGCCTGCCGTTTCATAGGCACTGTCCACGACACTGGCTTTAATGCCTGCACCGCTTTGAACAGTGACCTTATGGCCCTGGCCGATCAGCTTCTTGATGGTTTCCGGGGTGGCAGCCACCCGCGTTTCACCGGTCTGGGTTTCGAGAGGAACACCAATGTGCACGTCAAATCTCCTGCATGATCTTTTTGCTTTTGATCTTTTTGTAAAAAGGCCAGTGCACCGCGAGTGGCGCAACTGGGGCGACCGATCAGCACGATCCCGCCGAAATGACAGCGGGGCGCGGCATTTTGCAGGCGAACTTTACGGCCATCAAGGGATTATGACGGGTGACGAAAAATTAACTACAAGTCACCCTGTGACTGATTGTCGCAATGCCCTTTAATAACCGCTTTAAATACAGGTGTTTAGAGGGGTTCAGGCTGTATTTAGACTTTTTACAATTGTCGCGGTGAATGGGCGGGCATTGGCTGCTCATCGGCGCTGCAAGCCGTGTAGATCATAGCTTCGCGCCGGATTTCTGGCTGGCAGGTACAGTCTGTGTAAATGCGACATATCCGTACATCTGTAGGATTTAGAATTTATTGACTACAGGGTCAGCAAGCGGCATCGGGCCTTTAAACATTGGGGTTATAGCGCTGTGATTGATCAATTAACCAGTCTCTGAAGGCGTGCAGTGAGGCGGATTCGACTTTTCTTTCGGGAATCATCAGGTAGTACGCCTTCGAGCTGCTGAGAGCCTCGGTGCTTGCGATCACTAATTGCTTCTCCTCAAGCTCGCGCTGGATAAGGAATGGCGGAATCAGCGCAATGCCCATGTCATGCATGGCGGCCTGAGACAACATCGAGAATAGCTCGTAACGTGGGCCTGTCATGTCACGGGGTATGTTCAGTTGTTGCGCGCTGAACCACTGGCGCCAGGCGTATGGCCGAGTGGTTTGCTGCAGTAGCGGCAATTGCGCGATCTGCTGAGGGCTGAAGTGGTCACGGTCACCCAGCAAGCGCGGGCTGCACACCGGCAGAGGATTTTCCCCCATCAAGCGGTGGGACTCGGTGCCGGACCAGTCCGCATCGCCGAAGTAGATCGCAGCATCGAATTCGGTATCGGCAAATAGAAACGGGCGCGTCCGGTTGGTGAGATTGACGGTCACCTCTGGGTGCTGTCGTTGAAAATCTTTCAGTCGAGGGATCAGCCATTGCGTGCCGAAGGTCGGCACCACGGCCAGTTCAATGACGTTGGCGCCCTGCTGTCCCATTACGGACAAGGTGTCGCGCTCTACGGCGTCCAGTTGCATGGCGACACGCCGGCTATAGGACAGGCCCGCTTCCGTCAGTTTTACCCCGCGCCTCGAGCGCCGAAATAGCTCGACACTCAAAAACTCTTCAAGGCTGGCGATCTGTCGACAGATGGCGCCTTGAGTGATGGAAAGCTCGTGCGCCGCCTTGGTAAAGCTCTCGTGGCGGGCCGCAGCCTCAAAGCTGACCAGGGCCGTCGTACTGGGAATTTTTCTGCGCATGTACGGAGTACTCACTTATAAAGCGCGTCTGCGCCCTTCTCAGTCGTTTCGGAGTGAGAAATTAGCACAACCCTATGCAGAAACCTCGTTTGCCCTCTGCGTCAGCCCAGCCTAGGCTGCATCCACGACTTCTGATTTTTTCCGCGAGGGCTTATTCATGGCTGGTAAGGCAAGCTTCAACTGGATCGATCCGCTGCTGCTGGATCAACAGCTCACCGAAGAAGAGCGCATGGTGCGTGACAGTGCTGAGCAATTCGCCCAGGACAAGTTGGCGCCGCGTGTGCTCGAAGCCTTCCGCCATGAAAAGACTGACCCGGCGATCTTTCGCGAGATGGGCGAAACCGGCCTGCTCGGCGCGATGATCCCTGAGCAGTACGGTGGCAGTGGCTTGAATTACGTCAGTTATGGACTGATCGCCCGTGAGGTCGAGCGTGTCGACTCCGGCTATCGCTCGATGATGAGTGTGCAGTCGTCACTGGTCATGGTGCCGATCAACGAATTTGGTACCGAGGCGCAGAAGCAGAAGTACCTGCCGAAGTTGGCATCCGGGGAATGGATCGGCTGCTTTGGCTTGACGGAGCCTAACCATGGTTCTGATCCGGGCGCGATGATTACGCGGGCGCGCAAGGTAGACGGCGGCTATAGCCTGACTGGCGCCAAGATGTGGATCACCAATAGCCCGATCGCCGATGTGTTTGTGGTATGGGGCAAGGACGATGCCGGGGATATCCGTGGTTTTGTCCTTGAGAAGGGCTGGAAGGGTCTGAGCGCTCCAGCGATTCACGGCAAGGTCGGCTTGCGGGCTTCCATTACCGGTGAAATTGTCATGGATAACGTATTTGTGCCGGAAGAAAACATTTTCCCGGATGTGCGTGGTTTGAAAGGGCCTTTCACCTGCCTTAACTCGGCGCGTTACGGCATCTCCTGGGGCGCGCTGGGTGCTGCCGAGTTCTGCTGGCATACCGCTCGCCAGTACACCCTGGATCGTCATCAGTTCGGGCGTCCATTGGCGGCAACCCAACTGATCCAGAAGAAGCTGGCCGATATGCAGACCGAGATCACGTTGGCGCTGCAAGGGTGCCTGCGTCTGGGGCGCATGAAGGATGAGGGAACGGCGGCGGTTGAGATCACGTCGATCATGAAGCGCAACTCGTGCGGCAAGTCACTGGATATCGCCCGTATGGCGCGTGACATGTTGGGCGGCAACGGTATTTCCGATGAGTTCGGGGTGGCGCGCCATTTGGTCAACCTGGAGGTGGTCAACACCTATGAAGGAACGCATGACGTGCACGCCTTGATTCTTGGGCGTGCGCAAACCGGTCTTCAGGCGTTCTATTAATAGGAGCACGGTATGGGCGCGCTTTCACATCTGCGGGTGCTGGACTTATCGCGAGTGCTGGCGGGCCCCTGGTCCGGGCAGATCCTTGCGGACCTTGGGGCTGAAGTGATCAAGGTCGAGCGGCCTGGTAATGGCGACGACACGCGTGCATGGGGGCCGCCCTTTCTCAAGGATGCATTTGGCGAGAACACCAGTGAAGCGGCGTATTACTTGTCGGCCAACCGTAACAAGGAGTCGGTGACTATCGACTTCACGCGACCGGAGGGGCAGAAGCTGGTGCGTGACCTGGCGGCCAAGTCCGACATCCTGATCGAGAACTTCAAGGTGGGTGGTCTGGCGGCATATGGGCTGGACTATGAATCGCTGAAGGAGATCAATCCCGAGTTGATCTATTGCTCGATCACAGGCTTTGGTCAGACGGGGCCTTATGCGACGCGCGCGGGTTATGACTTCATGATCCAGGGGCTGGGTGGCCTGATGAGCCTGACCGGTCGGCCAGAGGGTGACGAAGGGGCCGGGCCTGTGAAGGTTGGCGTGGCGTTGACCGACATCTTGACCGGGCTCTACTCGACGGTGGCCATTCTCGCAGCGCTGGCCCATCGCGATCATGATGGTGGCGGCCAGCACATTGATATGGCGTTGCTGGATGTGCAGGTGGCATGCCTGGCTAACCAGGCGATGAATTACCTGACGACAGGTATTTCGCCAAAGCGTTTGGGCAATGCTCATCCCAATATCGTGCCTTATCAGGATTTCCCCACGGCTGATGGTGACTTCATCCTCACGGTGGGTAACGACGGGCAGTTTCGCAAGTTCGCTGAAGTGGCGGGTCAGCCTCAATGGGCAGAGGATCCGCGCTTTGCTACTAATAAGCTGCGGGTGGCTAATCGCGCGGAGCTGATTCCGTTGATTCGCCAGGCTACGGTCTTCAAGACCACGGCTGAGTGGGTATCGCAGCTGGAGCGAGTGGGTGTGCCTTGCGGGCCTATCAATGACTTGGCACAGGTGTTCGCCGACCCACAGGTCAAGGCGCGGGGGCTGGCGATGGCATTGCCGCACGCGTTGGCGGGGATGGTGCCTCAGGTAGCGAGCCCGATTAGGCTATCCAAGACGCCGGTTGAGTATCGTAGCGCGCCTCCTCTATTGGGGGAGCACACGGTTCAGGTGCTGCAAGGAGTGCTTGGGCTGGGGCCGGCGAGTGTGGCTGCTTTAAAGGAAGCGGGGGTTATATGAGCGGTTCCCTCTATATAGAGTGTGTGAAGATCTCCATATCGGTCGTTTTTTAATCAATCCTAACTAATTGATAGAAAAGCAAAATTAAGGGTTGACGGCAGATTCTGGAAGTCTATAATTCGCCCCACTTCCGGCGCAGTCGAAACGGAAAACTCCTTGGTAAACAAAGAGTTACGCAGAATTCGACAGCGAGTTGCTTCAGTTCATCGAAGCCCAGAAGGAGTTGGTAGAGCAGTGTTGTTTGGCTCTATTAACGTTTCGATCTTCTCGGTCGAAAGCGGAGAAAAAGAGGTGTTGACAGCAGCGTGTAACGCTGTAGAATTCGCCTCCCGCTAACGAGAGATCGGAAGCGCAAGTGGTTGAAGTTGTTGAAGAAATCTTCGAAAACTTCTGAAAATAACCACTTGACAGCAAGTGAGGCTGCTGTAGAATGCGCGCCTCGGTTGAGACGAAAGATCTTAACCAACCGCTCTTTAACAACTGAATCAAGCAATTCGTGTGGGTGCTTGTGGGGTCAGACTGATAGTCAACAAGATTATCAGCATCACAAGTTACTCCGCGAGAAATCAAAGATGTAACCAACGATTGCTGAGCCAAGTTTAGGGTTTCTTAAAAACCCAAAGATGTTTGAACTGAAGAG